>CAYSGY010000073.1:0-3481 GCA_964430315.1 uncultured Planctomycetaceae bacterium
AAGGTGCCGCTCCGCACGATCGTGGCGATCCGTTCAGACTCCCGGCGGGAGCCGGAATCTGGGGATGCTGAATAGACCTTGTGGCCCTCAGGAGCAGCCCCCGAAGGTTCCCGCCGTCGCGGACGATGAGTACGTGGCGGAAACGTCCGTGTTTTCCACCCGCACACTCAGCCCCATTTGCCATGAATCGCATCTCCGAAAAGTTGAGCGAAGCCGAACCGCGATACGTCCCCGCCGATATCGAGGCCCTCCGACGCGAGCTGATGGCCCGCTTCCAGGCCGGCCCGAGCCATCCGAAGCAAGGGGAGTCGGGCCCCGCCAAGCAGCCACCGCTCTTCTCCGCGGGAAAATGACGGCCTCTTGGGGTGGGAACGATTGGGGCGTTGGTCGCGATTTCCGGCCGGTGCCCGCCTGAGGAATCTCGAACAGCTCGCCCAGGAGTTGTGAAGATCGCCCAGAGCGAAAAAGAAGCCCACGGGTTGCAACCCGTGGGCTTGGCAGGGTGAACGGAACCGGTCGGATCGGCTACGGGTTCGGTGCCGGCTGCGGAGGCGCGGGGACCGGCGGCAGCGCCGGGGCGTTCATCGCCGGGGCCTGGGCGTCGCGCAGCGGCGGATGGAGGGTCACCGTGAGCGGATTGGCCGCCGCCCCGTCACCCCGCACGACCACCACATCCGCCTTCGTCGCCTCGGCCAGCGGCAGATCGGGCATCTTCACCCGCACCCCCAGGTCGTACCAACCGAGCACTTCCGCCTCCAGCTCGAGGGTGCCCAGATGCACGAGGACGCGGCCCGGCTCCGGTCCTAAGCCTTCGCCAGCCACGATCAACTCGCCGCCTGCGGTCAGCGTGGCCGGATCGGCCTCGAACGCCGCCGGATCGACCGGCAGGACGTCGGCCGCCGGGACCGCGGCCCCGTTGTTGGCCTGATCCACGTCGCGGATCTCGCGGGCAGCGTCGACGATCGCGTGCAGGTACTGGAACGGGGCTTTGCCCTGGGCATCGGCGGGGGCTTGGGCCACGTCGAACGGCAAGCGGATGTCGACCGACTGCGTATCGCCAGCCTCGATCGCGGTGACGCGCACGCCCGCCTGCACCGCGTTTTGCGTCAAGGTCGCGTCGGGCGTGGCGAACAGCCGCACGTCGAACCCCTGCGTGATCGCCTGCGCGCTGTTGTTGCGGAACCAGACCCGGTAGCGAGGTCCGAGCTTCTCGTCCGGATGGCCGGGATCCACGAAACGCACCGCCAGCACTTGCAGATCGTACTGCGCCTCGGGCACGACCGGCCGGTCCACTTCGACCCATGTGCCGCTCGACACCACCGGGAGCGGCGTCCACACCGGGCAGTCCCAATACACCCAGGGCCGGGCCACTACCACATAGGCGACCGGCCGGCACCACAGCGGGCGAGGATCCCAATACGGTCGGCACCGGTGATACCAGCTCCAGTGGACCCACGGCGACCAACGTGGATACCACCAGATCCTAGGGTACCACGCCGGCCCGAAGTGGCACCGGTACTCGAACGCATGCCGGTGATAATAGGGGCTGATCCAACCGCGATAGCCGAAACCCGGGTGGGAATGGACGGCGTGGTTCACATGCGTCACGTTCGTCACCTTGGTGACGTTGTGGACATGGGTCACGTTTCCTCCCGGACCGTGCAGCCCGAGACGCCGGGCCACGTCACCCTGCTGTGCCAGCCGGTACTGGTCGGCCAGTTTGATCTTCTGGCCGGCCGCCCCTTTGGCTAGAGCGTCGAACTCCCCCTTCTTCACCCGGTCGGGGAAACGAGCGTTGGCGAGGGCATCGGGCGCACCATGCCCCTTTCCCTTGCCAGGCCCATCGGGCGGGTTGATCTTCGTGCCGTGCCCTGCGCCTTTCGTTTCGGACTTCAGGTCCGGAGGCCCTCGCCGCCCGGTCTTGCCGCCGAGGTCCCCCGCCTTCGTCCTGTCCATGGGATTCACGCTGTGAGTGGTCGTCCTGTCGTGGTCCACCTTCCCGCGCCCGTCGGGCAGCTTCGTCTTGCCGGCCGACGCGTCGGGAATTCGCTTCCGGAGCTCGGTGATGCTAGGACGATCGGAAGACGTCTTCGCAGAATCCGGCTTTCGCACGTCCGACTTGCCAGGATCCCGCCTGTCCGAATCTGTCCTGCGCACGTCCGGCTTGCCCGAATCCGTCTTGCGCACGTCCGGCCTGCCGGTATCGGACTTGCCTCCGCGATCCCCCTTGGGACCTGCGGCAGCCGTCCGCTGCCGTACGTCCGCGCTGTCGGGCTGACGCGAGGAAAGGTCCGGGATCCGTTTGCGGAGATCCGAGGTGGTGGGCCGGTCGCCGGTCGCCGGGTTGCGGCCGGGGGCGGAATCGGAGACGCGTTTGCCCGGGGCCCCGGCCGCGAGCCGGTTCTCTCCGGTCAGGGTCGCTCCGACTCGGTTGCCGGCCACGTCAGGAATTCGGCGCCGGATCTCGGCCATACTCGGCTGGCTGGAACCACCGGCGCCATGGGAAACTTGAGTGCGCGATGACCGGTCCGTGCCCCCGGACTTATCAACTCCGACATCTCCTGCGCCGATTCGAACCGGCGGGGAGGAGAGCCGGGTTGGGGAGCGGGTCTCCAGGGGACCCGTGCCGGACCGAGAGATACCAGCCTCGCGAGGCCAGACACTCCGCGACCGCGCTGCCGAAGAATCTGTCTGCGGTGCGGTCCGAAAGCTCGCGGACGGAGCCGCGGACAGACTCGACCGCTGCCGGGACAACACCGAGGACGTGCTGTGAGACGATCGCGCAGAACCGGACGAACTGGCCGCCGATCGCTGGCCGCCGATCGACCGGCCGGAATGTGCGCCGCGTGCCAGCGCATCGCCGGTCAACCAGATCCATCCAACCAGTCCGACGCCGAGAGCCAGCGCCGGTCCTCCGCGAGCGAAAAGTCGTTGTCGGACGTACATCGTAGCCTCCCTTTCTCACCCAACTGGGATGCAATCGCTTCCGGGACGTCGATGATGCAACCATTATACCGTTTCGCGATCCATGTGCGATGTCGTCCAGGTGCAGCCATAACTCTCAACAAGACAAGGGGATACGGCACGTTGCCGACTCCGGCTTGGAGGACAGTGGATCCGGCGGCTGCATCGAAGGCGTCGTCAGAAAGATACGAGTGTAGTCAAACGGATGGCGCTCCGGTCGCCTTCTCAACATGCCCAACAACTCCTAGATTGGTGGTGGGTGGGTTGTCCACCAGACCCAGTCGGCCCCCGCGCCGCCAGGGGTTTCGCATTTTCCCGAGATGGTTGCATCAGGCATGGCAGAAAACGAGAAGGTCAATCACTGGCAACTCCTGGCAGCAGAACTCGGCGCCGAGGTGCCTGAGGAAGAAGAGGTGACGGCGAAGGCGGAGGATCTTCCTCCTCAAGGAACGGCATCGCCTCCGTCCGCGACAAGCTCCGCAGCCTCATGCCGGCGCAGGCCCTGGAGTACTTCCGC
>CAYSGY010000073.1:3491-15375 GCA_964430315.1 uncultured Planctomycetaceae bacterium
TGCCCCCTTGCCGCCCCGGCCCGCGCCGCCTCGACGGCCTGCCGGCGATTGGGGGCTTCTGGCGCAGGAGTTGGGGGTTGAGGTGCCACCTGAGCTTGAGGCCCCGGAACCGGCCCACAAGGAACCGGTCCCGGCCTCGACGGTTGTGGAACACGATCCTCGGGACGCCGCGGGGGAACCGGCATTGGGTCGGGCCTCGGCAAGGCACCCCGACGAGGACGAGTCGGACGAGTCGCCTCGCTCCGCAGGCCGTCCGGCGCGCGACGAAGAACGCCGCGGCCGAAAGCGCCGCAGGAGGCGACGTCCCTCCGGAGGTCTTGACCAGGAAACGGCAGAGGCGACGGTCGAGTCGCCCGCGACCCGGGACTGGGGGTTGCCTGCGACCGACGAAGAAGAACCCGAGGAACTCGACACCGAAGCGGCAGAACCTACCTCCGCGCCGTCCGCCTCCGGAGAGCGAGAAGAGGGTGCGCGCAGGGGAAAGCGTCGGCGGCGCCGGCGTGGGGGCTCTTCGAGGCGTGAGCCGTCGGCGGGCGACGACGCCCGTCGCGACGACAGCCCGCCTTCGAGACGCTCCGACCGCGAGGAACCCGAGCCCGCAACCCCGGAAGACGACTTCCAGGACGACCTCCTCGACGAGGAACTGCCCGCCGAGGCAGGGGATCGAGGCGAGAAATCGATCCACCGGGCGATCCCCTCCTGGTTCGACGCGGTCAACGTGGTGATCTCGGCCAACTTGGAGTCCCGCGCCAAGAACCCCGACCGGCGATCCGGGAACCGCTCGCGCGGCGGGCACGACCGCCGCGGACGTGAGCGGTCCGGCGACAGGCCGAGCTGAGCGGATGCACAAGCGATTTCATCTTCGCGACCTGGACGCGTTGCGGGCGGAGCTCGCCGCACTCGGGCTTGCGCTGCCCCTTGCCGAGGACCTGGGCGTGCTGGGCGACCCCGTCGCGCTGGCCGGGCTGCGGACGCCCAACCGGCTGGCCGTTCAGCCCATGGAGGGGTTTGATTCGACGCCCGACGGCTCGCCGGGCCCGTTGAGCTTCCGCCGCTACTTGCGCTACGCCCGGGGCGGCTCCGGGCTGCTCTGGTTCGAGGCCACCGCGATCCTGCACGAGGCCCGCTCGAATCCCCACCAGTTCGTCCTGCACGAAGGGAGCGTGGCAACATTTGCACGGCTCGTGGCCGCCACGCGTCAGGCTGCCCGGGAGGCGTTCGGCCACGAGATCGTCGCGATTCTCCAGTTGACGCACTCGGGCCGCTACAGCAAGCCGAAGGGCATTCCCAAGCCGATCATCGCCCATCATAGCGCCGTACTCGATCCCAAGCACCAACTCCCGCCCGACTATCCCTTGGTCTCCGACGAGTACCTCGACCGCCTCCAGGAGACCTACGTTGCGGCGGCCAAGCTGGCAGCGCAGGCCGGCTTCGACGGGGTCGACGTCAAGGCGTGTCACCGCTACCTGGTCTCCGAGCTGCTGGCCTCGCACACGCGCGAGGGCAAGTACGGGGGCACGCTCGCCAACCGCTCCCGCTTCCTCCGCGAGGCGGTGGAGAAGATCGCCGCGACGGTGCCGAACCTCTTCGTGACCACTCGGATCAACGTGTACGACGCGATTCCGTATCCCTACGGATTCGGCGTGAGCCGCGACGACCGCGCGAAGCCCGATCTGGCCGAACCGATCGAGGTCATCCGATCGCTGAAGCAGGCGGGGATCCCGCTGGTGAATGTGACGGCCGGGAATCCCTATTTCAACCCGCACTTCGGCCGGCCCTACGATCGGCCCATCGCCGGGGTTGAGGTGCCCGAGGAGCACCCGCTGGAAGGCGTGGCGCGGCTCGTGGACTTGGTCCGGGAGGTGCAGCAGGCGTTTCCCGATCTGCCGGTGGTGGCCACGGGATACAGTTGGCTCCGGCACCTGATGCCCTACCTGGCCGCCGGAGTGGTGCGCGAGGGATGGGCCGCGCTGGTCGGCCAGGGCCGCAGCGCGTTCGCCTACCCCGATGCGGCACGCGACATCCTCCGGGAAGGCCGTATGGACCCGGCCAAGACGTGCATCACGTGCTCGGGCTGCTCGCAGATCATGCGCGACGGCACGATGACCGGCTGCGTGGTCCGCGACCGCGACATCTACGGCGAGCAATACAAGCTGGGGCGGCGTTTTGCAATCGACCGGCTCCGGGAGGCGGCGCGGCGATGCCGTGACTGTGAGTTCCCCACCTGCACCGCGAATTGCCCCGCCCGCGTCGACGTTCCCGCCTTTCTCCGCGAGTTCGCCGACGGCCGCATCCAAGAGGCCTACGACGTGCTTCGTCGCTCGAACGTGCTGCCGGAGATGTGCGCCTACGTCTGCCCTTCGGAGGTCCAGTGCGAAGGGGGATGCCTGGAGCAGATCTTCGCGGAGCATGCCTTGCCGATCCGCGACATCCAGGGCGCGGTGTGCCGCCTGGCCCGCCAGGCGGGAATGACCGGCGTGCGATTGCCGGCGGAGCCGAGCGGGTTCCGCGTCGCCGTGGTTGGCGGCGGGCCGGCCGGATTGGCCTGCGCGATCCGGTTGTTGGAACGCGGCCACGGGGCCACGATCTTCGAACAAGGCGAGCGGGTCGGCGGGACGCCCGATTCTCTCATCCCCTGCTCCCGATTCGAGACGGCCGCCGAAGAGATCGACGCAATTCTCAAGCCGGCGCGGGATTCCGGGCGGTTGGTCTTCCGGCTCGGGGCGGCCCTGGGCCGCGACATCTCTCTCCGCGAGTTGCAGTCGCAGTACGACGCGGTCTTCCTGGGCCTCGGACTCGAACAGTCGATCTCGTTGACCGCGGCCGGGGGCGTGGTCGATGCCCTCGGCTTCCTCCGCGACGTGAAGCGGGGCAAGATTACTTCCCTCTCCGGACGGGTCGCCGTGCTGGGCGGAGGCAACACGGCCGTCGACGCGGCCGTCACCGCGAAACAGCTCGGCGCGCCCGACGTCTTTGTCGTCTATCGCCGTTCGGCAGCCGAAATGCCTGCCTGGCCGGAGGAGCAGAAACGCCTCCGCAAGGCCGGATGCCATCTCCTGATTCTCACGCAGCCGCTCGGGTACGAGGCCGACGAACAGGGGAAGGTGGCCGGCGTCCGCGTGGTCAGGACGGAACTCGGCGAACCCGATGCCTCAGGGAGGCGTGCGCCCCGCAACGTGGCGGGAAGCGAATACATCTTGCCCGTCGCGATGGTCGTTGAGGCCATCGGGCAGGCCCTGCCCGATGGCTTGCGGCGGGCCTTGGAAGAGCTTGCATTCACGCGCCATGGGCTGGTGGCCACACGTCCCGGTTCCCAGGCCACGTCGATGGAAGGCGTCTTCGCCGGCGGCGACCTGGTCAATGGCGGCACCACCGCCGTGCAGGCGATCGCCGAGGGCATGAAAGCTGCCGACGAGATCGACGATCGGTTGTCGGCCCGCCGCTGAGGACCGGTCGGGAAATCATTGGCATCCTCGGCAGCGTGGATGGAATGCCGTCACTTGGCGCAGCCGAGGGTCGACATGGAAGCCATCGTGACGGCATCCATGCTCAGTGCGACACTTAGCGTCGTGAGAGCATGCCACCCGAGTGCCGACGTCGCTTCAGCGATAATCCATGAGTGACTTCGCTCATGCGTCACCAGGGCATCCCCTACGGCAAGAAGGTGGCGGCAAGCCACCCGGACAGCCTCCCTTGTGCCTTTTTTCCACTGGCTTTCTCGGGAGCGCGGGGGCAAAATATAAAGGCGCCGCCCGCATAACACGATGGTTTCGGAGTCTTCGATTTGCGGACTCTTCGCCCGGGAGGAGTGTTATTCTCTGATTGAAGGAAGGAGTTTTCTCGAATGGCCAATATCGGGTCTGTGTTGAAGGACGAAATTCGCCGTCTGGCGCGGAAGGAAGTCAAGAGTCACATTGTCCAAGCGCGTCGCACGACGGCTCGGTATCGCACCGACATTGCGAACCTGAAGCGAACGGTTCGTCTCCAGCAGAAGAAACTCGCATCGCTGGAATTGCTGCAAGCGAAGCAGCCATCGCCCGCAGCGGCGGCCGACGACGCGGCCCAGGGATCGCGGTTCTCCGCCCGTTCCGTGCGGGCCCAGCGGAAGCGGCTGAAACTCACCGCGGCGGAGTACGCCGCGCTGTTGGGAGTGTCCGCCCAGACCATTTATCTCTGGGAGCGAGGCCAGGTGCGTCCGAAGGCGTCCCAGTTCGGGGCCCTCGTTGCCGCCCGAGCGCTCGGCCGGCGCGAAGCCCGCGCCCGGCTGGAGGCGATCGGCCAGAAGACGGCCAGGAAGACTCGTTCGCGGCGGAAGAAGCGAGGCTGAGCGGAGAGGACGCAAGGATGGATTCGGAGAGCCGACTTCACCGTGCGGTGCTGATCCCGGGCGACGGGATCGGGCCCGAAGTGACCGCCGCCGTGCGACGCGTCCTCGAGGCCGCCGGGGCGCCGGTTGTCTGGGAAGAGCATCAGGCCGGCCTGGTCGCTCTGCGCGCCGGCCGCGAGCTGCTCTCCGAGGAGACGATCGACGCGATCCGCCGGGCCCGCGTCGCCCTCAAAGGGCCTTGCACGACGCCCGTCGGCGAAGGCTTCACGTCGATCAACGTCCAGTTGCGCAAACGGCTGAACCTGTACGCCGCCGTGCGGCCCGTGCGCAGCCTCGAAGGCGTCCCGACGCGGTTCCAGGGAGTCGACCTCATCATCATCCGCGAGAACACCGAGGGGCTCTACAGCGGCGTGGAGAACCAGGTGACCGACGGCGTCGTGATGAGCATGAAGGTGGCCACCGAGGCGGCGTGCACGCGGATCGCCCATTGGGCGTTCCGCTTCGCCAACCGCCGTCAGCGTCGCCGCATCACGGTCTTTCACAAGGCCAACATCATGAAGGTCACCGACGGCCTCTTCCTGCGCTGCGCCCGCAAGGTCCACGAACAGGACTATCCTAATATCGAGTACCAGGAACTCATCATCGACGCGGGCTGCATGCGGCTCGTCCAGGACCCGAGCCCCTTCGATGTGCTCCTCCTGGAGAATCTCTACGGCGACGTGGTGAGCGACCTTTGCGCCGGGTTGGTCGGCGGACTGGGCGTGGTGCCCGGAGCCAATCTCGGCGACGACCTGGCCGTGTTCGAGGCCGTGCACGGTTCCGCTCCCGACATTGCCGGCCGGGGGATCGCCAATCCGCTGGCGTTGTTGATGTCGGGCGTAATGATGCTCAATCACCTTGCCGAGGCCCGCAACGACCCCCGCTGCCGGCAGTCGGCCGAGCGGATCAAGGCCGCCTACAATCGCGCCCTGGCCGACGGCCAGAAGACCCGCGATCTCGGCGGCGACCTCGGCACGGAAGCCTTCGCCGACGCCGTGATCGCTCGCATGGAGTCGTAGCGCGGCCCAGCCGCGGAATGGTAGGGTGCGTGCTCGGCTCGCGCGCATGGGCACTACGTGGTGTGCCAGGCGATCTCGAATCCGTCGCGTTGAAGGCCGGCGGCGACCTCGGCGGGCGTCCGCCCGTCGCACACGGGGAACTGCTCGCCGGCATGAACCGCGTCTTCCGAGTCCTCATAGCCCCCCGGCGCCGTGCAACTCCCAGCACTCATCTGGGTGATGCAGATCCTCGCCAGCCGGTCCCGCAAGGCGGGCCGCTCCCGGGTGGAGAGGACGAGTTCGGCCCCCGGAAAGGCGATCCTCAGGGCGCAGTACATACGCACGAATGCCTCATCGTCCACGGGAAACGGGACCCGAAAACCGGCCGGGGCGTCGTGAATGCGCGGCAGGCTGAAGGCGAACGTCCGGTCGGGGAAGCGGTCCATGAGATACCGGGCGTGCCGCATCATGGCGATGAGGTCGTCGCGCGGATCGGCCAGCCCGAGAAGGATTCCCAGTCCGAGTCGCCGCATCCCCGCCTCCGCCGCCCGCTCGTGTCCCTCCAAACGCCAGTCGAACGACGCCTTGCTCCCGCGCGGGTGATAGAGCGAGTAAAGCTCCTCTTGGTAGGTCTCCTGGTAGAGCGTCAGGGTGCAGGCCCCGGCCTCGACGAGCGCGGCGTACGAGGCGGTGCTCTGGGGAGCGATCTCAATCGCCGGCGACACATCCCGGGCCCGAAGTTCCTGAAGGACCTCTGCGAAGTACTCGGTCGTGGTCAGGCGGGGAAGATCGCCGGCTACGAGCAAGATGTGCCGGAATCCCCGGCCGATCAGCACCTCGGCTTCCCGCACCGCCTGGCGCAGGCTCAAGTGCCTCCGCTCGACCGGATTCGGATGCCGGAACCCGCAATAGACGCAGTGATTGACGCAATAGCTCGAGAGATAGAGCGGGGCGTAAAGGAGCATGCGCCATCGGGGCGTCGACGATGGCCGGCCCGGTCCGCAAACGGCAAAGTGCTGCCGGGTCACTGCGGCTGCCCGCTCGGCCACGTTCGCCGGATCGACCGCAGAGTCCAGGCATTCCAAGGCCTCGGCCAGGGCACCGTCGTCGGCGCTGCTTGCGAGCGCGGCCCGCACGGCCCGGGGCGGGCGGGGGTCCCGGCCCGCCAGTTGATTGGCCGCCGTATCGAGAGCATCGAGCAGCCGCCAATCCTCCGGCTTCAGCGATCCGGTACGCCGGGCAAGATGCTGATAGCGCCACCGTTCGAGCCGGTCCGCAAGACGCAGCCATTTAGCCGGCGTGCCCGATGGCTGTTCCGCAAGAACCGCCTCGACTTCCTCAACCAGCCGGAGGCGTTGCAGCGCGTGCTCGTCGGTCGCGCGGATCCAATCGGCGAAGCAGTTCAACGGCGGGTGGGTCTGAGTAGTCATGCGTCTTCCGTGCCGTCCCATCATAACGCAAGGTCCCGATCGCGTGAAGTTCCCCGAAAGGGGCGGTGGGGCTCTTGATGCGAGCCCCGGCCGGCGATAGCCTGTTGGGAAGTCCGATCCGCCGGGACAGGCGCGGACGCTGAGAATTGTAGGGTGGACCAGCGAAGCGCCGGCCCGCCGGAAACCAGACGAAGCACTGTCGGTGGGCCTGCGCTGCGCTGGTCCCACCCTACAAGCTGCGATCGACATCAGTCCGAACCAGGCAGCCTGAGGGCCTCACGATGGAAGAACTCACCGTTGAATTGCTGATTGCCAAGATTAGGGACAAGGACGACAAAGTCCGCACGGCCGCTTGGCAGGCCGCCGGACCGGTGGGCGCGGCGGCCCTTGCAGCGCTGGCCGCGGTCGTGAAGGACGGCGAGTTGGAGGTTTCGCGGGCCGCGGGCCGGGCCATGTGGCAGATCGTCCGCTGCAGCGGGCGGCCCGGGGCCCGGGCCGAGAAGAGAGCCGCCGGCGAGGCCCTCGTCAAGCTTCTCCGCGACGAACAGCAGCCGGTGCAGCTCCGCCGCGACATCGTCTGGATGCTCTCCGAGATCTTCGACGACGACGCGATCGATCCGGCCGGGGCGGCCACGCTCTTCGCCGACGTCGATCTCCGCGAGGACGTTCGCGCGGGCCTCCAGCGGATCGGCGGTCCCAACGCGATCGCCGCCCTCAAGGCCGGCCTCGACACCGTCCCCGACGACTTCAAGCCGAGCATCGCCTGCGGGCTCCGGGCCCTGGGCGTCGAGGTCCCGAACGTCCCCTGCATGAAGCTCAAGCCGGCAAAGCCGACCGCCGTCAAGCCGGTGGGACGCTGAGCTTCTTCATCAACCACGCCATGTTGGCCGCCAGGGTGCGCACGGTGGCCAAGCCTTCGGCGTCGTTGAGCACTTCCCCCTTCTCCCGCCCGATCCCCACGTTCCAGTACGTGGAGCCCGGCACGATCATCTCGCTGAGGAGGAAGAAGTAGTTGAGCTGGGCGAAGGTGAAATTCTGGCCCGCGCGCCGGGCCACCACGATCGCCGCACCCACCTTCCGTCGCAGGAAGTTCTCTTTCGCCCGGGCCACATAGCCCACGCGATCCACGAGGGCCATGATCTGCGGCGTGGCCGAGCCAAAGTAGACCGGCGAGCCCAGCAGCACCCCGTCGGCGGCGACGAACCGCTCGACGATCCCCTCGAAGGCCGGATCCTCCTGGACGCAGCGGAGCCCATCGGCCTTGACGCACCCGCGGCACGCCATGCACGGCTTGATCGGCCGGTCGGCCAGCGAGAGGAACTCGGTATCGAGCCCCTCCTGGGCCAGGCACTCAAGGGCCAACTTCACGAGAATGTCGGTGTTCCCGCCCGGACGCGGACTGCCGGAAATGCCCAAAACCCTCACGGTGTGACTCCTTCTCGAACAACTTGACAAGGCCTCATGGTAATCCCTGCTCAATGCCAGCGGAAGATGTCGGCGCCGAGGGTCTCGCGCACGGCCTTCCAGAGTTCGTTCTTGCGGCCGGCCAGGGCGGGATCATTGATGTGAGGGTGCGGCGGCACGCAGCGGTAATCCTGCATGGCAAAGCCCGGCGCCGACGGCCTGGCCGGCTTGCCCTGTTGGGGCTTGGGGATCGGGATCTTCTGCCAGCGGTCGGTCACGGCGAACCGCCCGGCAGGCTTGTCGTACTGGATCGTGCGCAGAACGAGCACCGTGGGATGGACCTGGATCACCTTCATCCCAGGCGGAGCCGTTCTCCCAAGGGCGGGCGCCACGAGATACGTCCGGCCTCGGGAGCGGAACTCCAGGTCCACGTGGAGATGGCCCTGGAGCGCCGCGATCACGTTGGGATAGCGCTCGACGAGCGTGCGGAGTTGCGGGGCGTCGAGGAACGTACACGGGACGAAAGGCTCATGGATGGCCACCAGCGTGGGATCCTGGCGGCTCCGCTCGAGATCCTCGCGGATCCAGTCCCAGGTCGGCGTGTCGAAGACCGAGAGCCCCTCGGCCCCTTGGCCGTGGAACGTGCGGTCCGGGGCCAAGAGCAGGAAGTGCAGCCCGCCGTAGTCGAAACTGTACTGCCTGGCCCCGAACACGCGGTCGAACCCCTCGGGCCAGTTGTCGCCCGGGATGACCACGGCCGGCGTCTTCAAGTGCTCCTTCAAAAAGGCCTTGAAGAACCGCTGCCGCCGCACGCCGATCGGCTCGGACGCTTCGGCGGCGGGCGCCGCAATGGCGTTGTTGTCGCCGGTGAAAAGGACGAACGCGGGCTTCCACTGCCGGTCGAGACAGTGGAACGCCTCGACCGCGAGTTCCCGCCGCGACTCGTCCAAGTGCAGATCGCTGATCCAGGCGAAGCTCCACAGCGGCTCGCCGGCGGTCCTGGCCCAATCGGGCACCGGGCGCGGCGGTTGTGGGGCTGCCACACCGGGCGGGTTTCCGTTCCCGCTTTGGGCCGCCACGAAGGCCGCGACGAAGGAGAGCAACAACGAGGCCGCAGTAATTCGTGGAAAGGTTGTATACATGGTCCGCTCGCGAGGATACCCAGACGCCCGTGGAGGAGTAACGACCGTAGCACGGCATCACAGCCCCAATGCCACGCGAAGCAGCCGATCGGTCTCGGTCTGCAAGCCCGGGCCGAGTCGTCCCAAACGCCGCACGATCACGGACCGTTCCACGGCGGCCAACTTGTGCAAGCGTATCACCGAGGTCACACGCAGACCGGACAACGCGAACTCCGGGTGCGTCATTTCGACGGTGCAATCCGTCGGAGCGAGCGTGCCACGCACAACACTCGATATCGCCGCCAGTACGACATCCTCGCCGATTTGCCCCTGGGAAACGACAACAGCCGGACGGAGCCGCGAGCCCTTCAGGTCGGTGAAGGGAAACCGCGTCAGGACGACGTCGCCGCGTGCAAAGGACAGCGAAGTCACACCGCCTCCCCGTCCTGGGGCGAGTACAGGTCCTCACCCTGGTCCATCCAGAAATCGAAGGCGCCGCCCTGCTCTGCCAGCCGCATCACGGCGAGGGTGGGCATGTCGTCTTCACGAACTTCGACGGCGACGTCCTCGCGGTGGCGTGCGAGTTCCACAAGCTGTTCCAACTCGCTTTGCGGAAGCAATGCCTGATCGCCAATCTGCTGAACGTGAATGGTCGTCATCTCTGAGTGACTCCGCCCAAGAAACGCTGAGGAAAGGGGCCTACCAAGTGAGCATGCTGCGACCTCACACGGATCGGTCTGGCAACGGCATTCCTCATGGTAGCCGCCAGGTCGCGGCCTGACAAGGCGGCCGAAGCTCGCAACTCGCGGGATCGTCTTCTGATCGACCCCCCCCGGCGAAAGGCCGGCGGGTCACAGCGCCTTGGTCACACCCGGCACCGCGCAGGGGTAGATCCCGTCGGGGCCGGGGAGCGACTTGGGCTGGGCGTCCCAGGCGAGTCGCTCCGGGGCGAGATCGAGCTTCGACTGGAGGGCGTCGTCCCACTTCACGACCTGGCCGGAGTACGTGGCCATGCGTCCGAGGATGGCCGTCATGGTGCTCCGGACGGCCCAATCGATCTCGTTGTACGGCTTTCCCGCCGCAACGGCCGCGAAGAAATCGTCCATTTCGAGTTGGTGCCCGTCGGGCCCCCGCTCCCATTTCTGGGACGCCCGGCCGTTGACGCAGAGCACCGCGTGGCCGTGGCCCTGCACGTCGGCGTGGCCTGCGGTGCCGTGCGCGTATTCGGCGAAGCTGTCCCAGCAGCCGGGGATGTGGCGGCAGTAGCTGTAGAGTCGCGTGCCGTCGGCGTACTCGAACTCGACGGAGTGATGATCGAAGATCTCGCCATAATCCTTGCCCACGCGGACCTGGCGCCCGCCCATCCCGTTGGCCTGCACCGGGTGCTGGTCCTTCAGAAACCAGTTGGCCACGTCGATGTCGTGGACGTGCTGCTCGACGATGTGATCGCCGCAGAGCCAGTTGAAGTAATACCAGTTGCGGACCTGGTGCTGCATCTCGGTCTGGCCCGACTGGCGCGGCCGGACCCAAACGCCGGTCGAATTGAAGTAGATCCGCATGAACAGGATCTTGCCGATCGCCCCGTCGTGGACCCGCTTCATAACCTCCTTGTGCTTCACCTCGTGGCGGAGGTGGTGGCCGACGGCGACCAGCAGCCCCTTCTTCTTGGCCTCCTCGTTGGCGGCCATGACGCGGCGCACGCCCGGGGCATCGGTCGCCAGCGGCTTCTCGGCGAAGATGTGCTTGCCGGCCTTCACTGCGGCCTCGAACTGGCGGGGGCGGAACCCCGGCGGCGTGCACAGGAGCACGAGGTCGACGTCGGAGCCGATCGCCTTCTCGTAGCCGTCCAGGTCGGTGAACTTGCGGTCCTCGGGCACGTCGACCCTGTCGGGGCATTGTGACTTGACGGCCCGGAGGCAGTTGTCCAAACGGTCTTTGAAGGCGTCGGCCATGGCCACCAGCTTCACATTGGCCTTGGTCCGCAGGGCGTTGACGGCCGCCCCCGTGCCGCGGCCGCCGCAACCGATCAGGGCGATTCGCAGCAGGTCGCTTCCCGCGGCATGGGCACCCCGGGCAAGGCTCAGACCGGCGGCCAAGGCTACGCCGGCTCCACGTGCAGGTTGGTTCATCGCGACACTCCTCCAGATTCAGGCTTGAAGTCCGTGCAGGCACTCCCAGGCGATGGCCTCGATTCTACCGCCCGCCCGGCGCCAAGCAAGAGACGGTGCAGAAGAGGGGGAGAGGGGAGAGGGGAGAGAGGAGAGGTCATCCCCCCATCTCCGCGCGTCTTCATCCTTCATCCTTCATCCTTCATCACTCATCATTCCTCATTCCCTTCACCATCTCTCCCGCGTGGTAGCTGGAGCGGACCAGCGGGCCGGCGGCCACGCGGCGGAACCCCATGCGGCGCGCGGCGTCGCCAAGGATGTCGAACTCCTCGGGCGGGACGTAGCGGACCACTGGGAGGCAATGGGGGGCGGGTTGCAGGTATTGCCCGAGCGTGAGCATCTCGCAGCCGGAGTCCAGGAGATCGGCCAACGTGTCGAACAACTCGGTTCGCGTCTC
>CAYSGY010000074.1:0-15159 GCA_964430315.1 uncultured Planctomycetaceae bacterium
GCGGCTTGGGTGGCATGCCGTCACTCGGCGCAGCCGAGGGTCGGCATGGAAGCCGCGCTGGCGGCGTACCACGCGGAGAAGGGTTGTGGACGGAGGGGCGGGGGCGAGTAGAATAGGAGAGAGTGTGTCTTCCCTTGCCGCCGGTCCTTTCAAGGAGTCGCCGATGTCGCTTTGGACTCCCACCGCCAGTCTGGGGAGCGGGCAGTTTGCGATTCCGCCTGTCCCCGTCCGCCGTTGGAGCGTTGACGAGTACCATGCGATGCTCCGCGCCGGAATCCTCAACGAAGAAGACCCGATTGAACTCCTGGACGGATGGCTCGTCTCCAAAATGACCAAGAACCCACCGCATCGCATCGCCACACGACGGGTTCGCAAGGCCCTGGAACGCGTCGTGCCCGCGGGATGGTACGTCGATTCACAGGAGCCGATCACGCTGCCTTCCAGCGAGCCCGAGCCGGACGGCATGGTCATCCGCGGCGACAGTGCGGACTACGCCGACCGGCATCCCCCGGCCGAGGCGGTTGCCCTGGTGGTCGAAGTGGCCGACGCCACCTTGGAGTTCGACCGGACCGTGAAGAAGGCGATTTACGCCGGGGCGGGGATCCCGGCCTACTGGATCCTCAACCTGACCGACGGCCGGCTGGAGGTCTACAGCGGGCCCACGGGTGAAGCCGGGTGCCCGGACTATCGTGACCATCGCGAGTACCTCCCCGCCGATGAAGTCCCCCTCCTCGTAGACGGCATAGAAGCCGCTCGCATTCCGGTGAACGAATTCCTCGGGTGAACGATGCGGGGCGACGCTTGGTTTCGGCCGTGGAGCGGACAGGGCGAACCCGCGTAGCGGTGTGACTACGGGGCATCCTTGGCAGCGCGCCTTGTCGGGATACCGCGTTCCACAGTGACCCGGGGAAGCACGCTGCGAAGCCGGTCCGCAAGTCGCATCAATCATCCGTTCGCCGTATCCCGGCGGAATACGCTACAGTCTGCGCCTGGCGGGGTGAAACGACGGGTTGCCTATTCCCACGTTTGGAGTCCGGTTTTGTTCCGAAGGCGACTGAACGATTGGACACAGAATACCATGGCAAAACGCCTCGCGCTCGCAGCTCCGGAGGAGCGTAAGACCGTAGCCCATGGCGCAAGCCATGGGAAGACTCGGCCTCCCACGGCGAACCAAGCCCCGCAAGGGGCGAAAGAAGGCGGCGGCCGTTCCGGTGGCAGGGGGCCCCATTCTATCGCCCCTGACGGGGCTTCCGGGGGCCCTGCAAGACCGCTTCCCATGGCTCGCGCCATGGGCTACGATCTGCCGCCGCTAACGCGGCTCCGGAAGAGGCCAACGTCAGGGGAATAAGACCGGACACCCACTCACCCTTCCCGTTCAACCGGCCTTTCACCTTCCCAGTCTGCGCCGACCGGTGGTCACCTGTATTGCGGCGAGGCCGTGTTGCCCGGCGACTGCTTCTGTCTTTGCTCGACAAGAGCCAACGCCTCGTCCAAGGTCATCTTCTGAGCGTATGCTCGTTGATGGTAGAACTCGTCAACGGGATCGCCTTCATTTGTCTCATCGCACCAATCGACCAGTTTGCCCATCCGATCAAACATGTAGCAGGCCGGACCGGATGATGGAATGGGTGGCCGCCCGCTCTCGCCGATCCATACGATGTACTCTTCGGTGCCCTTTCTCGCGAGATAGACCTGCTGCGCGGCCGGCATACGCGTCGCGAAATATCGAGGGTCAAGGATACCGTCGGGCGGCTTGAGGTGATAATGGCTGCTGACGCGCAGGACAAGCAACGCCCCCATGCCGACGCCAAACAGGCATACGAGTTGGAGGCAGCCTTGGATGACATAGGTCGTTTTCCTCACCGAACGACTTCCGCTCGTCGCTATTCCTCATGGAGACCTTCGGTCGTGGCCTCGGCGGGGTCGGAGACCCGCGCCGAGCGCGCCGAGCGCAGGTCGCTGAACCACTGGATGACGTAGAAGAACACCGGGGTGAGGAAGATCCCAAAAATCGTCACGCCGAGCATCCCGCTGAAGACCGCCGTGCCCAGCGTCCGTCGCATCTCCGCGCCCGCTCCCTCCGCAATCACCAGCGGCACCACCCCGAGGATGAACGCAAACGACGTCATCATGATCGGACGCAGGCGCAGACGGCACGCCTCCAGCGTCGCCTCCCGGCGCCCCACCCCGCTCTCCCGCTGCTGCTTGGCGAACTCCACGATCAGGATCGCGTTCTTGCTCGCCAGGCCGACCAGCACCACGAACCCGATCTGCGTGAAAATGTTGATGTCCATGTGCGCCAGGGCCACCCCGGCGATCGAACAGAGGAGGCACATGGGCACCACGAGGATCACGGCCAGCGGGAGCGACCAGCTCTCGTACTGGGCCGCGAGCACGAGGAAGACCAGGACCACGGCCAACGCGAAGACGACCATGGCCGTGTTGCCCGCGAGGATCTGCATCAACGTCAGTTCCGTCCACTCGATCGACATGTCGCGCTGGAGTTCCCCGCGGGCGATCTTCTCCATCAGCCCGATCGCCTGCCCGGAACTCGTGCCGGGGGCGGCGTTGCCGTTGACGGCCGCGGCGGAGTACATGTTGTAGCGCACGACCATGCTCGGCCCGCTCCGGCTGCTCACCTGGGCGATCGTACTGAACGGGACCATCTCCCCGGCGTTGTTGCGGAACTTGAGCTGGAGGACGTCGTCGATCGAGTGGCGGAACCGGGCGTCGGCCTGCACGTTCACCTGCCAGGAGCGGCCGAAGATGTTGAAATTGTTCACGTAGAGCGAACCGAGGTATTCCTGGAGGCCGTCGAGCACATCGCCCAGCGCGATGCCCATCGACTTGACCTTGACGCGGTCGATGTCGAGGTAGAGCCAGGGGTTGTTGGCCCGGAGGCTGGTGAAGACGCCTTCGAGGCCCGGGTCGGCGTTTCCCTTGGCGACCACGCCGTCAACGGTCTTCTGAAGCTCATCCAGGCCCAGGTTGCCGCGGTCCTCGACGATCAGCTTGAACCCGCCGGCGCTGCCCAGACCGTCGACCGGCGGGGCCCCGAAGATCGACACCGCGGCCTCGGGCACCTCCTGGCCCAGGCGGTCCCGCAGCGTCGCCGCGATGGCGGGGCCGGCCAGTTCCGGCCCACGGCGTTTCTCGAATCCTTCGAGCATCACGTACATCGAGCCGAAATTCGGGGCGTTGGCGCCGAGGAGGATCGACTGGCCCGAGATCGCCACGGTGTGGGCCACGCCGCGCTGCTGGCGGACCCTCTGTTCGATCCGCTGCATGACCTCGCGGGTGCGTTGGACCGAGGCGCCGTCGGGCAACTGCGCGTTGACCAACAGGTAGCCCTTGTCCTGGTCGGGGATGAACCCGGTCGGCATCGTCGTGAAGCCCAAGTACGTCAGGTAGAGAAGGCCGCCGTAGACGACCAGCGCGATCACGCTCGCGCGGAGCAGCCCACCCACGGCCCGGGTGTAGAGGTTCGTCGAGTAGCCGAATCCCGCGTTGAACAGCCGGAAGAACCAACCGAGGGTCAGATCGAGCAAGAAGGTCAGCGGGTCGCGTCTTCCCGGGACGACTTCGGAACTCTTGCCTTTGTCCCCCTCTTTCTCTTTCCCCGTTTCCCCTTCCTTTTCCCTTTTCCCTTTCAGCAACAGGGCGGCCAGGGCGGGGCTCAGCGTGAGCGAGTTGAACGCGGAGATCACGGTCGAGACCGCGATCGTCAGGGCAAACTGCCGGAAGAACTGGCCCGTAATGCCGCTGATGAACGCGCAGGGCACGAACACGGCGCACAGTACCAGCGCCACCGCGACGACCGGCCCGGTCACTTCGCCCATGGCCCGGACCGCCGCCTCGCGCGGGCCCAATCCCTCGGCCATCCACCGCTCGACGTTCTCGACCACCACGATCGCGTCATCGACGACGATCCCGATCGCCAGCACCAGGCCGAAGAGCGAGAGGTTGTTCAGGCTGAAGCCCAGGACGGCCATCACCGAAAACGTGCCGACGATGGCGACCGGCACGGCCACCAGCGGAATGATCGTGGCCCGCCAATTCTGCAGGAAGACCAGGACCACGAGGGCCACGAGGATCACGGCGTCGCGGAGCGTTTTGAAGACCTCCGTGATCGACTCGCGGACGAACGGCGTGGTGTCGTAGACGATCTTGTAGTCGAGCCCTTCCGGGAACCGCTCCTTGAGGACCTTCATCTTGGCGTACACGGCCTTGGCGGTCTGGATGGCGTTCGAGCCGGGCAACTGGTAGATCGTCAGCGCCACGGCCGGCTCGGTGTCGAGGGTGCAGGACTGGTCGTATTGCTGGGCCCCGAGCTCGATCCGGGCCACGTCGTGGAGCCGGACGACCGCGGCGTCGGTGCTGCGTCCCGGTCGGCTGGTCTTGACGATGATGTCGGCGAACTGCTCGGGCTGAACGAGCCGGCCGAGGGTGCTCATCGTCAACTGGAAGTTCTGGCCCGGGGGCACGGGCTCCTGGCCGATCTGGCCGGCCGCCACCTCGACGTTCTGCTCCTTGATCGCGTTGACCACGTCGTCGGCGGTGAGGTTCCGCGCGGCCAGCTTCTCGGGATCGAGCCACGCCCGCATGCTGTAATCCCGCTGGCCCAGGAAGAGCACGTCGCCGACGCCGTCGAGCCGGAGCAGCTCGTCGCGGATCTGGATCGTGGCGTAGTTCGACAGGTACAGCTCGTCGTGGAGGTACCGGCCCGAGGCGTCCTTGCCCGACACCAGGTTGACGATCATCATGATGCTGGGCGACTTCTTCTTGACCGCCACCCCCTGCTGCTGCACGATGTCGGGGATCACCGGCATGGCCAACTGCACCCGGTTCTGCACGAGCACCTGGGCGATGTTGAGGTCGGTGCCCAGCTCGAACGTCACGGTGAGCGTGTAGGCGCCGTCGTTGGTGCACTGCGACGACATGTAGAGCATGTTCTCGACGCCGTTGACCTGCTGCTCGATCGGGGCGGCCACCGTGTCGAGCACGAGCTGGGCGTTGGCCCCGGGATAGAGGGCCGTGACCTGGACGGTCGGCGGCGTGATGTCGGGATACTGGGCGATCGGCAGCGCCAGCATCGCCAGGGCGCCGGCCAGCGTGATCAGGATCGAGAGCACGGCGGCAAAGATCGGCCGCTCGATAAAAAACCGGGAAAGCACGGTTCGTGGTTCCTATGCGCGAGTTTTCTTCGAGCGGTAAGCGATCCAAAGGATCGCGGGAATGAGCAAAAGACCGAAGGAAGCAACGATAATCAGCGTCAAGAGCACCACCGACCCGATCTTCCGCGTGACCGGCGACGCGAAGAGACGGGTCTCGCTCAGCCAGTCGATGACTGAGAAGAAGACGGGCGTCAGGAAGATCCCGAAGATCGTCACGCCGAGCATCCCGCTGAAGACCGCCGTGCCCAGGGTGCGGCGCATCTCCGCGCCCGCCCCCTCCGCGATTACCAGCGGCACCACCCCGAGGATGAATGCAAACGACGTCATCATGATGGGGCGCAGGCGCAGGCGGCACGCCTCCAGCGTCGCCTCCCGGCGCCCCACCCCGCTCTCCCGCTGCTGCTTGGCGAACTCCACGATCAGGATCGCGTTCTTGCTCGCCAGGCCGACCAGCACCACGAACCCGATCTGCGTGAAAATGTTGATGTCCATGTGCGCCAGGGCCACCCCGGCGATCGAACAGAGGAGGCACATGGGCACCACGAGGATCACGGCCAGCGGGAGCGACCAGCTTTCGTACTGGGCCGCGAGCACGAGGAAGACCAGGACCACAGCCAACGCGAAGACGATCATGGCCGTGTTGCCGGCGAGGATCTGCATCAACGTCAGTTCCGTCCACTCGACCTGCATGGTTCGGGGCAACTCCCCGCCGGCAATGTGTTCCAGCAGGGCGATCGCCTGGCCGGAACTCGTGCCCGGGGCGAGATTGCCGTTGATCGCGGCGGCGGCGTACATGTTGTAGCGTGTTACCATGACCGGGCCGCCGGCGGAGCGGAAATTGGCCAGGGTCGTGAAGGGGATCATCGAGCCTTCAAGGTTTCGGACCTTGAGCGCATCGAAGTCGCGGACCGAGGTGCGGAATCCGCCGTCGGCCTGGACCCGCACCTGCCACGAGCGGCCGAACACGTTGAAGTTGTTCGTATAAAGAGAGCCCATCGCCACCTGAAGGGCGTCGGAGACGGCACTCACCTGGGCCCCGAGCGACCGGGCCTTGGTCCGGTCGATATCGACGTAGAGTTGCGGCGTGGCGGCGCGGAACATCGTGAAGAGGCCCATGAGGCCGGGCGTGTGGTTGGCCCGGTCGATCACCAGGTCGGTCATCTTCTGGAGCGATTCCGCGCCGTGGTCGCCCCGGTCCTCGACCATGAGCTTGAAGCCGCCGGCCGTGCCCAGGCCGTCGACCGCCGGGGCCCCGAAGACCCCCACGACCGCCTCGGGGAGCTTCTGGTAGGCGAGGACGCGGAGCTGCATGGCGATCGCCTTGTCGCGCATCGCCCGGCCCCGACGCTCGTGGAACGGCTTGAGAATGACGAACATCGAGCCGAAGTTCGGGGCGTTGGCCTGAAGCAGGATCGACTGGCCGGAGACGCCGACCGTGTGGTCCACGCCGGGGATCGATCGGGCGATGCGGTCCAACCGGCCCACGACCTCCCGGGTCCGCTGCAACGAGGCAGAGTCGGGCAATTGCACATTGACCAACAGATACCCCTTGTCCTGTTCCGGGATGAATCCAGTCGGCATCCGGGCGAAACCCCACCAGGTGAGCATCAGGAAGCCGCCGTAGAGCACCAGCACGACGACGCTGCCCCGCAAGAGGAGTCCGACGCTCCGCGTGTAAAGGCCGGTCGAGAAGTCAAAGGTGGCGTTGAACCCGCGCAGGAAGAGCCGCCACAGCCCCATGGCCGCCAGCGGCAAGGCCGCCAAGGCAAGGACCAGCCGCGAAGAAAAAGGGGTCAGAACTCTTTTCTCTGCAAAATCGTTCTGACCCCTTTTTGTGTGCGGCTTCAGCAGCAGGGCGGCCAGGGCGGGGCTCAGGGTCAAGGAATTGAACGCGGAGATGACCGTTGAGACTGCGATCGTCAAGGCGAACTGCCGGAAGAACTGGCCCGTAATGCCGCTGATGAACGCGCACGGCACGAACACCGCGCAGAGGACCAGCGCCACCGCGATCACCGGGCCGGTGACTTCTTCCATGGCCCGGACCGCGGCGTCCCGCGGCGCCAGTCCTTCGGCCATCCATCGTTCGACATTCTCGACCACGACGATCGCGTCGTCGACCACGATGCCGATCGCCAGCACCAGGCCGAAAAGCGAGAGGTTGTTCAGACTGAAGCCCATGGCGGCCATGACGCCGAAGGTGCCGACGATGGCCACCGGGACGGCCACCAGCGGGATGATCGTGGCCCGCCAGTTCTGGAGGAACACCAGGACCACCAGGGCCACGAGGATCACGGCATCGCGGAGCGTCTTGAGCACTTCCGTGATCGATTCGCGGACGAACGGGGTGGTATCGTAGTTGATCGCGTAGTCGAGTCCCTCGGGAAAGACCTTCTTGAGTTCGTCCATCTTGCGGCGCACGCCCTCGGAGGTGTCGAGGGCGTTGGCCGTGGGGGTTTGGAAGACGGCCAGGCCGACCGAAGGTTTTCCGTCGCGGATGCAGGTCTGGTCGTATTGCTGGGCGCCGAGTTCGACTCGGGCCACGTCGCGGAGCCGCACCACGGGGGCGTCGACCCGGCCCGGCGCCGGCCGGCCGGTCTTCACGACGATCTCGCCGAACTGCTCCGGGGTCGTCAGACGGCCCAGGGCGTCGAACGTAAGCTGGAACTCCTGCCCGGCAACCGAGGGCGGCTGGCCGAGCTGGCCGGCCACCACCTCCTTGTTCTGTTCGCGCACGGCGCGGACCACGTCGTCGGGGGTCATGCTCCTTGCAGCAAGCTTCTCCAGGTCGAGCCAAACGCGGATGCAGTAGTCCCGCTCGCCGAACACGGTGACGTCGCTTACGCCGCTCAAGCGGAGCAGCTCGTCGCGCACGTGGATCATGGCGTAGTTCGACAGGTAGAGATCGTCGTACCGGTCGTCGGGCGATAGGAGGTTGACCACCAGCAGGATGTTGGGCGTCTTCTTCTTGATATTGACGCCCTGCTGCTGCACCTGGGAGGGCATCTGCGGCATGGCCAACTGGACCCGGTTCTGCACCTGGACCAGGGCGATCTTCAGGTCGGTGCCGAGCTTGAAGGTCACGGTGAGCGTGTACGCGCCGTCGTTGGTGCACTGCGACGACATGTAGAGCATGTTCTCGACGCCGTTGACCTGCTGCTCGATCGGCGCAGCCACCGTGTCGGCCACCACTTGGGCGTTCGCCCCGGGATAGGAGCACGACACCTGCACGGTGGGCGGGGTGATGTCGGGATACTGGGCGATCGGCAGCGACGTGATCGACACGCCGCCGGCCAGCGCAATCACGATCGACAGCACCGAGGCGAAGATCGGCCGGTCGATAAAGAACCGCGAGAGCATGGGGATGGAGATTCTAGAAACGAGAAGGACTCACGCCAAGGCGCGAAGACGCAAAGGAAGGAAGTGGCCGAAAAGGCGTCCGCTGAGGACCGTGCTGTCCCATATCCGTAGAACTCTTCTCTTGGCGCCTTTGCGCCTTGGCGTGAGGCCATTTCCGCTCTATTGCTTTCCGCCCTCCGACGATTGGGGCGGCGCGTTAGCCCCGGCGGGCGTCTCGGCCTCGGCGCCGGCCAGGGTCTTCATATCGACCGCTTCGGCGTGGACTTCCATGCCCGAGCGGACCCGCTGCAAGCCGTTGACGACCACCTTGTCGTCGGGCTTCAGGCCGTCCTCGATCGCTTGCAGGCCGTCGAAGACCTGGCCCAGTTTGACCCGGCGATAGCAGACCTTGTTCTCCCGGTCGATCACGTAGACATACTTCTGGCCCTGGTCGGTTCCGAGGGCCTTCTCGTTGACCAGGAGCGTGGGGTGCGGCGGGCCGACGCGGAGCCGGACCCGGACGAACAGGCCCGGCGTCAGCATGGGCGGCGGGCCGGGCCGCTGGTACGGATTGGCGAAGACCCCGCGGACCGACATGGTCCCGGTCTGCGGATCGAGGGCGTTGCTCACGAAATCGAGCGTGCCGTGCAGAGGGAACTGCCGGTCGACGTCGTCGGCCAGCCCCATCCGCACCTCGATCGCGTGGAGATCATGCGACTTGATGACCCCTTCCCGGATCAGCTTCTGGATCCGCAGTACCGTCGGCTCGTCGATGTCGAAATAGGCGTACATCGGGTCGATGGAGACGATGTTCGTCAAGACGGTGGTGTCGGCGTTGACCAGGTTCCCGGGCATGATCAGGGTGCGGTCGATCTTGCCCGTGATGGGGGCGGTGATCTTGGTGAACCCCAGGTTGAGGGTGGCCAGGGCGGCCTGGGCCTCGGCCGATTTCAACGCGCCGACGTTCGACGCCTGCTTGGCGAGGTACTCGTCGAGGTCCTGCTGGGCCGCCGCCCGCTGGGCAACCAGGGTCTGGTAGCGCGCCACCTGGATCTCCAGCAGCTTCTTCTCGGCCTGAAGCCGTTCGATTTCGCCGTTGGCCCGGGCCAGGTCGTCCTGGAATGGCCGGGGGTCGATTTCGTAGAGCAGGTCATCCTGCTTGACAACGTCGCCGTCCTTGAAACGGACCTTCTCCAGGTACCCGGTCACCCGGGCCCGGAGCTGGACCGTGCTCACCGCATCGGTCCGGCCGGTGTAGTCGGCGTAGTCGACGACCTCCCGGGGAATCGGCTGGCTGACGAAGACCTTGGGCACCGCAGGCGGACCCGCCGCAGGCTGCGCGCGCTCGCACCCGGCCATCGCCACCCCCGAGAGAAGGCAAAGGATCGCCTCGAGATGCCGCTTCATGGATCGATCTCCCAAACCTCTCCTCCGCCGATGGTTCGTCATCGTGGTAATTGTAGCGCGGCCGAGCCGCAATCAAGACTTCCGAAGTCTTGGAGACTTCGGAAGTCGGTTCTGCTGGTGGGACTGCGCTTCGCTTGTCCCACCCTACGTATGCGGACGAACCAACGGTCACGCTGGAAACGGCTGTCAGTATATCGTCTTCCCGGATCGGCAAGAAGGGACGTCAGGACGGGTGACCGAGCGAGCCTCCGGGTGAATACGCTGCCGTCCCCGCTGTAACACGGTCGCCCGACCTCTTGATGGCGCTGGCCCGCAGCGTGTAGCCTGTAGGGCGGTCTTCCACAACGCAACACCGAAAGGGCCGTGCCATGCGTTCCTGGTGCCGCAAAGGCCTTCTGGTCCTGAACGTCGTGCTGGCGTCGTGGCTCGGGTTTCCCGGGGAAGGCCCGTGCCTCGGCCAGGTCAAGCTCGCCACCGACTCCCCGCAACCGCTGCCGCCGCCCGAGAGCCTCAAGCAGTTCCGGCTTCCCAAGGGGTTCCACATCGAACTGGTGGCGAGCGAGCCCTTGGTGGCCGACCCGACGGGCATGGCCTTCGACGCCCGCGGCCGGATCTTCGTCTGCGAACTGCACGGTTACAACCTGGAAGGGTACCTCGACGTCCTGGAACAGAACAAGACCGGCGTGCTCGACACGGCCGTGCGGCGCATCCCGGCCAACGCGAAGGCCGTCGAGCAGGCGAAGCAAGGCCAGTACGGCACCGTCAAGCTGCTGGAGGATACCGACGGCGACGGGCGCGTGGACAAGTCCACGGTGTGGGCCGACCACTTGCCGCCGTGCTACGGCGTGATCGCGGCCCAAGGAGGCGTGATCGTCGTCTGCGCCCCCGACATCCTCTACCTGGCCGACCCTGACGGCGATGGCAAGCCGGAAATCCGGAAAACGCTCTATTCCGGGTTTCCCGAAACCGAGCTTTGGACCCGGATCAGCAATCCCCGCTGGGGCATCGACAACTGGATCTACACGATCGGGCCCGGCGCGGTCCGGTTCAAGTCCGACGGCAGCGCCAAGGAGCCGGTCACAGGCAACACCGGCGGGTTCGGCCTGACGTTGAACGATTGGGGCGATCGGTTCCTGGTGACCAATCAGCAACATGTCTTGTACGCCGCTGCTTTGCCCTACCGCTACCTGGCCCGCAATCCCTATTATGCCGCACCCGGCGGCGTGGCCAACGCCTCAACCTACGGCACGCCGGCCCGGGTCTATCCGATCAGCCAGCCCGATCCCTGGCGTCTGGCCCGCGGCAAGGACCCGGCCTGGTTGAAGTTCTACGGAGCGGCTGAGGCGACTCCGAACGGCTTCTTCACGGCCGCGAGCGGGCAGTGCGTCTACCGGGCCGACCAGTTCCCACCCGACTACCGCGGCAACCACTTCAGCGTCGACAACGCCCAGAACATGGTCCACCGCTGCCTGATCCCGCTGGAAGGGCTTCGCTACCAGGCCCGCCGGCCGAAGGAGGACGAAAAAGAAGAGTTCCTCACCTCTCCGGAACGTTGGTTCCGGCCGGTCAACCTGATGAACGGGCCGGACGGCTCGCTCTACGTCGTGGACATGTATCGCGCCATCATCGAGGACTACTCGGCGATTCCCCGTTATCTACAGCAGCAGTACATCAAGGACCTGATCGCCGGGGCCGACAAGGGACGGCTCTGGCGCATCGTGGCCGACGGCGCGACGAAGCCTCCGCGGTTCGATCTGACCAAGGCATCGACGGAGGAATTGGTGCAATCCCTCGAACGCGGCAACGCCTGGTGGCGGGAGACCGCCCAGCAACTGCTGGTGGAGCGTGGCGACAAAGCCGCGGCCGCCCCGCTGGCGGCCACGGTCCGCGAGGGAAGGATCTTTCAGGCCCGGCTGCACGCCCTTTACACGCTCGAAGGGCTCGGCGTCCTCGACCCGGCCAGCGTGGAACACGCCCTGGGCGATCCGCATTTTGCCGTGCGCATGCACGCGGTGTCGCTGGCCGAGCGATGGCTGAACGAGCGGACCTCGCTGGCCGACAAGGTCCTCAAGCTGGCCGGCGACGAACACGCGAGGGTCCGGCTCCAGGTCGCCCTCACGCTGGGCGAAATGAAGGACCCGCGCGCCCCCGAAACCATGATGCTGCTGGCCGGCCGGGATGGGAGCGACCCCTGGGTACAGGCCGCGATTCTCAGTTCCGCGGCCAATTCCGCGGGCCGGCTGATCGAGCAGATCTTTCGCCGGCCGGCGAGCGCCGGCGAAGGCCGCTCCCTGATCCGTGCGGCGGCCTCGATCGTCGGCGCCAAGCACGACGATGAGGAGATCGGCGGCCTGCTCGCCGTGCTTGCCCAAGCCGACGACGCGAGCCTCGTCCCACTCCAGGTGACGTGCCTGCAAGGGATGCTCGAAGGGCTGCGGCGAGGGAAGTCGCGGCCGCTGGCTTCGTCGGCCGGGCAATCGGCCCTCCGCCGGCTCATGGGCCACACCAGCCCCCAGGTCCAGGAGCTCGCCTTGAAAGTGGCCGGGTTGGTCAAGCTCCAGCAGTCGGAGGAAATGAAGAAGGCGCTCGAAATCGCCAGAAAGACGGCCACCGACCGGGCCCGGTCGCTCGACGAGCGGCGCGCGGCCATCGCCTTGTTCGCCGGGGCCGCCTTCGAGGACCTCGCAGCGGTCGGGAAGCTCCTCGATGCCCGCGAGCCCCTCGACATCCAGCTTGCCGCCGTCGCCGCGTTGGGCTCCAGCGACGACCCTCGCGTCGGGCCCCACTTGCTGGCCGGCTTCAACACGTATACGCCCAAGGTCCAAAGCGCCGTGGTCGACGCCGTCTTCGGCCGGCAGAACCGCCTGCCCGCCCTGCTGGACGCCCTGGAGAAAGGGACCGTGCTGGTGTCGAGCCTCGATACGCTCCGCCGGGTCCATTTGTCGGAGAATCCCGACGCTCGGATCCGGCAGCGGGCCGCGCGGGTGCTGGCGGCCGGCGCCGCGAAGAAGGACCGGGCGCCGGTTCTGGCCCAGTACCGCGCCGCCCTGGCCGCTCCCCGCGATCCCAAGCACGGGCGCGAGGTGTTCGACAAGCAGTGCGCCAAGTGCCACAAGCTCCAGGACCGCGGATTCGTGGTCGGGCCCGACCTGACCGTCATCAACCGCAAGACCGACGACATGCTCGTCTCCGACGTCCTCGACCCGAGCGATCAGATCACCGTGGACTACAACATGTACACGGTCGTCACCGAGGAGGGCCGGATCCTCACCGGCCTCCTGGCGGCCGAGACCGCCACCAGCATCACGCTCCGCCGCGAGGAATCGGCCGAAGAGACGGTCTTGCGCAAAGACATCGACGAGATGTCCGTCTCGTCGCTCTCGATGATGCCGGAGAACCTAGAAAAGGAAGTCAGCCCGAAGGATGTGAGCGACCTGATCGCGTACCTCCGCGAGGCCCTCGGGCCGCCGCTCCCCGAGGTCGTCACGCTCTTCGACGGCGACCCTGCGTTCGTCCAATCGCTGACCGAGGGTCAGGGAACCGCGTCGCTGGCCGCCGCCGAACGGCTTCACGCCAAGGCCGGGCTGCGGATCACGCCGCCGCAACGCTTCAATCCCCGCATCCCCGGCTGGGAGTACAAAATCACGGAGGCCCCCACGCTCGGCGAGTATCGCTACCTGCGGTTCGCGTGGAAGTCGCGGGGCGGGGGCCTGGGAGTGATGATCGAGCTAGCCGGTGATGGACGTTGGCCCCCGGCCGACAAGCCGCTGTGGCGCTACTACGCGGGCCGGAACGGGACGGGCTGGGCCGCCGTGGAAGTCTCGCCCCAGGCGCCCGACGAGTGGACCGTCGTGACCCGCGACCTGTGGAAGGACTTTGGTACCTTCACCCTGACCGGCATCGCCCCGACCGCCATCCAGGGCGAAGCCCTCTTCGACCGCATCGAACTGCTCCGCTCGCTCGACGAGGGGAAGCCGAAGTAACAGAGACGCAGGTGTCGTTGGTTCGTCGCCGGTCAATGGGGGAGCGTGTGTCACTTGGCGACCCCGCATGCGAGCAAGCAGATTCTATGAAAGGGCGGTTCTCCTAGTGTTATAAGAGAGAAAGGATCACGGTTGCATCGGCCCTTGCTTGCGGAAGAGGCCCTCGCCAGGCAGGCCAGATCGGCTTCGGCCT
The DNA here is from genome assembly GCA_964430315.1 of uncultured Planctomycetaceae bacterium. GTDB lineage: Bacteria > Planctomycetota > Planctomycetia > Pirellulales > Thermoguttaceae > CALFBP01. The sequence continues at coordinate 14,094 of CAYSGY010000074.1, forward strand.
GAAGATCCGCCGCACTCCATCCGCTCTGCCTCGCCGCAAAGCGAAGCCTCTCAAGCGGTTATCCCCAAAGTGGTTGGGGCCGGGATCGCACCGGCGACACGCGGATTTTCAGTCCGCTGCTCTACTAACTGAGCTACCCAACCTCCAACACGTAGAGACCCTATGTCGGACTTCACGGTCCAGTTCTCTACGCGCTGATCTACGTGTCTGGTTTCCTCACACTACGAAAAAAGAGGCGAGCTTGTTTGCCCGTCCCCAAACCTCGTGGAGGAGCAAGCACCTCGACGACAACGCTGGGGTGATTTTACCATGGGGCCCCGGCCCTGTACACCGCCACAATGCGGAAGCCCCGCTTCCAGCGCGGCCGCTTGGCCGACCGGAAGCATAGCCTTGTAAGCGGCCGGGCCGCGGGTCTCCGAACTCACCAGCGGCGTCGCTGGCCACCGCCGCCGCCGCCACCGCTACCGCGGCGGGGTTGGTTTGTTTTCGGCCGGGCCTCGTTGACCGTGACCGCGCGTCCGCTGATCTCGGCGAGGTTCAGTTCCTTGATCGCCGTGGCCGCCTCGGTACCGTTGGGCATCTCGACGAACGCGAAACCGCGGGGGCGCCCGGTCTCCCGGTCCATGATGACATTCACCGACGCCACTTCGCCGAACTGGCTGAATGCCTGGCGAAGATCCTCTTCGGTCGCGGTATACGCCAGATTACCCACATAAATGCTCGTCATAACAACTTCTCCGCTGAGATTTCTGTTCACACCGGCCGTACGTTCTCAGCGCGAGGGCCTTTGGCGCCGCGCCCGACTTCGTAGGTCACCTGCTGTCCGACACGCAGCGCCTCGATGGCAATCCCATCGAGAGCACTATGATGGAAGAACAAGTCGCCCCGCTCCCCCTCGATGAATCCAAAACCTCGGTCCGCCACCACTTTCTTGACTGTACCTTGCGGCATGTCCGCAACTCCTCAGAAGACCAGACTTCAAACCACCACCGACCGACCATTGCCGTAGAGAACCGCGGCGCCGCCGGCCGAAATCAGCTTCTCGGTGGCGACTTCCCGGTCCACG
>CAYSGY010000075.1:0-219 GCA_964430315.1 uncultured Planctomycetaceae bacterium
CCGGCGCCTGCCAAAACCGCTGTTTTGGGCGGGTGCTTCCGGGTGCGCACGTCGCCCCCCCCTCCCGGAACCGCGCAAGGCCATTCAGGGTGAGGGCAATGCGGTCGCCGCGGGCCGGTGGATGCCGAGCGCCGGGTTGGGCCGGCCCGCCCCCCCCCCCCCCGCCCCCCGACCGGGGGGGGGGGCGTTGGGGGCACCCCCCCCTGGGGGGTGAGGCAA
>CAYSGY010000075.1:229-15110 GCA_964430315.1 uncultured Planctomycetaceae bacterium
CTCTCCCGAAGACGGGAGAGGGGAGATTGGAGGAACAGCCCCTTTGGAGGTTCATCAAACGATGGCACGTGCAGCAGGGATTTCTCGACGTCGGTTCTTGGGCGTGGCCACGGCGTGCGCATCGGCCGCAGGCGTGCCGTACTTCGTTCCGGCCGGCGTGCTTGCCGCCCCGAATCGTCCGGGGGCCAATGAGCGGGTGACGGTCGGGTTCATCGGCGTCGGGGGCCGGGCGAGGCTCCTGATCGACCAGCTTCCCGAAACGGCCCAAATCGCCTCCGTGTGCGATTGCTTCCTCAAACGGGCCGAGGAGCACGCCAAGACCAAGAAGGCCAGGTGGCGGATTCACCAGGACTACCGCAAGCTGCTCGATGAAAAGGACCTCGACGCCGTGGTCATTGCCACGACCGACCACGGCCGCGTCCTGCCGTGCATCCGCGCCTGCCAGGCCGGCAAGGATGTCTATGCCGAAAAGCCGCTCACGCTCTATATCCGCGAGGGCCGCGTGCTGGTCGATGCCGTGCGTAAGCACCAGCGGGTGTTCCAGGTCGGCAGCCAGCAGCGGTCCATGGAGATGAACCGTTTCGCCTGCGAGTTCGTCCGCACCGGCGGATTGGGCAAGATTCTCGAGGTCCGCGGCATCGCCTACTCGGGCCCGAACCGCTATCAGGGGCTGCCCGGGCAGGCGATTCCCGAGGGACTGGACTGGGACGCATGGCTCGGTCAGGCGGAGATGCGGCCCTACCACCAGGCCCTTCAGTTCGGCTGGATGGGCTGGCGCGACTTCTCCGGCGGCGAGATGACCAACTGGGGCGCCCACGGCCTGGACCAGATCCAATGGGCCCTCGGAATGGACGAGACCGGCCCGGTGGAGATCTGGCCCGTCACGCCGGGCCCGAACGGCAAGGTCCACTACCGCTATGCCAACGGGATCGTGGTGAAGCTGGAACTGGAGAAAGGGCCGCACGGCGGGGGCATCTTCCTCGGGGAGAAGGGGAAGATCGAGATCAACCGCAACAAGTTCACCACGAACCCGAAGGACCTGATCAAGAACCCGCCGCCGGAATCCGAGGCCGCGAAGTGGCGCGACGAAGTGGCGCTGTGGCAGGCCCGGTACCACATGGAGAACTGGCTCGACTGCATCAAGACCCGCCGTCGCCCCGTCGCCGACGTGGAGATCGGCCACCGCTCGATCACCGTCTGCCACCTGGCCAACATCGCCCGCGAACTGGGCCGCAAGCTCCGGTGGGACCCGGCCAAGGAGCAGTTCGTCGGCGACGACGAGGCGAACGACTACGTCAGCCGTCCTCGGCGCAAAGGCTACGAGCTTCCCGACCCGGTGTGACCGCGGGCCCGAAATGCCCTTGCGTGTTCCTGGGAGGGCGAAGCTCCTGCCGAGCCGTGATCGGCGAATGAAAACGCGCGATGGGATCAGGCTCGGCAGGAGCCTCGCCCTCCCAAGGTCACGCGGAGTCCTCGAAGAGGAGAAGTCCATGAACGTTGAGAACGGGAGACGCCGGGCACGGCTTCTCGGCGTGTGTTGTTTCGTGGCCGTTGTTTCCACATCCGCGGTGCCGGCCGGCCAGCCGGGGACGCAGGTCCCCAAGACGCAGCCCCCGACGCAAATGGTCGAGGGTCGCGGCGCCCGGGGCGTCCTGAACATCGGGGCCGCTGAGGCCGACATCGCGCCGAGCCAGCCGGTGGCGTTGGACGGGCAATTCGGCCTGCGGGTCGCCCAGAAGGCCGATACGCCGATCACGGCCAATGTCCTGGTGTTGGAGTCGCGCGAAGGCGACCGTTCGCCGGATGCGGCGGTGATGGTCTCCTGCGACCTGGTGGCGATCTCCGACCTGCTGCTCGACAAGGTGCGTCAGGCGACGCGCCAGCGCCTTCCGGATTTCGACCCGAAGAAGCTGATCCTCAACGCCACCCACACGCATACCGCCCCCGTCACGCGCCCCGGCGTCTACGACATACCCAAGACGGGAGTCATCCAGGTGGAAGCGTACTGCGACCTGGCGGCCCAGCGGATCGCCGAGGCGATCGAGAAGGCCTGGAAGGGGCGCAAGCCGGGCAAGTTCACGTTCGGACTCGGCCACGCCGCCGTGGCCGAGAACCGCCGTGCCGTCTACGCCGACGGCCGGGCGGTGATGTACGGCAAGACCGGCCAGCCCGACTTCCGCGCCCTGGAGGGCTACGAGGATCACGACGTGGGCACCCTCTTCTTCTGGAACGACGCCGGGAAGCTCCTCGCCATCGCGGTCAACGTGTCGTGCCCTTCCCAGGAGGTCGAGGGGCTCAGCACGCTCAACGCCGACTTCTGGCACCCCGTGCGCGAGTCGTTGCGCAAGCGATACGGCCGGGACGTGTGCGTGCTGGGCTGGACCGGAGCGGCCGGCGACCAGTCGCCCCACCTAATGGTTCGCAAGGACGCCGAGGAGCGGATGCGGGCGTTGCGGAAGTTGACGCGCGTGGAGGAACTCGCCCGGCGGATCGTCGGCGCGGTGGAGGAGACCTACGAGACGGTCAAGAACGACCGGCACTCCGGCCTTCCCTTGATTCACAAGGTGGCGACGCTCCCGTTGCCGATGCGGCTGGTGACCGAGGCGGAATACGCCGAGGTGAAGGAGGCGATCGCCAAGGAAAGCCCGACCCAGATGAGAAGCCGCTGGCATCACGCAATCCTGGAGCGGTACCAGAAGCAGAAGACCGACCCCCACCCCGCGCTGCCCGCGGAGATCCACGTGCTCCGCATCGGCGACGTGGCCGTATGCACCAACTCGTTTGAGCTCTTCGTCGACTTCGGCGTCCAGATGAAGGCCCGCAGCCGGGCAATCCAGACGTTCGTCATTCAGTTGGTCCCCGAGGGACCGCTTACGTATCTGGCCACGGAGAGGGCCATCCGCGGCGGCGGCTACAGCGCGGTCGTCCAGAGCAACCTGATCAGTCCGGAGGGCGGGCAGATCCTCGTGGACCGGACGGTCGAGCTGATCGACTCCCTGTGGCCCGAACCGAAGCCCCGGAAGCAATGAGGTGAGGATCAGCCAAGGAATCGCTGTCGGAATTGGGTGGCATGCTCTCACGACGCGAAGCGTCGGGTGAGCATGGAAGCCGCCATGTGGGTCTCCATGCCGACCCTCGGCTGCGCCGAGTGACGGCATGCCACCCTCCGGGGACTGTCCCCCTTGACCAGGGTTACGGCGGATCGCCGGGGCGTCGTGGCTTGGGGGGGGGCTGCGCGGGACCCCGCTCGTGGCGCATCGCACGAGTTGAAAGGCGGGTGGGAGGCGCGTCGTGTTCGTCTTCGATTTCCCCCACGATCTCCTCGATGATGTCCTCCAAGGTGATGAGCCCGAGGATCTCCGAGTCTTCCCCTCGGACCAGGGCCATGGGACGGTGCGCCTTTCGGAACATCTCCATCGCCGCAGCGATGTCCTCGTCGGGCTTCAGGAACAAGGGCGGATAGATCGCGTCGTGGAGGACGACCATCCCTTTCAGGCTGAAGAGATAGAACAAATCCTTGGTATTCACAATCCCCACGATGTGGTTGAACTCTCCCTGGTAGACCGGCATCCGCGTGTGTGCCCCGAGCCTCACGGCCTCGAGCACTTTGTCGGGCGGCATCGTCAGTTCGAGGGCTGCCATTTTCTCCCGTGGAATCATGCAGTCCCGCACTCGCTTGTCGGACAAGTGAAATGCCTTCTGCACGACGTTCGCCTCGGTTTCCCCGAGGACGCCCGCCTCTTCGGTGTCCTCGATGAGGAGTTCCAGTTCGTCGATGGAATGGACCATCTCCCGGCCGCTGGCGGGTTGGAAACCGCAGGCCCGGAGGATCGAATTTCCCGTCCCGTTCATCGTATAGATCAGCGGCCGGGAGATTCGGGCGAAGAGGTTCAAGGGGGCCGCCACCAGCAGCGCGGTGCCGTCGGGTTTCTGCAACGCGATGGTCTTGGGAATCAACTCCCCGAAGACGACGTGCATGAACGTGATGAGGAGGAAGGCGAGGACGGACGCCACGCTGTGGGCCGTAAACACCCGCCATTCCGAGGGAAGGGCTGCAAACAACGGCCTGATCAGGTGTGCCAGTGCCGGTTCTCCAATCCACCCCAGCGAGATGCTGGCCAGGGTAATCCCCAACTGCGTCGCCGCGATCGAGCGGTCGAGGTTGGTGGTGGCCGCCTCGATGGCCTTGGCTCCCTTCTGCCCCCGATTCACCATTTCCTCGATGCGCGTCTTGCGCGTCGCCACCAGGGCGAACTCGGCAGCCACGAAGAGCCCGTTGATAAGGACGAACAAGGGGACCATCAGAAGGCCGAGGATGGACCAGATCCATTCGTGTGTCTGCATTATCGTCGAGTCCCTGGGGTTCGAGAACGCCGCCGCCGGGAGGCAGGGGTTGGCAGGCCGTGCCGAAATCCGCCACCGCGACAGGCTACTCGGTGAATTATAGCCCGGCCGGTCGAAGGCGTGCATCGGGAGGAGGCGGCCGGAATCGCCCGCGATGCGCCGGAACCGGCGGCTGGGTGGCATGCCGTCACTCGGCGCAGCCGAGGGTCGGCATGAACGCCTTGGCGGCTTCCCCGGTCACTTCGTCTTCCCGTTCATCTTGCGAAGCGATTCCTGGGCCGCCTTGATCTCCTCGACCGCGGCCTCGGAGTCCTGCGGCACGTCGGGAGCCTCGCCTGCCCGGATCTGCGAGTACATTGCGGCGCCGATGGCCGAGGGATCCGGAGAGATCGACTTGGTCACCGTGCCGCCCAGGCCACCGCTCCCCGGAAGGTCGATCGCCTCGAACTGCCCGGCCGACTTCGTGCTCTTCGTGCCGCTCCGGAGCGCGAGCCGGTTGAAAACCGTTTGCTGCTTCCTGGCAAGCTGATCGGCGTAGGCCCTGGCCTGCGCGTCGCCCTGCTTGTACAGCCCGACGCAAAGCAGGCCGGCGCCACAGGGGACATTCGAGTCGACCAGCCCGCCCAGTCCTCGCTTGCTCCCCTTGGCGCTGCACCGGATCGTGACGTAATCGGCCCGCCACGTGGCCGGCACCTCGAACAGGCACGCGAATTCCCGCTGCTTCTGAAGCGTGTCCTGCGAGGAGGGTTTCAGATCGAAGTAGACCCCGAATCCACGCTCGATCGTCCCCGCGGCCAAGAGGACCTGCTTCGGGGCAAGACGGCGGTACTCGGCGCGCGACGACTCCAGGTCGCCCTTGACGTCGCCGTCGCCCGTCGTGGGAAGGATCAGGTAGCGGAAGCTCAACTCGCCGTGATGGCTGCTGCTCCGAATGGCCACGGTCCCTTCGACATCCGTGGCCACCTGGGAACTGGGCAGATAGCTGACCACGGGCATCTGCTGGTCGGTCGAAATCTCGTAGTGCAGCCGCTTCAGGTCCTTCTCGTCGCCCGCGAGAAGTTGGGGCGAAACCCTGAACACGGCCTCGATCACCTGCCGTTGGTAGGCTTCCCGGAAGCCCTTGGGCGTCACCTCCCGGCATTCCGAGATCAGGGGAACGTCGAAGACGACGACCGGGACTTCCGCCCTGCCCGTGCTCCCAACCAATACCGCCGCTGCCGCCAGGGCCCATCGCTTCCATTGCGTTACAGGGGACATGGGATTCCCTCCTGCTGGAATGCACCCGGGGGCAGTGTAGGCGATGTCGCGATTGTTGTCAATCCGTTTCGCGCGTTGTCGGTGGCGACGCCCACGTCTATTCCAGCGGCAGCTTCACCGGCTTGCCGCCCTGGGCCAGGGAGCGGTCCACGGCGATGCAGACTTCGTGGGTCCGGTAGGCGTCGGCGATGTTGCAGTGCGACTCCCGGCCTTCGCGGATGCAGTCGACGAAGTGGTTGATCTCGGCGTCGAAGGGATGGTGTTCCACGGCCCCGGAGTCGGGCAAGACGGTCTGCATCGTGGTCCATCCGGTCTGGCCGGGCAGGAGTTTTTTTGACCAGACGCGGTTGTCGCGGAGCGTCCCTTCCGTGCCGACCAGGTCGATATTGAAGCAGTAGGGCAGGTCGCCGTCGAACAGGGCGGCCGTCTTGCCGATCGAACCGTCGGCGAACTTGAAAATGGCGACCACGTTGGCGTCGAACTCGAAGTTCTGCTTCACGTTGTTGCCGAAAGCGGCCACCTCGACGACCTCACGGCCGGCGAACCATCGGAGGGCGTCCACGGCGTGGCACCCGCCCAGGAGCATGGTGCTGCCGCCGTTGGCGGCCTTATGGGCCCACTCCCAGCCGCTCCACCACTGCGACAACTCGTGCCAGTAGTCGACCTCAACGTAGAAGAGTCTGCCCACGGCCCCGGCGCCTAGGAGGCTCTTGAGGTTCTCGAACAGCGGATTCCAGCGGAGCACGAAGCTGACGATGCTCCGCACGCCGGCCTTGGCCACGGCGTCGCGCAGGGCCCGGTTCTCCTCCATCGAGAGGCACATCGGCTTCTCGACCAGCACGTGCTTGCCGGCCTCGGCCGCGGCGATCCCCTGGGGCGTGTGGACCTGGTTCGGGCCGCTGAGGTCGAGGATGTCGATCCGGTCGTCCTTGAGCAGGCCCTCAAAGTCTTCGTGGACTTCGCAGTCGAGATTGAGCTTCGCCTTGAGCCGCTCCGCCCGTTCGCGGCGCGGCTCGCCGACCGAGACGATCTTGACGTGCGGATTCTTGAGCCAACTGGCCGCATGGGCCTGGGCCACCTGCCCGGCCCCGTGAATCGCCACCCCGAGTTTGCCGTCGATCATGATCCTTCTCCCTGAAATCGCAGACAACACGTCGCCTCCGCCCGTTAGGATGCGCGAATTGGCCCCGGGATGCAAGGCGGCGAGAGATGCTGAACTGAGTGGCGGGACGTCGGTTGCTGTCTGCTGCGTACAGGTTATACTGTTCCCTGCAGGGATTCGATTGTCGCGATTCTCCCCGCCGACGGGGCGGAAGAGCGAGGACGTCATGAATGCCGAGGATGTTCTGAAAGGCGGGCGAGAGGCGGATGCGTGCGCGAGGGCAGACACGTTGGCCGCCACGGGCCGCAGCCCCGAAGGGGCGTCCTGCGAAATTCCTATTCCGCCCCTTCGGGGCTGAGAGGAATCGCCTTGGAGAGGAGCCCGTGCTGCCCAAGTCCTCTTGACCTAACCGCAAACCCCACCGATTGCAGTTGAACGATGACCACGTTGCAGCGTCGCGTCGCCCTGGCTTTCATGGCCCATCCGGATGACGCCGAATTCATGTGTGCCGGCACGTTGATCCGGTTGAAGGAGGCGGGCTGGGAGATCCACATCGCCACCTGCGCCCCGGGCGATTGCGGGACGGCCACGGAGAACCGGTGGGACATTTCCAGCATCCGGACCAAGGAGGCGGCCAAGGCCGCGGCCCTGATCGGCGGCACGTACCACTGCATCGACGAGCGCGACGGGTTCGTGGTCTACGACAAGACGGCGTTGCGCAAGACCTACGACCTGTTCCGGCGGATCGCCCCCTCGCTGGTCTTCACGCAGGCCCCCAAGGACTACATGATGGACCACGAGCAGGCGTCGCTCCTGGCCCGGGCGGGGACCTTCCTCTACGGCGGGCCGAACGTCTCGGACCTGCCCGTGCTCGAAGGCTCGTGCATCCCGCACCTGTACTACTGCGACCCGCTGGAGGGAGTCGATCCCCTGGGCCGGCCCGTCGAGCCCACGACCTTGGTCGACATCACCGCACAACTGGAGAAGAAGACGGAGATGCTCGCCTGCCACGCCAGCCAGCGGAACTGGCTGCTCACGTACCATGGGATCGACGAGTATCTCGATTCCCTGAGGCGGCATTCCGCGATGCGCGGCCGTCTGGCCGGCGTGCCCGCCGCCGAAGCCTTCGTCCAGCACCGCGGCCACGCGTATCCGAGAAACGACCTGCTTGCGGAGATGTTTGGAAACCCGAAAGCGAAAAGCTGAAAGCGGAGAGCCGAAACAGGAAAGCTGGAAAGCCGAAAGAGGAAGGCCGAACGCCCCGGCGGAAGTGGTCGAGGATGCCGTGCGAGAGTATGACGAAAAGCAGTCCGGTGGACTCTGCTGTCCTCATGCACTGCGGTCAGGAAGCGTTCTTGTCCGCTCTCGGCTTTCCGCTCTCGGCTTTCCGCTCCCCGCTTTCCGCTCCCCGCTTTCCGCTCCCCGCTTTCCGCTCCCCGCTTTCCGCTCTTGAAGAGGAGTTGCTATGCCACGCCCGATCAGCAAAGTCGCGCCTGAGTGGTGGGATTACACCACGCTTGACGAGAAGATCCTGGACGACGCTGCCAGGCTGACGCCGAAGGAGATGCTCAAGCTCTCCCGCCCGGGATTCAAGGTGGTGTTCTACGACACGCTGGAAGATTTCTATCTGGCCGAGGCCCTGGAATACGTGGCCGCGTGGCGTCAATCGACCGACGACAACCCGGTGGGCCTTTGCGGCCCGATCGGTCCCACGGAGCAATTGCCCCTGGTCGCCCGGATCGTGAACGACCTGGAGTTGGACGTGCGGAGCGCCCATTTCTGGGGCATGGACGAATGGGTCGACGAGAATGCCAACCCGGTGCCGATCGAGCATCCGCTGAGTTTCGCCAAGGCCGACCTGGAGATGTGCTTCCGCCGGATCAAGCCGAAGCTCCGCATGCCCGACAGCCACCTCCACTTCCCCACCGGCGATCTCAAGGCGTACTCGAAGACCTACGACGAGATCCGCTGCGCCGGGATGCAGGGGGGCCAGGGCGAGGTGAAGCACTGGGCCTTCAACGACCCGCCGCGCCGCAAAGGCAAGTACAAGGACGCCCCGCCGTCGCCCGAGGAATACCGCAAGCTCACCACCCGGGTCACGGACCTTCACCCGATGACGATCATCCAGAACGCCCGGACCTCCGGCGGCGGGCAGGTGTCGCTGGTGCCGATGCAGGCGGCCACGGTCGGGCCCGTTGAGACCTGGAAGGCCGAAAAGGTCTCGATCTGGCAGGCCGGCGCGCACGACAATCCGTTCGGCATGCGGTTGACCACGCTCATGATCGCCAAAAAGCTGCCCGACGCCGCAGTCCCCATGTCGCTTCTGGCCGACCACCCGAACGTACAGTTCAACTTCTACCGGCACGGGATCGGCACCGTGGCGGCGGAGATGCACTGACAGCCCATCCAAGACTTCCGAAGTCTCGAAGACTTCGGAAGTCTGCGCGGTTATGATAGGCTTCGACATGGCAACCTCTTCGGAATCCCCTACGAACCGGCCGCCGCGGGAGATTTTTCGGGCCTACCTGGAGTTGATCCGGGCCCCGAACGTCTTCACGGCGATGGCCGACGTGGTGGCGGGGTTCTTGTTCGCCAACCCGTTCATGACGTCGGACCAGGGGCTCCTCCTCGCCCTGCTGGTGGGCGCGTCGAGCTGCCTGTACGCGGCGGGCGTGGCGCTGAACGACGTCTTCGACGCGGACCTCGACTTCCTCGAACGGCCCGAGCGGCCCATCCCTTCCGGACGCATCCCCCCGGCCGTCGCCCGGCGGCTCGGCCACGGGCTGCTGGTGGCTGGCGTGATCCTGGCAGGCACAGCGGCGGGCCTGGCGGGGACGCCTCGGACGGGGATCCTCGGACTGGTCCTGGCGGGCTGCATTGTGCTCTACAACGGCGTCCTGAAGCGAACGCCCTTCGGGCCGCTGGCCATGGGGGCGTGCCGCACCCTCAACATGCTCCTGGGCATGAGTGCCTGCCTGTTGCCCTGGGGGCCCGGCCACTGGCTGGCGGCGGCGTCGATCGGCGTCTACATTGCCGGCGTGACCTGGCTCTCGCGGGGCGAGACCGGTGCGGCCAGCCGCTGGCAACTCGCCCTGGCGACCGTCGTGATCGTGGCCGGGATCGCGATGTTGCTCGCACTTCCCTCGCTGGTCGAGTCGTGTGTACCGCTCCTCCAGATCGAGCCCCTGCGATGGTACCTGCTGATCGGCGTCCTGGGCACGTTCACGGCACTCCGGTGTCTCCAAACCGTGGCCGAGCCGGAGCCCGAGGTGATCCAGGCCGCGGTGAAACACTGCATCCTCTCCCTGGTGATCCTCGATGCCGCGATCTGCTTCGTGGTCTGGGGACTCCAGGGGGCGATCGTGGTGATCCTGTTCCTGGCACCGGTGCTGCTCCTCGGGCGATGGATCTATTCGACGTGAGGTTGACAACGTAGCTCCCCTCTCCCGTTGGACGGGAGAGGGGTGAGGGAATTCTCGGCCGGAAGGGCGGTTGAAGCCGCCCTCACCCCCGGCCCCTCTCCCGTCCAACGGGAGAGGGGAGGCACGGTTGCCCCGCCGTGAAACGGCGTTGCGTCACACATTCACTAACCACCGACCACCAACCCCTACTCCCTGCTCCCATGCTGCTCGGCTACAACACCAACGGGTTTGCCCATCACGGCCTGTTCGAAGCGATCGCCCTGCTGGCGGAGATCGGCTACCGCAGCGTGGCGATTACGATCGACCACGGGGCCTTGTCGCCGCGCGAGGATTGGCGGAGACAGTTACGGCGGCTGAAGTCGAACCTGGAGGACTACGGCATGCGCTCGGTGATCGAGACCGGGGCCCGCTTCGTCCTGAGTCCCGATCACAAACACGAGCCCTCGCTCGTGTCCGCCACGCTTGACCAGCGGGTACGCCGGCTGGAGTTCTATATGCACGCGGTGCGCTGCGCGGCGGAGTTGGGAAGCGACTGCGTTTCGCTCTGGTCGGGGACGCTTCGACAGCCGATCCCGCCCGGCGAAGCGATGACGCGGCTCGCGTCGGACTTGGGAGACCTGGCCAATTACGCGGCAGCGTCGGGCGTGGCCCTGGGGTTCGAGCCGGAGCCTGGGATGCTGATCGACTCGATGGCCCGGTTCCAGGAGCTTCTCGCCTTGGTCGACGCCCCGAACCTGAAGCTCACGCTCGACGTGGGCCACCTCCAGTGCCAGGGCGAGACGCCGATTGCCGAACAGGTGCGTCGTTGGGGGCCTCGGTTGGTGAACGTCCATCTTGAAGACATGCGCCGCGGCCGGCACGAGCACCTGATGTTCGGCGAAGGGGAGATCGACTTCCCGCCGGTCTTGCAGGCCCTGGCCCAAGTCGGGTATCAAGGAGGGGTTCACGTGGAGCTGAGCCGGCACAGCCACGAGGCCCCGGACGCCGCCCGAAAGGCCTACGCGTTTCTTCAACCCTTGATCGAGAGGATCGGTTCGACGCATGGCTGAGTACGTGGTATTGTTCTCCGTGCCGGGGCTCCGCGAGAAGGACGTGGCGGCGATGCCCAACCTCCGGGAGCTGATGGCCGGAGGGGAGATCGCCGACCTCGTGCCGAGTTTCCCGTGCGTCACCTGTCCGGTGCAGGCCAACATGACCACGGGCAGCCCGCCCGACGCCCACGGCGTGGTGGCCAACGGCTTCTACTGGCGCGACCGGCGCCGCGTGGAGATGTGGACCTCGCCCAACGACTGCATCGAGAAGCCGCAGATCTGGGACCTGCTGTCGCACCATCCGTCGGGCCTGACCTCGGCGGTCTGGTTCCCGCTCCACGCGAAGCACTGCGAGGCGGAATACGCCTGCACGGCAGCCCCGATCCACAATCCCGACGGGTCGGAATCGCTCTGGTGCTACACGCGGCCCACGGAACTCTACGGGGATCTCCGCGACACGCTCGGCCATTTTCCGCTCCAGCACTTCTGGGGTCCGATGGCCAACGTGAAGTCGACCGCCTGGATCCTCGAATCGGCCGTGGTCGCGGCGAAGCGGTGGCGGCCCAATTTCTTCTATATCTACCTGCCGCACCTGGACTACGACGCCCAGCGCCACGGGCCCGACAGCGCCCAGGCGGAGGCGGCCGTCGGTGATCTCGACCGTTTGCTCGGGCGGATTGCCGGCGAACTTCGCGCGGCCTACGACGCCAATCCCCTGTGGCTTATGGCCGGAGAGTATGCGATCGGGCCCGTATGCCACGTGACGTATCCGAACCGGGTCCTCCGCGAGGCCGGGCTGCTGAAGGTGCTGGAAACCGACGACGGCGAGTTGATCGACTTCGCCGCCAGCCGGGCCTGGGCCCTCGCCGATCACCAGCATTCGCACGTCTTCGTGGCCGGCGGCGACATGGCGATCGCCGACCGCGTCGCCGACCTGTTCCGCGACCTGGAAGGGATCGCCGAGGTGCTGGTGGGCGACGCGCGGGGGAAATACCACCTGGACCATCCGCGGAGCGGCGAGGTAATCCTGGTCTCGAAGCCGGAAAGCTGGCAGGCTTACTCCTGGTGGCTGGAGGACGACCGCGCCCCCGGTTTCGCCCGCAAGGTCGATATCCACCGCAAGCCCGGCTACGATCCCGTGGAATTGCACTTCGACTCGGCCACCAAGAGCATCCCGCTCGACGCGACCCGGATCAAGGGCTCCCACGGCGCCCCGGTCCTGGACCCGAGCCAGCGGAGCGTCATGGTCGCGTCCCAACCCGGATTCCTGCCCGGCACGTCGATGACCGATGCCGACGTCTTCGGCGTGGTGCTCCGGCAGTTCGGGATGGAGTAGGCGGTACGCAGTAGGCGGTAGGCAGTAGGCAGTAGGCAGAGGGCAGCGGGGAGGCGTTTAGGATCGGCCAAGGAACAACTGTCAGGATTGGGTGGCATGCTCTCACGACGCGAAGCGTCGGGTGAGCATGGAAACCGCCACGACGGCCTCCATGCTGACCCTCGGCTGCGCCGAGTGACGGCATGCCACCCAAGATGCCAGAGACGCCGGTTGTTCCTTGGCCGATCCTTAGCCCGGCCGCTTGCGGCCGGGAGAACACCACACGAAAGGAAATGCCGGATGACAACCCGATCTCGCTCGATTGCATGGTTCGCCGCTTCTTCGACGATCCTTGTCCTCGCCCCATGCGTGTCGGCGGCCGAGAAGGCGACGAACCGCTCGCCCGCGGCCGCCCGGGTGGCCGAGATCGCCGCCATGCTCCCTGCCGAGCCGCGCGGCGCCGGGGTGAGCATCGCCGACCGCAAGACGTGGGACGAGGTGGCCCAGTCCCGCGCATTCCGAGGTTTCGTCGCTAAGGCCGAAAGACTCCTCACAGAGCCCTTGCCCGAGCTGCCCGACGATCTCTATCTCGATTTCTCGCGGACCGGCAACCGCAGCCGCTATCAGAATGTCTTCTCCGACCGGCATCGCCGGTTTGCCACCCTGGTGTTGGCCGAGTGCCTGGAGAATCGGGGCAGGTTCCTGCCGGCGATCGAAAAGGCCGCGGCCGCAATCCTCGCCGAGAAGACTTGGGTCCTGCCGGCCCACGACGGCCGCCTGACGAATTTCGAGGGAAAGGTCGTCGAGATCGACCTCACGGCGGCGGCGACGGCCTCGGGCATGGCTACGGCCGCCTTCTGGCTGGGCGACAAGTTGAGCGACGAGACCCGAGGTCGCATCCGAAGCGAGCTGGAGCGGCGCACGTTCGCGCCGTTTGAAGGGCTGGTCAAGACCGGCAAGCCCCGCATGTGGTGGCTCACCGGCACGAACAACTGGAACGCCGTCTGCCTGGCCGGCGTGACCGGCGCGGCCACGACGGCGATCGAGGACCGCCAGCGACGGGCCTTCTTCATCGCCGCCGCGGAGAAGTCCATCCAATACTTCCTGGACGGCTTCACCGACGACGGCTACTGCTCCGAAGGGCTCGGCTACTGGGACTACGGGTTCGGCAACTTCATGCTCCTGGCCGAGAACCTGTACCAGGCCACCGGCGGCAAGCTGGACCTGTGGACGCGGTCCAAGGTGAAGGCGATCGCCGAGTTCGCCCGCCGGCTGGAGATCCTGCCGAGCGTGTATCCGGCGTTCGCCGACTGCCACGTCGGCTCGCGTCCCGACGCGAGAATCATGGCCTACGTGAGCCGCCGCTTCGGGTTCGGCTGGACGGAGTGGGAGAAGCGGGGGCTCGGGCTGGCGGCCGGGCCCACAACCGACCTTTTCGAGTTCGGACTGGTCGGACTGCCGAACTCCGCGTCGCAGCGTCCGGCCGCTCCGGCGGCGGCTGCGGAGCGGCCCCTGCGGGACTGGTTCCAAGAGGCCGGGATCCTCATCGGCCGCCCCGCCGCCGGCAATCCCACCGGTCTCGGGGCCGCGCTCAAGGGCGGCCACAACGCCGAGCAGCACAACCACAACGACGTGGGCTCATTCGTCGTCGCCCTCGGCAAGGCCACGCCGCTGGTGGACCCGGGCTCCGAGGTCTACACGCGGCGGACCTTCAGCCGCCAGCGCTATGAGAGCGCCGTGCTCAATTCCTTCGGCCATCCGGTGCCCCGCGTGGCTGGAAAGCTCCAGCGTGAAGGCCGTCGGGCCGCCGCCAAGGTCCTCAAGAGCGAATTCACCGACGCTCAAGACACCTTCGCCATCGACCTCCGCTCCTGCTACGACGTGCCCGAGCTGGTCAGCCTGGTCCGCACGTTCGTCTTCTCCCGGCAGGGCCGCGGAAGCCTCACGGTGAGCGACGAGGTGGAGTTCAAGTCGCCGCAGGAATTCGAGACTGCCTTGATCACCTTCTCGCCGTGGAAGCAACTCTCGTCCGACACGCTCCTGATCGGCCAGGGGGCCGAGGCCCTTCGGGTCAAAATCTCGGCCGACGATAGTGCGCTGCGGCTGCAAGAAACGCAGATCCACGAGGACCTGCCCGGCAAACACATCCCCACGCGCCTGGGCATGGTCTTGACCGAACCGGTCCGGAAAGCAACTATCCGGGTGACGATCACCCCGGGCGACGGTTCCCGTTAAGTGCTTGTCCAACAAACAACCTGTGGCACAGCCGCCCTCGGCTGTGCGCTGACCAGAAGATGGATGGCTGTTGGAGCCTGCCAGCACAGCCGAGGGCGGCTGTGCCACGTTGCGGCTGGGTGGCGCTGGCTATGCCAGTGTCCTTTCGATGGGTGCGTGATTATTGGTTCATCCG
>CAYSGY010000076.1:0-4703 GCA_964430315.1 uncultured Planctomycetaceae bacterium
GGCTGGTGTACGGTCGACTTGGGGCCCCGAATCCTCCGTGTCGAGACGGCCGCGATCGTCCTTGCGACCCTCGTCGCCCAACAGGGCTGCAGGTCAGGCTTTCCCGCCTGACCATTGGGCCGTCAGGCTCGAAAGCCTGATCTACCGTGTCGGCACGGCTTCCCCCTCTCCCGTGGCCCATGATCTCTCGGATTGGTGCCACGGATTGTATATCCCTTGGGCGAAGCCGAGTATACTGTTAATCGAGCGGTGTTCTCGCGTCGTCGTCTGTCGATGTCCTATGTTCTTCCTGTTCTTCGGAGGCATTCGCCATGCCTAGCCATCGTCGGACCGGATTCACGCTTGTTGAGCTTCTGGTCGTCATTGCGATCATTGGGATCCTGATCGCGCTGTTGTTGCCCGCGGTGCAGGCCGCCCGGGAAGCTGCCCGGCGCTCGCAATGCACCAACCACTTGAAGCAGATGTCGCTGGCGTTTCACACGTACCACGACGTATTCAAGGCCTTTCCCGACGGAGGGAGAAATCAGTGCGACTCGCCGGTCCCGTCGTATGTTCCGGCGTCGCAGTGCAGCGGCAGTCCTGCGCCTGGCTGTTGCGGCCCGTACAACCGGGGCGAGTGGAGTTGGCCCTACCAGATTCTGCCGCAGGTCGAGCAGAAGCCCCTCTACGACAATCCCAGCGATTCGACGATCTATGTGACGCCGGTCTCCACCTACTACTGCCCCTCGCGGCGGCAGGCGAAGTTGTACGGCGGTTCGGCCAAGATCGACTACGCGGGCTGCGCGGGGAGCACGAGCAGCGACGGGGTGATGGTGCGGCGAGCTACCGGGCCCATCACGTTTGCCGACGTCCGCGACGGCACTTCCAACACGATCATGTTGGGCGAGAAGCAGTTGTCGATTTCCAAGTTCGGCCAGACCTACGACGACAACGAGCCCTACGTGGCCCCCGGCTGGGATAGTGAGATTTTCCGCATCGGCTCCCCGACCTATCCGCCAGGCCCGGACGAGGCGCACTGCTCCGACGTCGTCGGCGTTGCTGACCCGTATACGGGGTGCAACAACTTCGGTTCTTCCCACCCCGGTGTTCTGAACACGTCCATGGTCGACGGCTCGGGGCGGCCGATTTCGTTCACGATCGACACGGAGGTGTTCCGCCGCCTGTGTGCTCGCAACGATCAACTGTCCGTGACGGTTCCTTAGCCGACTTGAGCAAGGGTGCAACTGCGATGCGACGCTTCTGTCTTGTGCTGCTGGCCGCTCTGAGTTGGACGATGTTGGCCGGGTGCCAGAAGAGTACGGGTCCCGCCGGGCCGCTCAGTCCCGACCAGGAACGTAAGATGCAAGAGCAGCTCCAGAAGGCCCGGCAGGCCGAAGGCTCCGCCCAGAAGGCGCCGGCGACGAAACCGCGCTAGCACGGGCGTCCGGTGTCCCGGCGCGGGGCCCAGCGCGCGTCGCTGGCGGCCCCGCGATCGTAAGGCGTCCTTCAGGGACGCTTCGTTTCGATCCCGGTCAACGCGAAGACGTCGAGTCGGTGGGCGGCGCCGAGGAATCGCAGCTCGGTCTCCCCGTCCTTCTTGCTGACGTCCGGGAAGCCTGGGCATCGCCGTCGCGCACCTTCTTGACGGCGCACGCGCACGAAGTTATGAAAAGGGACACCCCAGCCGTCGCCCTTGAAGGGATCCGACAAAACGAACGACCTTGGAGTCCAGGCGATGACGTACCGTGAAACCCGGGAGGGGATCGGCAGCGCTCGGCTCTTCAGCATTCTTCACGGGCCCTGCTGCCTGGCGGTCTTCCTCGTGTCGGGGCTATCCAACGGGGCCCGCGCGGAGACCGTTTGGGTTACAGCGTCGTCGGCCGAGCGTCTCGTCGGGCCGATCGTGCTCGGCGCGCGATCGGGCCTGGCCGAGGAAGGCGCGCTGGGCGACTTCCTGGTCTCCACGGTCTGCGTGGAACCGAAGGCCCTCGGGGGCGGCCATGCCCGCTACGCCGCGACGCTGCCCGCCGCCGGCAGGTATTACGCTTGGGCCCGCATGCGCTGTCCCCATCCGACCGGCGAGCCCTTTGCGATCGCGGTCCAGGGCGAAGACGGTCCCGGCGATCGGGCGCAGACGTTCTGCGACGCCGTCACCGACGACGGGGCCTGGCACTGGGTGGGCCGGACCGGGAAGACCTCAGGTAAGGGTCCTGCTCAAAGGCTTTCGTTCGAGCTTCCTGCGGGCCGGTTCGACTTTCGGGTCTACGTGAGCGAGGCGCACGACTCGGTATTCTCGCCGGGCCGCTGGCCCATGGCCCGGCCGATGTTCACCCCTCGCCTGAACGTCCTCTGCCTGACGACCGACGCGGGCTACACGCCGACCGATGCCGACGCCGAAAAGGCCCTGGGGCTTGTGCCCAGCCACTACTCCGACGAATCGCTTCGCGTCGCCGCGCAGCCGCTTCCGCCGGCTTCCGCCCAGGCCGCACGCCCTGCCAAGAAGCCGATCCCCGACTGGCTCCGCTGCCCACGGTTCTTCACCAAGGACGCATGGCGCGGCGAGCTCGCGTTTCGCAAGCCGGGCGATATTGGCTTCATGGTCCGCCAGATCGCCGCGGCCGAGGGCAACGCCTTTCGCCTGGCGGCCTACTGGGGCGGCGACGCCTACTTCCCGAGCCGCGTCACCCCGCACGCCCCGGGCCTCGGCCCACTCGACTACCTCCGCGAAGCGACCGACGCCGGCAAACGTCTGGGCGTCCACGTCGTGATGTACATCAATCCCAATTGCCTCTACGACGACCATCCGCTGCACACCGAGGCCGCCATCCGCGGCGCCGACGGCTCGATCGCCGCCGGCCATGGCTACGGAATCCGCGGCGCCCAATTCGTTTGCATCAACAACCCGGTGTACCGCGACTTCCTCCGCCGGCTGCTGGAGGAGGCGTTCACCCGCTACGAGTTGGCCGGCCTCTACGTCGACGGCCTCACGCCGCACCGCTGCTTCTGCCGGCACTGCCGGGCGAAGTACCGCGGGATGTTCGGCGTGGAGATGCCGGTTGAGAAGTGCGCGGGACGGGGCTGGGCCGTCCTTTGGGAGATGGTCAAGACGCCCCAGCCGGTCGGCGATCCGAACGATCCCGACACCGCCCGCTACACCGAGTTCCTCGACCGCAGCCTGGCCGACGCGACCCGCCTGGTCTCCGAGACGGTCCGCCGTGCCCGGCCCGGCGCGGTCACGCTCTACCACAGTTGGCCCAAGCCGGCGACGCTCGCGTTCTACGACGGGACGCTCACCGAGATCTACGTCAAGAGCCCGTGGCGGCACAATCTCTGGAAGTTCGGCGAGTTGTCGAACTACTCCAACGTCTTCGGCATCCCCGTGCTGTTCAACATCTACCTGCACGATCACGGCACCGCGGCCGAGGCGGAGACGAAGATGGTTCAGGGCCTGGCCGGCGGCTGCTTTCCGAACTTCTGGAACACGCTGGGCATGAAGCCCATGTTCCACTTCATGCGTGTGAACGCCGAGTGCTTCGACTTCGCCCGCACCGTCCCCACGCGCTGGCTGGCCTTTCCCCGCGCCATCCACAACCACAGCGCCCACGAAAGACTGCTGGCCGATCGCCGGTCGCCCGCCCGCTCGGTGCGGGCCCGCTTCCTGGCCCCCTACGTGGGCATGTATTCGGCGATCGTGCGCAGCGGGCTGCCCCTGGTGACCCGCGATTGCGGCGATTTCAGCGACGACCTCGACGGCTTCCGCGTCCTCGTGCTTGCCGACGAGGCCTGCCTTTCCGACGAGCAGGTCCGGGCGATTCGCCGGTTCGTGGCCGCCGGGGGCGGGCTGGTGGCCACGCACGAGACCTCGCTCTACGACGATCGCGGGAACCGGCGGCCGGACTTCGCGCTGGCCGACGTCTTCGGCGTCCGCTACCAGGCCATGCTGCCGCCGGCCGAGCGCACGGTCCGCATCGACCGCCAACACTTGGTCACGGCGGGCCTCGACGGGCTCTCTCCCCTTGCGCACGACGATGCCCACGCCGTGGTGCAGATGGCAGGGGCCCAACCGCTGGCCACGCTCACCCCACCGCCCGAAGGCCAGGCGGCCGTGGCGGCTGTGAGCGTGCATACCTTCGGGAAGGGCCGCGTCGTCTATCTGCCCGGTCGGTTCGACGCAATCCAATGCGACCGCGTCACGCCGGCGATCGAGCGTCTCCTGGCCAACGCGGCTCGCTGGGCGGCCGGCGAACCGGCTCCGGTCGAAGCCCGGGCCGACTCGCCCGTCGCCGTGACCTCGTTCGACCAACCGGAACGCCGCGTCCTCCATCTGGTCAGCCTGGCCGGCGACACGCTCTACCGCAGCGACGTGGTTGCCCCGGCCGGCCGGGTGACGGTCAAGCTGGAGATTCCCGCGGGCCGAGGCATTGCCAAAGTCCGCCGCCTCTGGGCCGGCAAGGAGGCGACCTTCCAGACGGCCGGCCACACGGCAACCGTCGTCCTGGAGGGAGTCGGCCAGTACGAGGTGCTGGCCGTCGAGTGGAAGTAGTCCGATTCTTGCATGAACCACACCGACGAAGGTTCCCTTTCGCACTCGGGCTGGGCATGGGGCCGCCACCGACTGAACCGTTTTGACAGGCCGGTCGGTGCCATTACAATGGGTGGCTGTTCTTGGGTGGCCGTCTGGGAAGTGCTCCGGGATTTTGCTGGCAGGTGCCCCCCCCCCCCCC
>CAYSGY010000076.1:4713-15077 GCA_964430315.1 uncultured Planctomycetaceae bacterium
CCGTCCACCGGGAGAGGGGAGTCCTAGGTGGACGGCCGCTAGGAACAGATCCTCAATCTTCAAGAGTGTTTTGGAGACCCTTATGAAAACGATTCCTGTTGTCGCAGCCTTGCTGATCCTCGTTGGTCTGTCCGTCGGGCGGGCCGCCGAGATCCGCCGCATCTCGCTCGAAGGCAAAGAGGGCGTGCCCGCGCCGGTGGCGGAGCAGGGTAAGGACGGCATCGACCGCATTCACAAAGTCCCCACGCCGGCGCTGGAACTATTCCCGACGACGCACCAACCGGCGCGGGGCACGATCCTCGTGTGCCCGGGCGGCGGTTATGCGATCCTCGCCATCAATCACGAAGGCTACTTCGTGGCGAAGAAGCTGAACCAGTTCGGCTACGACGTGGCCATTCTGCTCTATCGTGTCAGCGCCGGCAAGGAGACGCGCGAGCTGGCCCTCGCCGACGCGAAGGCCGCGCTCGCCCTGGTTCAGAAGCGCGGCGGTGAGTTCGGGCTCAGCACGAAGAAGATCGGCGTGATGGGCTTCTCGGCGGGCGGGCACCTCGCGGCGCGGCTGACGCATGCCACAGCGGCCGGCACGCCGCCGGATTTCGTGGTATTGATGTACCCCGCCTACCTGGAGAAGGACGGCACCGTGCTCGAGGAGGTCGCGCCGGTGAAGACCCCGGCCTTCGTCTATGTCGCGGGAGACGACAAGTATGCCCCCAGTGCGGTCGCGTACTCCGAGGCGTGCAAGGCGAAGGGAGTCCCCTGCGATTTCACCAAGACGCAGCGCGGCGGTCACGGCTTCGGCCTCAAGCCGGGATTGCCGCCGGACGTGAAGGATTGGCCCGACAAGCTGCACGCCTTCCTCGACGGCTCGCGGCAGTCGCTCCGCTTGGACGGCACGTGGCAGGTCGCCGAGGGGGGCCTGGACAAGATACCCGCGAAGTTCGACCACACGGTCCCCGTTCCGGGCCTGGTCGATCAGGCGACCCCTGCCTTCGAGCAGCCGGGCGCTACGGTACCCGAGGCGCAACGCCGAAAAGTCGAGCTTCGCACGGCCGACCCGCGGCGCGAGGCATTCTGGTATCGCCGCACGTTCCAGGTGCCCGGCGCGGTCAAGCCGGTGGCCCTGTTGAAAATCAACAAGGCCGCGTACGGCACCAAGGTCTACCTGAATGGGCAAGCCGTGGGCGAGCACTCGCCGAACTTCACGCCGGGCTGGTTCGACGTCCGTCCGCATCTCAAGGGCAACGGCCAGACCAACGAGTTGATCGTCCGTCTCGGCGCTTCGTTGGCGCAGGTGCCGCCGAACCGGACCGAGGGCTGGGATTTTGAGAAGAGCCGCTACGTGCCGGGCATCTACGACTCGGTGGAACTCATCCAGAGCGGCACGCCGCACGTCGTCAACGTGCAGACCGTGCCCGACGTGCAGCACGGCACCGTCCGGGCCGTGGTCGAGCTCGACTGCGGGGCCCATTCGCCGGCGTCCGTCCAAATCGCAGCCATCGTGCGTGAAGCCAAGAGCGGACGGATCGCCGGGCGTCAGACCGCCTCCGCCCGGGTCGCGCCCCGCGGAAGCCCGACCAAGGTCGAACTGACCGTGGCCCTGGCCGACGCCCATCCGTGGACGCCTGAAGATCCGTTTCTGTATGAACTCGAAATCGACACGGGCGCCGACGTGCAGAAGACCCGCTTCGGCCTGCGGACCGTGGCGACCGATCCCGAGGCGGGCCGGGTTCTCCTCAACGGGAAGCCCTATTTCCTGCGCGGCTCGAACGTCTGCATCTTCCGGTTCTTCGAGGACTCCGAGCGTGGCGCGCTTCCCTGGGACCGCGATTGGGTCCGCGCCCTGCACCGGAAGTTCAAGGAGATGCACTGGAACAGCTTGCGCTACTGCATCGGCTTCCCGCCCGAGATGTGGTACGAGATCGCCGACGAGGAAGGCATCCTGATCCAGGACGAGTTCCCGATCTGGTACGGCGGGGCAAAGAACGCCTGGCCGCGCGGCATCGGCGTGGAGGACCTGGTGCAGGAGTACACCGAGTGGATGCGGGAGCGTTGGAACCATCCGTGCGTAATAATTTGGGACGCCCAGAACGAGACCCGCGACGACGGGATCATCAGGGAGGCGATCGGGAAGGTCCGCGGGCTTGACCTGTCGCGGCGTCCGTGGGACAACGGGTGGGGCGCCCCGCAGCAGCCGGGCGATATCTCGGAGAGCCATCCTTACCGTTCCAGCGGCGCGAACTACCGCCTCGCCCTTTTCGCCAAGGAGACCGGCATCCCCAACAACGGCCCGCCGGCCGAAGCGGCCCGGCCGCCCTATTTGATCAACGAATACGGCTGGCTCTGGATCAACCGCGACGGCACGCTCCCCACGCTCACCGTGCAAGTCTACCGGCGGATGCTCGGCGAAAAGGCCACGCCCGACGCCTGCCGGACGCTCTATGCCCGGCACCTGGCGGCCAAGACCGAGTTCTGGCGGCATCGGCGCAAATGCGCCGGTGTGCTCCACTTCTGCGGCCTCGGCTACTCGCGGAGCGACGGCCAGACCAGCGACAACTTCCTCGACGTGAAGAACCTCGTCTTCGAGCCGCACTTCGCCGAGTATGTCCGCGACGCCTTCGCCCCGGTCGGCGTCATGATCGACTCCTGGAACGAGGAAGCCGGCCGCGGGCAGAAGTTGGACCTGCCGGTCTCGGTCATCAACGATCGCAACGACGCCTGGTCGGGCAACGTGCGGCTCCGCATTCTCCAAGGCGAAAAGGTGCTGCACGAGGAGGGCAAGTCGCTGACCGTTCCGCCGCTAGGGCAGCGGTCCCTGCCGTTTGCCTGGACGTTGCCTGCGGCCGACGGACGGTACCTGATCGAGGCGACGCTTCTGGGCAACGGTCAACCGCCCGTGCGGAGCCTGCGCGATGTGGCGGTGCTCCCTAAGGGCCTGTAAAACCATAAGTTGGGCAAATATGAAAAGCCAAGGACGCGATAGCGGCCTTGGCTTTTCATGGGTGGGACAATGCGGCTGGTGTAAACATCCTACGAACAGACCGGTTTCTTCAGTGCGATAGGACATGCGCGCTGGTGGAGTTGAGGTCCATGCGGTTATTGAAGCCAAGGCGGAAACCGCCTTGGCTTCAATAAGTTTGCCCAACTTATTGTTTTACAGGCCCTAAGGAGCGAATGCCTTGAGGACCTATCGAATCGCCCTTTGGCCTGGCGACGGGATCGGACCGGAAGTCCTGGATGCCTCCCTGGCCGTCGTCGACGCCGCCGAGCGCTCGACGGGTGGGTTTCATCTCGATACCGAACGCTTCGACTGGGGCATGGCCCACTACGACCGTTGCGGACGGGTCGTTCCCGAAGATTTCCTGGCCACGCTTCGAGGCTTCGACGCCGTCTTTCTCGGAGCCGTTGGCTGGCCGGAGCGGTTGCCCGACAGCGTGACGCTCGTGCCGCTGATCCGGCTGCGCCAGGCGTTCGGGCTGTACGCCAACGTCCGGCCGGCGCAGACCTTCCGGGGCGTGCCGGGGCCGCTTCGCAGCGACCGGCCGATCGACCTGGTGGTGGTGCGGGAGAATTCCGAAGGCGAATACGTCGACAACGGCGGGACGGTGGCGGCGGGGACGCCCGACGAAATGGCGGTTCAGTCGGCCGTTCACACCCGCCGGGGAATCGAGCGGCTCCTGCGGTTCGCATTCGACCTGGCCCGCACCCGAAGCCGGCGGCTGGCCATGATCACCAAGTCGAACGCCCAGCGCTACGCCTACGGCTTGTGGGAACGGGTGCTGGCCGAGCTGGCGGGAGAGTACGGCGACGTCGCCGTCGAGCGATTGCACATCGATGCCGCGACGTTGCACCTGGTCCGGCGTCCCCAGGACTTCGACGTGATCGCGGCCTCCAATCTCTTTGGGGACATCCTGAGCGACCTGACCGGTGGGATTACCGGCAGCCTGGGCCTGAACCCGTCGGCCAATCTCGATCCCGAGCGGCGCGCCCCGTCGCTCTTCGAGCCCGTTCACGGTTCCGCGCCGGACATTGCCGGCAAGGGGATCGCGAACCCGGCGGGCGCGATCCTCAGCGCGGCCATGATGCTCCGGTGGTTGGGCGAGGAAGAAGCCGCCGACGCGATCCGCCGTGCCGTCGAGCAAGCCTTCGCCGAAGGCCATCGGACCCGGGACCTCGGCGGCAGCCTGACCACGTCGCAGCTCACGAAGGCGATTGCGGAGCGAGTCGGACGATGATCGTCGGCCGCGGCGAGGCGGCCTAAGCGTCCGTCCGCGAATGACTCCCCTCTCCCGTTCGACGGGAGAGGGGCAGGGGGTGAGGGCACGCCTCTTGTGCCTCCGGCACCCGGCACGGACTGCCCGGTCGCCGGCCCGCACCGGTGTGGGGCAGGCCGTAAGAAGTTGCCGCGCCGGCTTCTCGCCTCCAAGGACGCGTGGTAGACTTGATCCCGTTTCTCATGCGCATCTTCGCACCGGCCGCCATGACGATGTCAACTTCCCACGTCGATTCGTTCATCCAGCGTTGGGCCGCGTCGGGAGCGGCGGAGCGGGCCAACTACCAGCTCTTCCTCACCGAACTCTGCACGCTCCTCGAAGTCCCCCCGCCCGAACCCACCCGGCCCGACGACGCCGACAACGCCTACGTCTTCGAGCGCAGCGTCCACTTCCAGGAGGACGACGGCAGCACGTCGATCGGGCGCATCGATCTCTACAAGCGCGCCTGCTTCGTGCTCGAAGCCAAGCAAGGCAGCGACGCCCAGGCGGCCGATGCCGAAGAAGCCGCCGCGCTCATGCCCGGAAAGGCCAAGCGGGCCAAGCGCCGGGGCACGGCCGTGCGCGGCACCGCCGAATGGGACGACGCCATGGTCCGCGCCCGCGGCCAGGCCGACCGCTACGCCCGCGCCCTGCCGGCCGCCGAAGGCTGGCCGCCCTTTCTGGTCGTGGTCGACGTGGGCCACTCGATCGAGCTTTACAGCGAGTTCGGGCGCTCGGGCAGGACCTACGTGCCGTTTCCCGATCCCAAGTCGTTCCGCATCCTGCTGGCCGACCTCCGCCGCCCCGAAATCCGCGAGCGCCTCCGCCAGGTCTGGCTCGATCCGCTCTCGCTCGACCCCAGCCGTCGGTCGGCCAAGGTCACGCGCCAGCTCGCCGAGCGCCTGGCCGAGCTGGCCAAGCTCCTGGAAAAGGCCGGCCATCACGCCGAGGACGTGGCCCGCTTCCTCATGCGGTGCCTCTTCACCATGTTCGCCGAGGACGTCGAGTTGATTCCCGCCGGGTCGTTCAAGGACCTTTTGGGCGGGCTCCTGGACGAGCCGGACAACTTCAAGCCCATGGTCGAGGACCTTTGGCGCACGATGAACACGGGCGGGTTCTCGCCGGTGTTCCGCAAGAAGCTGCTCCGCTTCAACGGCGGGCTGTTCGCCGAGAACTTCGCCCTGCCGCTCACCCGGCCCATGCTCGAACTCCTGCACGAGGCGGCCGAGGCCGATTGGACCGACGTCGAGCCGGCCATCTTCGGCACGCTCCTGGAGCGGGCCCTCGATCCGGTCGAGCGGCACAAGCTGGGGGCCCACTACACGCCGCGGGCCTATGTCGAGCGCCTCGTGTTGCCCACGGTCATCGAGCCGTTGCGCGAAGAGTGGCAGGCGGCCTATGCGGGCGCCCTCAGCGCGGCCCGGCGGGGCAAGCTGGCCGATGCGCAGGAAACCGTGCGCGCGTTCCACGAGCACCTCTGCAAGACCCGCGTGCTCGACCCGGCCTGCGGCAGCGGCAACTTCCTCTACGTCACCCTGGAGCAGATGAAGCGACTCGAAGGCGAGGTCCTCAACGCCCTGCGCGAGTTCGGCGAGGCCCAGCAGATCCTCTTCGAGGTCGACCCGCACCAGTTCCTCGGCATCGAGGTGAACCCCCGGGCCGCGGCCATTGCCGACCTGGTCTTGTGGATCGGCTACTTGCAGTGGCACTTCCGCACCCGCGGCCACGCGGCCCCGGCCGAGCCGATCATCAAGAACTACAAGAACATCGAGTGCCGCGACGCCGTCCTCGCCTGGGACCGCAAGGAACCCGTGCTCGACAAGGACCTCAAGCCGGTCACGCGCTGGGACGGGCGCACCATGAAAAAGCACCCCGTAACCGGCGAAGACGTCCCCGACGAGTCCGCCCGCACCCTCGTCGAACGCTACATCAACCCCCGCAAAGCCGAATGGCCCAAGGCGGAGTATGTGGTGGGGAACCCGCCGTTTATCGGGAATAAGCGGATGGTCCTGAATCTTGGGCATGGATACGTTGATGCCCTACGTCGAGCGCACGACGACGTTTCCGAGGCTGCTGACTTCGTGATGTACTGGTGGGACCATGCTGCCGCTCTCATTCGATCAGGCGCTGTCAGACGATCTGGACTGATTACGACAAACAGCATTACACAAACATTCAATCGCGGAGTAGTCAGGAAGCACCTGGACGGCGAAAACGGCGTCGCTCTGGTTTTTGCAGTCCCAGACCATCCTTGGGTCGAATCAAGCGATGGCGCGGCAGTACGCATATCCATGACCGTCATTGCTGAGAAGATTCGCCACGTTCAGCCATTGCTCGTTACGGTCACATCGGAGACGGATTCCGACGATCCCGAACGCGATGGAACGTTACTGACGCTGTCGGTGTCCAAGTGCGCTCAGATAAATCCCGATCTTACGAGCGGCTGCAACGTCACCGACTGCTTGACGTTACGGTCGAACTTGGGCCTCAGTAATCAGGGCGTTACGCCGCTCGGTGAAGGATTCCGACTCACACGCGACGAGCTTCGTTCATTAGGATACGTGCCAGGGAAGTTGCCGCCCGTCATAAAGCGATACTCAATCGGACGTGACTTGGTACGGAGCGCAGAAGAGCGTTTCATCATAGATCTGTTTGGTATCGACCAACACGACGCGCAACGGCGTTACCCCGATCTCATGCAGATCGTCACGGACCGTGTGAAGCCCGAGCGCGACCAGAAGAACCGAGACGCATACCGCGAGAAGTGGTGGGTCTTCGCGGAGCCAAGAGCGAACCTCCGGCCAGCAATTTCTTCGGTTCCCTGGTATATCGCGACGTGCCGCACCGCAAAGCACCGTGTGTTCGTTCGTCTTGAGTCGGATATCCTTCCGGATGCCAAGATTGTCGCCATCGGACTCAGCGACTTCTATTGCCTCGGAGTGCTTTCGTCGCGTCTCCACGTGGCGTGGGCGATGCTCACGGGCGGTTGGCTAGGAGTCGGTAATGATTCGAACTATAACCACTCCGACTGTTTTGCGAAATTCCCATTTCCGGCTTGCGACGCTGCACAGCAAACCCGCATCCGCGAGATTGGCGAGCAGCTGGACGCGCATCGCAAGCGGCAGCAGGGGTTGCATCCGAAGTTGACGCTGACCGACATGTACAACGTGTTGGAGAAGTTGCGGGCCGGGGAGGAGTTGACGGCCAAGGAGAAGGTGGTTCACGAGCAGGGGCTGGTTTCGGTGTTGCGCCAGATCCACGACGACCTGGACGCGGCCGTGTTTGCGGCCTACGGCTGGCCCGTCACCTTGAGCGACGACGAGATCCTCGAGCGCCTGGTGGCCCTGAACGCCGAGCGCGCGGCCGAAGAGGCCCGGGGCCTGGTCCGCTGGCTGCGGCCCGAGTTCCAAAACCCGGGCGGGGCCGGGGCGAAGCAGCAGACCCTGTCGCTGGCCGAGGCCGACGAGGACGAGGGCGAGCGGGAGACCAAACGGGGCAAACGCAAGGGATCGCGCAAGGGTGGCACGCCCAGAGTCTTCGATGGGCGTGGTTTGGGAGTTGAGGAGCCTTCCCACGCCGTTGGCAGAGCCTCAGGGCGTGCCACCCCGTCGCCCTCACCCCTAACCCCTCTCCCGGAACGGCAGAGGGGGACTACGACCGCGCCGAGCGCGGGCGCCAAACACCCCTGGCCCAAGGGGCGTGCGGCCCAGGCCAAGGCCGTGTTGGCCGTGCTGCGCGATTGCCCGGTGCCGGTCACCAGCGAGGAGCTAGCCCAGCGCTTCGCCCGGGCCCACCGCGAAACGATCGACGAGCTGCTGCAAGCCCTGGTAGCCCTGGGCCAGGCCCGACGCACTCGCGGCGGGAAGTACGCGTGTTGAACGGTTGGGGGGAAGGAACGCGAAAGGGCGAAAGGGCGAAAATGCGAAAAGGAAGGGAGGAGAGAGCAGAGGGTTTCCCCCGTTTCGCGCTTTCGCCGTTTCGCGCTTTCGCGTTCTCCCCTGTTGGCCGGAGAATACGGAACGCGAAAGGGCGAAAGGGCGAAAATGCGAAAAGGAAAGGAGGGGGACGATGGGGCACCAGTTCGATGCGTTGTCGGGGCGCGTGATCGACGCGGCGATCGCCGTGCATCGGGAACTCGGCCCGGGCTTCTTGGAGTCGATCTACGAGAGCGCCCTGAGGACGGCCCTGCGGCATCGCGGCATCGTCTTTGAAGCCCAGAAGGATGTAACCGTCTTCTTCGAGAGCGAGGAGGCCGGCGTCCAGCGACTCGATCTCGTGGTCGAGAGGCTGCACGTGGGCCTGCTCATGAACTTCAACGCGGCGAAACTGATCGTCAAACGAGTCGTCCTCGGCTTCCGATCGCCGCCATAACCCCCCTCTTCGCGCTTTCGCCCTTTCGCGCCTTCGCGATGAACGTCCTCATGGAGGCTGAACGGAAGCCCGCCGTCATTCCACGGTAACGCTCTTGGCGAGGTTGCGGGGCTTGTCGACGTCGCAGCCGCGGGCCACGGCGATGTGATAGGCGAGCAGTTGCAGGGGAAGGATCGAGACGATCGGCTGGAGGTACTCGCCGACGGCGGGCACCTCGATCACGTCGTCGGCCAGGGCGCTGGCCTCGGTGTCGCCCTCGCAGACGACGGCGATCACCGGGCCGCCCCGGGCCTTGATCTCCTGGAGGTTCGACATCACCTTGTCGTAGACCGAGCCGTGCGGCATGAGGAAGACGCTCGGGGTGTGCTCGTCGACCAGGGCGATCGGGCCGTGTTTCATTTCGGCGGCCGGGTAGCCCTCCGCGTGGATGTAGCTGATCTCCTTGAGCTTGAGCGCGCCCTCCAGGGCCGTGGGGAAATTGAACTGCCGGCCCAGGTAGAGGAAGTTGTTGCAGTGGACGTATTTCTCGGCGATGCGGCGGACCTGCGAATCGGCTTGCAGGGCCTGCGACACCTTGTCGGGCAGTTCCTGGAGTTCCCCGATGATGCGCATCCCGGCGTCGAAGCTGAGGTGCCGGAGCCGGCCGAAATAGAGGGCCAACAGGGTCAGCACCACGCACTGCGACGTGAACGCCTTGGTCGAGGCCACGCCGACCTCGGGCCCCGCGTGAAGGTAGATCCCGCCGTCGGCCTCCTGGGCGATCGAACTGCCCACCACGTTGCAGATGGCCAGCGTGGGGAATCCCTTGCGCCGCATTTCCCGCAGGGCGGCCAGCGTGTCGGCCGTTTCCCCGCTCTGCGTGATGGCGAAGACCAGGGTGTTGGGGTCCATCGGCGGGTTGCGATAGCGAAGCTCGCTGGCGTACTCCACCTCCACCGGGATGCGGGCAAGGGTCTCGAGGAGGTACTCGCCGACCAGGCAGGCGTGCCAACTCGTGCCGCAGGCCGTCATGACAAGGCGATTGACGCTGCGGAGCTGCTGGGGCGTGAGGTTCAGCCCGCCCAGCTTGGCCGTCGCCGCATCGAGGTCGAGCCGGCCCCGCAAGGCGTTGCGGATCGTCTCCGGCTGCTCGGAGATCTCTTTGAGCATGTAGTGGGAATAGCCGCCCAGGTCGACGTCGTCCGCCGCGAGGCTCAGCACCTGGACGTCGTGCGCGACCGCGCCGTGGTCGCGGTGGACCACGTGGACCGACTCGGCCGTCAGCACGGCGA
The DNA here is from genome assembly GCA_964430315.1 of uncultured Planctomycetaceae bacterium. Lineage (GTDB taxonomy): Bacteria > Planctomycetota > Planctomycetia > Pirellulales > Thermoguttaceae > CALFBP01. The sequence goes on from CAYSGY010000076.1 coordinate 14,606, forward strand.
CCTCGTGGTCCGCCAAGTAGAGGATCTTGTCGGTGTATCCGGCCAGCGGCGAGGAATCGCTGGCCACGAAATGCTCCCCCGCACCCACGCCGACGATCAGCGGACTGCCGAGCCGGGCGGCAAGGATCACGTCGGGATGGTCGCGAAAGAGAATTGCCAGCCCATAGGTCCCCTGGAGCTGAGCCAAGGCCGCCTGGACGACCGCGACCAGGGGCCCGTGATCGCCGCGGTTCGACGCGGATTTTGCGCGGGACGGGTTGGAAACCCGTCCTGCTGGGGCTGCGCACTCCCTCAGACAGTCGGCGACCAGGTGCGCGATCACCTCCGTGTCGGTGGCGGATTGGAAGACATAGCCCTTGGCCTCCAGCCGGTGCTTGAGCGCCTGATAGTTCTCGATGACCCCGTTGTGGACCAGAACGACCTCGCCATTCCCGCCAATATGGGGGTGTGCGTTCGTGTCCGTGGCAGCCCC
>CAYSGY010000077.1:0-14987 GCA_964430315.1 uncultured Planctomycetaceae bacterium
ATGCCAAGAGTGCGAACCGGACCGAGCAACTCCTCGCCGAGCCGGAGGTCCAGAAGCTGATCGGCGCGATCGTGCAGACCGTCCAAGGGGCGATCCGCACGTCGGTGGAGAAGGAACAGCCGGGACGAGGCTCGCTGGCCGAAGAGATGTTCAATCTTGCCTTGGGGCTCTTGAACCGGCCGGCAGCGTTCTTCCTTGCCGACCTGGAGCCGCCGTCCGGCAACGGGCCGCCGTCCGTAAGCGGTGGCATGGTCCTCCATCTCGGGGACGACGCAGAGAAGCTTTGGGCGGTCGTCGTCGGGCATCTGGAGAGGGCCGGGCTGAAAGGTGAGAAGGTCCAGATCGGCGGCGCCGAATGGAATCGCCTGAAGCCCGCGCCCGATGCCCCGGAGTTCACCTGGGGCCTGAAGGGCAAGTACCTGATCGTCGGCATGGGAAGTGGGCAGGTCGAGGGCATCCTCGACCGGATGGGCGGGGAGCCGCCGAAGTGGCTCACCGCGGTGCGCAAGCGTCTGCCGGTGGAGCGGCTCTCGATGTTCGCGCTGGTGAACGTCAGGACGATTGTCGGCAAGGTCTCGAAACACGGCGGCCCGCAGGCGGCCGGCGTGATCCAGGCCCTGGGACTCGCTAACGTGACCGCCGTGGCGACCGTGGGCGGCCTCGACGGAGACGGCTACGTGACGAAGACGCTCGTCGGCGTCCAAGGCGAGGCGGAGGGAATTTTGAGCATCCTCCAGCAAAAACCCCTGGCGGCCGAAGACCTCGCCCCGCTTCCCAAGGACGCGATCGTGGCTGCCGCGGCACGCATGGACCTCGACGCAGCCTGGCAGAAGGGCCTGGAGATCGCCTCGGCCATCGCCCCGGCGGAGACCCAGAAGTTCCTCAGTCAGCTCGGCATGGTCGAGGCCCAGATCGGATTCAAGCTCCGAGAAGACCTTTTCCAGCCGCTGGGCGACGTGTGGTGTTTTTCCACTGCCCCGGCCGATGGCCCGGTGCCGGTGCCCCGGGTGCTGGTGGTCGTCAAGCTGCGGGATGCCAAACGCCTGGCCGCGACCCATGAGAAGCTCATCAACCTTGCCAACGCCGTCGCAGCCAATGCCCCGCCCGGCCGGCCCGCGCCCAAGATCAACCGCTCGCAACTCGGGGGGCAAGAGGTTTTCATGTTGCAGCTTCCGCAGCCGAACCCGTTCGTCGCCCCCTCCTGGTGCCTGACGGACAAGGAACTCGTGCTGGCCATCATGCCGCAGGCGATCCCGGCCTATCTGGCAGCCAAGGGCGCAAGCGGCTCGCTGGCCGAGGTCCCTGCCGTGGCCGACCGGCTCAAGGGCGACTGTCCGCCGTTTGCCCTCGTGTATCAGAACACGCCGGAACTGGTCCGCGCCGCCTATCCGGCGATCCAGATGATGCTCATGACGTTTTCCAGCCGGCTCAGGCAGCAGGGCATCGAGATCAACCCCGCGATGCTACCTTCGCCGGATGCGATTCTGAAGCATCTCCGTCCCAGCGTGACCTCGGTCGGGTGGGGCAAGGTCGGGCTCCAGACGTCGAGCAGCCAGACGGTCCCCGGCGAAAACATGTTCACTGCCGGCGGCCCGGTCATGATCGCCTTGCTCCTGCCGGCGGTGCAGGCCGCACGCGAGGCTGCGCGACGCTCGCAGTCGATGAACAACCTCAAGCAGATCGGGCTGGCCCTGCACAACTACCACGACGCGAACGGGAAGCTCCCGCCTGCTTACACGACCGACAAGGAGGGCAAGCCGGGCCTGAGCTGGCGCGTGCTCATCCTGCCCTACATCGAGCAGCAGGAGCTTTTCAAGCAGTTCCGCCTCGACGAGCCGTGGGACAGCGAGCACAACAAGCCGCTCGTGGCCAGGATCCCGCGGACGTTCGTCTCGTCCAACTACTCCGGCCCGAAGGGCAGGACCAACTACCTCGGCATCGGCGGCGAGCACGGGGTCTTCGGCGGCAAGGAAGGGCTGTTGTTCTCGAAGATCACCGACGGACTGTCGAACACGGTCATCGTGGTCGAGGCCGCCAACGCCTCGGCGGTCGAATGGACCCGGCCCGACGTGTTCGTCCCCGACGCCGCCAACCCGACCAAGGGCCTCACCGGACTCCGCCCCGGCGGGTTCATGGCCCTGGTGGCCGACGGCTCGGTCCGGTTCCTCTCCGAGAAGACCGACGTTGATGCCCTCAAGGCCCTCTTCACCTACAACGGCGGGGAGACCGTCCGCCTCCCGTGACGAAACGCCGCCGTGGGCCAGGTCGCCGGTGTCGTGGGCAGGTCGCCGACCTGCCCCACCCGTCGCCGTCACACGTGCGTGCCGGAGAGGTCGCCGTTTTGGCCGCGGATGTGGAGGCTGGGTTTCTCCATGGTCACGGTCGTGTGCGGCTCGACGGAGTGGGTGAGCCACACGCTGGAGCCGATCACCGAGTCGTGGCCGATGCGGGTCGTGCCGCCGAGGATCGTGGCATTGGCGTAGACCACCACGCGGTTCTCGATCGTCGGGTGGCGCTTCGTGCCGCGCACGAGGTTCCCCTCCGTGTCGGTCGCGAAGCTCAAGGCCCCGAGCGTGACGCCCTGGTAGAGCTTCACCCAGTCGCCGATCTCGCACGTCTCGCCGATCACCACGCCGGTGCCGTGGTCGATGAAGAAGTACTTGCCGATCGTGGCCCCGGGATGGATGTCGATCCCGGTCTTGCTGTGGGCCCATTCGGTCATCATGCGGGGAATGAGCGGCACGCCCAGCCCGTGCAACAAATGAGCCAGGCGGTATACGGTCACGGCCTCCAGGCCCGGGTAGCAGAAGATCACTTCGTCGAGCGACTTGCAGGCGGGGTCGCCGGCGTAGGCGGCCTCGACGTCGAGGGCCAACTGGCGCCTCAGGTCGGGGAGCTGCCCGAGCAGGGAGAGCGTAATCGCCTGCCCGATCCCCTCGAACTCCTCCCGCTGCTTCGGAGTGCAGTTGCCGCTCCGGCCCGCGTCGTGGCACAAGGCCCTGGCGATCTGCCCGGTGAGCTTGTCGTGAAGGCTATCGATCAAATCCCCGACGTGGTACGTGACGTTCCCCAAGTGGAGGCCGTCACGCCGCCGGTAGCCGGGGTAGAGGATTTCCTTGAGGGCCTCGGTCGCCGCAATGATGGCGTCGTGGTTGGGTAACGAGCAGTAACCCAGGTGACTGATGGACCCTACTTCGGAGTAGGTCTCCACGATCTTCTGGGTGAGTTCGGGGAGTCTTTGTTTGAGACGAAAATCGGTGGCCATGGAATCCGGCTCCGTCGGTGCCGCACCTAGGGAAGGCGCAACATCAACACAGTGAAACGGTTAGGGAGGAAGAAGGTCCGGGGACGCTGCTTCAGAAGGTCCGGTCTACGCGACCGGACGGGTACAGCAGCACTGACGGCGAGTCAATACAGTCTTAGCCATGCCAATCATCCCGGATAGTCTGCCTGCCACGAATCCTATCGTCGCGGCGGCAAAAGGCAACCCGCTCTGCATACTCTTCGGCCCGGCAAGGGCGGGAGTTTAGCCCGTTCGCGGGCAGGGAACGGATCTCAAATGCCGGAAGGACGCGTTCCGATTCAAGAGTCTCGCAATGAGATCCTGAGGGAACTCCAGCCAATCGAGCAAACAGATCTTGATCAGCACGTTAAGCTTCTCAGTTGCCCAGTGAAGGTCTGCTCCGTGGAGCACGTTTGGCCTCGACGACTGGTCTGGGCACGACACGTATCGTCGAGTTGCCGCAATCGCGTTGACAAAGTGCTCGATGTCGGGTGTAATCAGCCCGCTCAATAGTCCCTCGTACTTGGTGAGTACCTCGGAAAGAGACCAAGGAAACGCCAATTCCGCCTCCATCGGTACGACGTCGTCTACCCAACCGAATCGTCTTTCGCCCGAAATCCTCGCGAGTTCCTCGCGCATCTCGTCAATCGCGTGCCGGATACCAGGCGGCGCGGGCATTGTCTCTCGGAACAGGAGGGTCAATGCCCGGACCGCAGACAAGAAGCGTTCCTCGACGTACGCTCCACGACTGTACTGAGCGCTGAAGTACAATTGGCAGAACGAAGCGAACCGCTCGCGAAAAGTCAGCCACCGGTCAAGCAAGGATTGGAAGAAACCGCTCACGTCGTCGTACGTGAAGAGCATCTTATCCTCGTCCCGGCACGTCTCACCTTCCTCCCGCACATAGATGGGCTCCCCGAGGACATGAATTGCGGAGGGCCCTATTACTCCGTCACGGGAGAGTCGCTGCCCGAAAACCACAAACTCGCATCGCGCATTGGGCAGATCTGCGGCCAGCGTGAAGAAGTCTTGGAGCGGTGAAAGGTACTTGCGCTCAATCTCCTCGATCGTGAGTTGTCCAAGATCGGCAATGAGAATGGAGACGTTCTCCCGAAGTACCACGGAGCGTTTCGAGTCCTCGAACGATAGCCTGTGCCCCAGGCCGATCGTCAAAGGACACCCCGCGAACGTCGCATGGACTCCTCCTACCTTCGCGTACTCGACGCGGAACGTGTATGGCTCGTTGGCTCCTTTGGGCAAATCCGCGCGAATCCCAGTCAGGCGGATCCAGTTCGCAAGATCACTGAAATTCACACGAGACTTGTCGAATCGAAGGTCGCCTTCCCGGAGAAGGCAATCTCCCGCGTAGGCCGAGTTCGCGTGAATTTCCTCGGTCGCGAATCCCGGCATGTGCAAGGTCATTCCCGATCGAAAACAGTCCACCAGCGTGAACATCTTCCCATAGGGACTCCCATTCGTCACGCCGTGGATGATTGCGTGCTTCTGCGCACTCGACGACTGGAATGCCTCGGCAAGTGTGTCGCCTGGCGCGAAGGTGCCGCTGAGCGACAACGCGAGACCGCGGCTTGGAGAGAATCGCAGGGTCCCCGGGATCTCCCTCGACGGATTCTCGGGAAGGAACCAGTAGCCGAGAGCTTCAAATTCCTGCATGGTTTCCGCGCCGATGCCTCGTGCTCAGACAATGACCAACGACGGGCCCGGTTCTCCGACGTAGAGGGGAAGGGCGGCAAAGCCCTCGGTAATGCCATTTTTTCGCTGGTGGAACTGGGTGAACGTAATGCGAATAGGACGGCCGGCAACCCAATCCGAAATGGCCCCAAACGCCCTATCCGCTGCCTCGTCGCAAAGGGCGCACGCGATGACGAGTTCCCAGATCGCTTCGGGGTCCGTGCGGCTGCCTCCGAAGGTGTCCTGCCAGAGGTCGAACTCGATACCGTCAGAAGTCGGCTGATACTGAATGATCCGGAGTCCTTTTCGCAGAGAGGGGCTGAAGGCACTGAAGATGGGATTCCCGTCCATGTCCAGGCTCCCGTCGCCAAGCCGGTTGGAGAACCAGGGGGACTTCCACCCGTCCATAATCCTCCGAAGCGAATCCACCCGTTCCCAGAGCCGGACCCAATAATCCACAGCCCTTGCGTACTGCGAAGGCTCTTCGAGGAAGTCCGCGAAACGGTGCGTTACCATGGTTCACCCGTCTGCGCCACGCTCCGGGGGAGGAACAAAGGCCAACCCCGCATGTACTTCAATATCCACGCGCCGGTGGTCCGGGCGACTCCGTTGAGGAAAGGACTTGCTCGTGTGCCCGGTTCCGCCGCTCCGTCCCACTCTGTCCACGAACTGGTGCGCTTGCTCAAACGCGACCTCGCGGTGTTCTTGCTCTGTCCGACTGAGCTTCGCACGGAGTTCGTCCAACATCCGGTGCCCGTCGGCAACGGTGGGCGGTGTGGCCTGAGCCCATGGAACAGACTCCTCAACGCCCGGGCCCTGGGCTTGCACCCTACCACGGTGGCGTGCGACGTCTTCGTCCTTCGGGACTGGCTGCTCCACGCGAATCCACCGCCCACACCGTCATCGACAGTGAGCCTCAGACCTCCATTATATCCCGCCTCGGCCAGAACCGCCCAGCGTACCCCTCAATCTGAGAGGTGATTTACCTGGGAGTACACCCACAGATTTAATTATTACCCCCAGATTATGGCAGTACTCCGACGAGGGGGTAGTCCGTGTTCTTACGGTGTCTCCGCCTTCTCCTGAGGTGCCGGCATGAGGTCAGGCGGCTCGGAGTCGTCTTCCTGCCAAGGCGGGAGTTCTGCCATGGGGACCGGTGCTGGCTCCTGGACCTTCAGCGTGGGCGGTACTGCGGTTTGTTGCTCCATGCCTTCGTCTTCTGAAGGCTTGACCGCCTCCGCAACAGTCTCCTCCGGCTTCGCCTCGTCGCGAGGTACCTTCTCCTCTTCCTCCTCGGGCGGCGGCGGTGGCGGTGGAGGCTCCTCGACCGGCTTGCGCCGCGCCGGTCGGGCCGCCGGCTTGCGGGCCACGGTCACGGCCGGACGTGTGACGCCGTGTTCCGGCAACTCGTGGACCTCCACGCGAAGCGACTGGAAGAGCCGGGCCACGTGCTCGTGACACGTGAAGACCAGCAGTTGATGCCCGGCCGCCGCGAAGTCGCGGAGCACGGTTGCCGCCGCCTTGGCCCGTTGCGTGTCGAAATTCACCAGCACGTCGTCGAGCACCAGCGGCAGACTCTTGCCTCGCCGCGCGTAGCTGTCGGCCAAGGCCAGGCGCAGGCTGAGGAACAACTGCTCCCGCGTGCCGCGCGAGAGGATCTCCACGGAGACCGGCCTTCCGTCTTCATCGTCGAGCAAGAGGACGTCTTCGTCCAAGGGGGTCCACACGCGGAGGTAACGCCCTTGTGTCAGGCGATTCAGGTAGGACGATGCCTCCTGGAGGGTCTCGGGCTGGCGGGTCTGCTCGTAGCTCTTCCGCACGTTCTCCAGGGTCTGGTGCGTGAGGGCCAGGACTTGCCACCGCCGGATCGCTTCCTCCAGGCGCTTCTCGACGCTCGCCAGTTCCAGACGCTTGACTGCCGGAGCGCGGTTCTCGGTCAGGGCCTTGAGTTGCTCGGTCAGTTGTCCGAGACTCGCGTACCGCTGCTTCACCTGCGCGTTGCAGGCCTCGATCCTCTTCTGGAGTTGTTCGCGGCGGGCTTCCAGGCTCGGACCGCGCTCTTGTTCGATCTGGGCGAGCACCTCCGCTTCCGGGCAGAATCCGGCGAGGGCCGCATCGATCTCACGCTGCACGGCCGCGCGCTCGCCGCGGAGTTCGAGGGCACGGGCGTGGTCGGCGGCGCGGCGGCGGAACTCGGCCTCGTCGGCCACCCCCGCCCGGTCGAGCATCATACGACGGAGCCGCTTGAGCCGGACGACGCCCAACCGGGCGCGGACCCGCTTGGGCCGCATCTGGCGAGCCTGCCGGGCGAGGTCGCGCCGGTGGTTCCAGCGGGATTCTTCCTCGCGGAGCCGCGTGACCAGGGCGTCGACTTGCCCTACCGGCGACTTGGCCGGAGCGCTGACTCCCAGGTCCGTCACGAGCTGGGCGATCCGCACGGTCAGGCCTTCGAGCTCGCGCGTGCGATGCCCCAGTTCCTCGCGGCGACGCTCGAGCCGCTCGTGGAGTTCGTTGATCTCGCCGGCGTGGGCGGCCAGCCGCCGGACCTGCTTGGGAGAGACGCCCTTGGGGAACCCCGCGGCGGCGACCGCTTCCTGCCAGCGCCGTCGCGCCGCGGCCAGGTCGGCCTCGGAGTCCTTGACTCGGCCGGCGGCCACCTCCGACTCCTGACGCACGGCCTCGCGCTGGGCGTCGATGGGCACGAGTTCTTCCAGGCCGGCCAACTGGCGTTCGGCGGCTTCGAGCCGGGCATCGAGATCGCCGTTGCCTCTCGGCAGTTGGCGGTCCAGGGCCTCGCGTTCCTCTTGGAGTTGCTGCTTCTGTGAGCGGAGCATGCGGATCTGCCGCTGGCAGGCGTCCAACTGCCGGGCGTTGGAGCGTTCCAGGAAGATCTTGGCCACGATGGCCACGCCCGTGAAGACCAGCCCGAACGAGGCCAGCGGCCAGCCCAGGGAACCGACGAGCGAACCGGGACTGAAGAAGTTCCAGAGGGTCAGAAGGACCATGAGTACGCCGGCCACGAACAGGCCCCCGAGTGCGGCGAGGATCCACCCGGGGAGCATCTGCTGGTCCAGGAGCGTCCGTCGCTGCTCGCTCAACTCCTCGTGGTACCGGTCCATCTGCGCGGCGCGGTGGTCGATCTGAATGCGACGGCGGAGCTGGGCCACCAGGTTGCCCACCCGCTCCCTGGCATCGCTCAGGTGCCGTTCGCCCCTCTCATCGAGCGACGATTGGAGCTTCTGGGAGAGTGATTGCTGGGTCTCCTCGCCGGCCGCGACCTGGGCCTGCGCTTCCTCCAGGCGTTGCGTACAGCGGTGCAACTCCTTGGCCACCGGGCGGAGCGCGGCCATCGCGCGGGGCGAGAACGCAGGCACGCTTCCTTCCGGGATGCGGAGATGGTCGCAGTGCGTCTTCCACTCGTTCTCCGTGGCGGCGACCTCCGTTTCGAGTTCCAGGGTCCGGTCCTCCAGGGAGCGAATCCAATCCTTCTGTTCGGCCAGGGCCTCGATCCGCGGGGCCTGGCGGAGCACGGCGGCGTCGATGATCTGGGCCTCGGCCTCGCGACGGATCTGCTCCCACTGCCGCTGGAGTTCCTCCCACTGCCCTTCACGCTTCTGGATGGCCGCGTTGAGACGCTCCAGACGCTCGACGTCGGCCTCGGCGAAGTCGCCGACCGATCCGATCGCAGCGAGCTGGTCGTCGAGTGCCCGCCGCCGCTCGACCCGCGGACGGACGGCCTGCGCCAGCTCCACGACCCGGAGCTGACGCGCGATCTGCCGGCCCTCGTCGTCGAGCTGGGCGGATTCCCGGTCCAACTGTTCGCGTTCGGCCGCCAGGCGGGCGTAGCGGCCGCCCAGCGAGGCGAGCTGCTCGATGTCGGCCCGGAGCTTGTCGCGATCGGCCCGGAGTTGGACGATCTGGCCCGGCCCGCCGGCGGCGTCCAGGAGCCGGTTCCGCGACGTGTGGAGTTCCCGCATCACGTCGATCATCGATACGCGGTCCACGCCGACGCTCAGGTTGTACAGCAGCGCCGCGGCCTCGGTGTCGTTGAGCGTGGCGAGTTCCTGGAGTTCCTCCAGCCCGACCGCAAAGACATTGTTGAAGATCGGCTCGTCGACGTGGCAGAGGATGGCCTGGAGCAGTTCGAGCCCGTGTTGGAAGCCGTCGGGCCCCGTGACCTGGAGTTCGTCGCCCGGACTTCCCTGGGCCGAACGATCGAAGCGGCCGACCTGGAATTCGCCTTGCGGTCCGGTGATCCAGAGTCGCCCGCCGGGGTTGCCGCCGTGCTTCGGGGGGAGATAACGGCGACGCTGCGGTGTCCAGCCGTAGAGCACCCCGCGGACGAACTGCATCAGGGTGCTCTTGCCGGCCTCGTTGGGCCCGAAAAAGACGTTCAACCCCTCGGCGAACCCGTCCAGCCGGAGACCGGTCCAGACCCCAAACCCCTCGACTTCCAAGCCGGTGATTCTCACGACACGGGGTCCTCCCCACTCAGCAGGTCGCAACCCAGCATGGCCGCCTCGCGCAGGACCCGCTCCCGGTCGGGACCCGGCGCAACGGAAGCAAGCTCCGCCAGCGGCCCGGCCCGGTCCGCCTCGGCGAGATACGCCTCCAGCGAAACCGGCATCTCGGGATCGACCTGCTGCTGACGCAGCTCGCGAAGGAAATCGCCTAGGATCGTCTCCTGCTCGTACCATTGCGGCGGCACCCCGGCCAAAGGCTCGGCAACCAGCGCCACGCTCCAGACGGCCGGCGATCCAAAGCCGTGTTCGCTCCGCATCGTCTCCAAGAGGCCGGAACCCAAGGCCCCTCGCCGCAACTCGACCAGCAACGGCCCCTCGCCGACGACCGTCCAGGAGACGAACAGGTCGGCGCCCGGGTTGGCTTGCTTCAACGCCTCGATCCGACCGTAGAGCCGTGACTGGAGGTCCTTGCGCGTCGTGCCCGGGTCGATGGCGATCCGCTCGTTGTGCCACCGCATCACGTCGGCCGGCACCAACGTGGTGCGCACGCGGCGTTCGGAGTCGATCTGAACGAGGGTGCAGCCGTGCGGGCCGACCTGGCCGGGCTCGCGTCCCTGCGGCGTGCCGGGATAGTGCGCGGCGTGCGGCTCGCTGAAGAGCGTGGCGCGGGCGTGACGGCCGCCCAGGGCCCAGTAGTCGACGCTCCGGCTGCGAAGGGCGTCGGCCTCGACCTCGCCGTACACCGCCGCCACGGTGACGAGCCCTTCCGGGGCGGCCGGGAACTCGTCCGGGTGGATCGGCTCCCCCGGCCGCCGACTCGCGCCGATCACGGCGGCCAGGGGGACGCCGTCACGCGCGCAGGTGAATCGCTCGATCCGATGTGTGGGGAAGAGGTGGACGTTGTCGGGCAGACGAACCGAGGCGGGCCACGCATCGGGTGGATCGACCTCCCCGCCCGCCCAATAGACCTGAATGCCGCGCTCCGCCAACCGTCCGAACTGCTCCGCCAGGAAGAGCGGGCCTCGCGGGCCGGTCTGCTGCGCCTGGAGCACGTCGCCGGAAAGGACCAGGCAGTCGGCCTCTTCGGCCAGCACCACGGCAAACACCCGCTCCGCCGCCCAATAGGCACACTCGATGAACAACTCCCGAAGGTGTTCCGGGATCTCACCCAACCCGAACGGCGGCTGCTCCAAGTGCAGGTCCGAGGTGTGTACGAAACGCAACGGCCTGGTCGCCATGGAGGCCTCCCTGCGGGCCAAGGGCAAGACTCCCGCGCCGGTCATGTCCGCCCAGAACTCCCGACCTGTGGTCGCGTCCTCCCAGGCCGCAGACTCGCCGCGGATACGCTAGTTTATCCGGAATCCACAGTCCTTTCTACCCTGGTTCTCCAGACCCAGCATCCAATGAAGGCCAGCCAACCTAACGTGGACGACAGATTGGGCTGCTTGGGAAGAAAGCAAAGAATGCGGTGCCCTGGGAGAGTTTCTGCGTCGATCCCCACTACCGGGAGTGAGATGGCGTCGCCAGGGAATCTCACAAGCGACAACGCAACCGGCTCGCTTCCAACCTATCCGGCTTCAAGAAGGCCGGCGCGGTGGTAGAATGACGTTCCCAGGAAGCACGCGGAGGGAACGATGGGCCTGATCTACGCACCAGAGCCCGAACATCCCGTCGGCCGTGGTGAAGTGACGGTCAGAACCACGACAAGATCGACGCCAGGAACGCGATTACCACGATCGCCACGACCACGGCCATGGCCCAACGCTTCCCGCGATGCCTGGATTGCGGAGTTGCCTGTTCGGGGAACTCGCGGGCGATGAACTCGTCGTAGTCGAAGTCGTCGTCCGGCCCATAGCCCGAGGCGGCGTCCTGGTCCCAGCCGGAATCGTCCTCGCCCCAACCGGAGTCGTGGCTCGCGCCGCAGTGGCGGCAGAACTCCGCCCCCGCCGGCACTTCCGCCCCGCAATTCGGGCAATTGAAGGAGTCGTCCGCTCGTGCCCGCCGTTTGCCCATCGTTGGGTTCACCCTCGAAATCCTGGGGCTTTGACGCCGTGTACCGAGGCAACGAAACGGCGGGCAAGCCCGCCCGCTACGCAGAGATTGTGTGTGAGAACACGAATCCCTAATCGCTCATCCCTAATCGCTCATCCCTAATCGCTCATCCCTAATCGCTCATCCCTAATCCCTGATTCCCCCCCAGCGTCGCTCGGCTCATGGCGTTGTAGATTGGGCCGCCACGCTGCAACTGGCTGGAGAAGACGATGACCTCGCGGACGGTCGTCCGGCCGAATTCCAGGCCGGACTGCTCTCGAAGCATCTGGCTAACCGCCGTCAGGCCCGGGCTGGGGCGACGGACTCGACCCAGGGTCAAATGACCGCGGAAGTCGCGTCCTTCGCGGGCGAAGCCCAGCTTCGTGAGCGCCTTGTCGATGCGTCCTGCCAGATCGGCCAGTTGGGCCTCGCCGGCGCCGGTGCCGATCCAGATCGTCCTTGGCCGAGAGACATTGGGAAATGCCCCCACGCCGCAGACCTCCAGGTCGAAACTCGGCGCTTCGGCAACCGCCTCGGCAACCGCTGCCGAGACCTGCGGGACCCGCTCGGCGGCGACGTCGCCCAAGAACTTCACCGTGAGGTGCATGTTGTGCGGCGCGACCCAGCTCACCTCGGCCGACGCGGCACGCAGTTCCTCGATCAGCGCGACCGCTGCGCGGCGAATCGCCTCGCCAATCTCGACGGCCACAAAGGTGCGGATGGGTGATTTCATTGGGGTGTCGGAGGTCGGAGGTCGGAGGGGACGTGGACGCGTATGGTCGCAACCGAACGGCGGGCAAGCCCGCCCGCTACGCGGGCCGACCTCCGCCCTCCAGTCTCCAATCTCCGATCTCAAAAACTCAGCATCTTCCGATACTCGTCCATGCGGCGCTCGAGATCTTCGCGCTCGATTCCCTTGAGCCGGTCGAGGCTGAAGTCCTCGACGGTGAAGCTGGCCACGAGGATCCCGTAGGCCATCGCCTCCTTGAGAGTCCTGGGTTCGAAGTTGCCCTGCTCGGCCAGGTAGCCCATCATTCCGCCGGCAAAACTATCGCCCGCGCCGGTGGGATCCACGACGCGTGGTGTCGGAAAGGCCGGCAGGACGTAGGTCTCGTGCTTGCTGAAGAACATGGCCCCGTGCTCCCCCTTCTTGATGACGACGAAACGCGGGCCCATCTCGCGAATGGCGTGACCGGCGGCAACCAGGTTCTCCTTGCCGCTCAAGAGCCTCGCCTCGCTGTCGTTCATTACCAGGCCGTCGATCCGCTTGAGCAACTCGGCGAGTCGCTCCGGCTGCGTCTTGATCCAGAGTTCCATGGTGTCGGCCACGCGGAGGGTGGCGCCGCTGCACTGGTCGAGGATCTTGTGCTGCAAGTCGGTCGGGCCGTTGGCGAGAAACAAGAAGGGGCAGCGGCGATACTCGTCGGGCAGGACGGGGTCGAAGTCGGCGATCACGTTGAGCTGGGTCTCCAGCGAATCGCGGTCGTTCATGTTCTCGCGGTAGCGGCCCCGCCAGCGGAACGTGCGTCCGCCGGGCACGATCTGGACCCCGCGCATGTCGATTCGTCGCGATTCGAGCAACGCCGTGTGCTCGGCCGGCCAGTCATCGCCCGCCACGCCCACCAGTCTCACCGACGTGAAGTAGCTGGCCGCATAGGAGAAGTACACCGCCGAACCGCCGAGCACGTTCTCGCGTTTCTCGGTCGGCGTCTCCACGCCGTCCAGCCCCAAGGTTCCGACTACCAGCAGAGGCATCTGTTGCAATCCTTAACGAGCAACGAGGGGGGGAAGGAAAGCACGATCCGCACGGCCAATTATCGGACTTTGCCGGTCCGGCACAAGGTTGCTCAAGGGCCCCGGCCCCACAAGGTCTTCGGATTCGCCAGAATCTACCCAAATCTCTCGCCCGCGATCGACAATCCGCCCCAGCCGGAGCGCTCGGACTGCCGGTCGACGTGACTCTGCGGGGAGGGCTGAAGCCATTGGACCCAAGCCAGCGGGGCTGCCGAAGTGGGAAGAAGGGCAATTGCCGGCCCCCGGGATAAGTAACTGACGCTGCGGTTCCTGCCATGCTGTTTGTCACGGGTCGATCGGATCAACGTCGCCGTCGGGTCCTGCACGACGCGATCGTGGCAGGCCCCCTAACTCTAGGGGATTCCTTGTCGCGACGCCGCAGTACGCGCTACCCTCGGGCGGACTATGCCGGACGATCGGAGAACTACGGCGATGCGATGCTCCTGGAATCGCAGACCCGGTTGACCGATCTCGTGCCCATGCACCCCCTCTTCCTGATTTTCGTCTTCGGGGCCGGGCTGGCAGGCATCGCGTTGCTGGAGGGGTTGTATGTCTGGATGTCGCTCGGGGTCCGCGGTCTCGGGCGGATTGCGGCATTCGATCTGGCCGATCGGGCGAGTCTGGCCACCTGGTTCTCCTCTCTGATGCTCGCCATGGCGGCGGCGACCGCCGTGTTGGTCTACACCGTGCGGCGTCACCGGTTGGACGACTACCGCGGGCACTATCGGATCTGGCTTTGGGCTGCCGCGTGCTGGTTGCTGATGAGTGTCGACGCGACGGCGAACCTGCACGACGGGTTCGGCGAGATCATGGCCTGGCTGACGGGCACGCGGCTCTTCGGCGAGAACTGCATCTGGTGGCTGGTGATTTGCGGATTCCTTATCGCCGCAGTGAGCCTGCGCCTGCTGGTCGACATGCGACGTCACTGGCTATCGGCCGCGGCGCTGGTGTTCACGGGGGCCTGCTACGCGGTGTCGTTGGCGTTCCACTTTCATTGCATCCCGACCCAGATGTTGAAGTGGCCGCCCGTGGCGGAGGCGGCTCGGGCCGTGGCCTTCAACAAGGCGTCCCTGCTGCTGGGCCACTTCTCCCTGCTCATGGCGATGATCTGGCACGCCCGCTACGTCGTCCTCGATGCCGAAGGGCTCCTGCGCCGCAGGCGACGGGGCCGAGGCCGACTCGGCGACGAGGTGTATGTCGTCGAGGACGGCAACGTGCTCACGAGCGGCGGGCGGACCGTCGCGGTACACCCGCCTCACGGAGTCGTTTTGTCTTCCTCGGACATGATGGCCGTCGAGCCGCAGCGGGTGTCGCCGATCCTCAGTTCCAGTCCGGCGGTCGTTGTCGCGTCGCCTGCCAACACGGTCTCCCCCCTTTCTGCGTCGGTCGCCGGCGACTTGCCGGTGCAACGGAGGCTGACCAAGCAGGAGAAGAAGGCCCTCCGCGCCCGGCTCGAACGGGCCCGCGAGGACCGCGAACGCCGTGCGAGCTGAACGAGCGGCAGCCAGGGCGGAAATGCCGTCTGGACAGAGTTTCCCGCTTGTTGTCTACTGGGGGATCGCGTTGCCTCGCGGTGGTTTGTACGCCATATAGCGGGTATTCATTTGACCCGACGGGGTGGCTCGCGCGGGGCGAGCCCCGCCGCTAAACGTCTGTCCTCCCCGACCCCTGACCCCCGACCCCTGACCCCCGACCCCTGACCCCCGACTCCTGCCCCATGGTTCGTA
>CAYSGY010000078.1:0-10924 GCA_964430315.1 uncultured Planctomycetaceae bacterium
CCTTGACGTCCACTTCCTTCATGCCGAACTTGATCGCCTTCTCGGCCGCTTGCTGGGCAGCCAACTGGCCGGCAAAGGGCGTGCTCTTGCGGCTCCCCTTGAACCCGCTCGTGCCGGCGCTGGACCAGCACAGCGTATCGCCCTTGGTGTCGGTAATCGTAACCGTGGTATTGTTGAACGTCGCCCGAATATGGGCCACGCCCACCGTGACGTTGCGACGAGCTTTGCGACGTTTGGTCGTTGTCTTGGCCACCGCTTAGAGTCTCCCGTGATTTCCCGTTGCGAGGTCCGCTACCTCAGATCCTTGACGCCCTTCTTGCCGGCCACGGTCTTCTTCGGTCCCTTGCGGGTCCGCGCGTTGGTCCGCGTCCGCTGGCCGCGGACCGGCAGCCCCCGGCGATGGCGGATGCCGCGGTAGCAGTTGATGTCGCGGAGCCGCGCAATGTTCTGCGTCAACTGACGCCGCAACTGCCCCTCGACCGTGTAGTCCTTATCCAACAAGGCCGCGAGCCGCGCCAATTCGTCCTCGCGCAGGTCCTTGGCCCGCCCCTGAGGGTTCACCCCGGCCTTGAAGCACAGCTCCTGCGCCGTCTTCGGGCCGACCCCGTACAGGTAACGCAGGGAAATCACCGTCGGCTTATTTCCCGGGATATCGACACCCAACAAACGAGGCATTGAATCGCTCCACTGCTCAATCGCTCGGACGTGCTCACGCCCGTACCATCATCCGATCGCCAACCCAAGGACGGGCACGGCACCCATCCCCTGATCCCTTGCCGGTCCCGCTCCCACCGGCTCCTGACTAGGGGCTACCCCTGTCGCTGCTTGTGGCGGGGGTTCGTGCATACCACGTAGACGGTACCCCGCCTTCGCACGATCTTACAATGCTCACAAATTCGTTTGACGCTGGCACGCACTTTCATGACAACTTACGCTCACGTCACGCAATGGGACAAAGTGTATTAGTATAGGCACTCCGCCGCGTTTCTCTCAAGGCCCCGCGGGGAGATTTTCTCCCCAACCCAAGACCAGGAGCCACCGAACCCATGGGAGGGCCTGCGGTGGCCGACGCCATCGCCCGCCAGAAACCACCTTACCTTCACATACTCCCTATCTTCACATCTGCCAATTCGTCAGTACGGCTGCCCTGGCCCCTTATGTAGAGGGGAGGCTGTCAGCACATAGGGGCCCTTGGTCGTCAGGGCGATCGTGTGTTCAAAATGGGCACTTGGCCGGCCATCGGCAGTGACCTGCGTCCAATAGTCGGGCCGAGTGCGAACTCGCTTCGTTCCCATGTTCACCATCGGCTCCACGGCAATGACCAGTCCGGGAACCAAACGGAAATCCCCCCCCCGCCGGAGCTGGTCGCTCATGTAATTCGGCACCTGGGGGTCCTCGTGCATCTCCCGGCCGATCCCAGGGCCGACACACGACTCGACCGTCGTGAACCCGGCACGCTTCACGTACCGATCCATCTCCACCGCGACTTCACTCCACCAGGTACACGTGCCGATGAGCCGGATCGACAAGTCCAGGACCCCGCGGGTCACGTCGAGGAGTCGTTGCACCTCGGGGGCGATTCGGCCTACCGGGTAGGTCGCCGCCGCGTCGCCGCACCAGCCATCAAGCTTGCATCCAACGTCGATACTAACGATGTCTCCTTCCGCCAACTTCCGCGGACCCGGGATCCCATGCACCACCTGTTCGTTGATCGAAATACACGTTGCTGCGGGAAAGGGGATCCTACCGGGCACCCCTTTGAAGAGGGCTACCGCATGGTGGTCCTTGATGTAGTTGTCCACCGCGGCGTCGATCGCGGCCGTGGTCACGCCCGGGCGGAGGAGCGAGGAGGCCAACTGGTGCGTCTCCCATACGAGGAGCCCCGCCTTGCGCATCAGGTCGATGTCGCGTGCCGACTTCAGTTCTGGCGGTCTCTGCACGCCTGGGGCTCCTTAGCCGGCCAACGGATCCAGCACCTCCTTGATCCTTGCGAAGATCTCGTCCACGGTGCCGAGTCCGTGGATCGCCTTCAGCAGGCCGCGATTCTGATAGTAGTCCAAGAGCGGCTCGGTCTGCTGGCGGTACGCCACCAGCCGCTGGCGGATGACTTCCGGCTTGTCGTCGGCCCGGCCGCGTCCCGCCAACCGGCGGAACAGTTCCTCTTCCGGCACTTGAAGTTCGAGCACGACGTCCAAGGGAGTGCCTTTCTCGGCCAACATCCGGTCAAGGGCCTCGGCCTGGGCGATGGTCCGCGGGAAGCCGTCCAGAAGGTAGCCCGAACCGCAATCCGGGGCCTGGAGACGCTCGGCAATGATCGCCACGATGATGTCGTCGGGCACGAGCTGCCCGGTCGACATGAACTGCTCGGCCTTGAGCCCCACCTCGGTCTTGGCGTCGCGCGCGGCACGGAGCATGTCGCCGGTCGACAGGTGGGCCAGCGTGTACGTGGCGATCATCCGCTCGGCCTGGGTCCCCTTGCCCGCCCCCGGCGGTCCGATGAACACGATTCTCATGGTGTGGATCCAGCCCAACAATGAAGTCGGAAATTGCAAATTGAAGAATGCAAATATCAAATATCAAATATCAAATATCAAATTGCAGAGGCCAAGCGCCAACCACTCTCACAAGAGTGCGGCATGGAGTCCCCAATTTGCAATTTGATATTTGCAATTTCCAATTTGATATCTTCACCCTCGTTCCAGAAGTCCCTTGTAGTTGCGCATCACCAAGTGGCTGTCGATCTTTTGGACCAGGTCGAAGGCAACGCTCACGGCAATCAACAGGCCGGTGCCGCCGTAGAAGCTGGAGACCGAGTAGCTCACTCCCATCCACCCGGAAATCACCGTCGGAAAGATGGCCACCACCGCGAGGAAGCCGGCGCCGACGTAGGTGATCCGCATCATCACTTTTTCGAGGTAGTCGGCCGTGCGGCGTCCGGGCCGGTAGCCGGGAATGAAGGTGCCGTAGTTCTTCAGGTTATCGGCCATGTCCTTCGGGTTGAACGTGATGGCGGTCCAGAAGTAACAGAAGAAGTAGATCATTACGATGTAGAACGCGTTGTACACGTAAGAGCTCTCGCCGCGATGGAACGCCTGGGCGAAGGTCACCAGCCATCCCGTGTCGGGGAACCTCTGGGCGAGCCAGTTGAGCAGCACCTGCGGGAAGAGCAGGAGACTGCTGGCGAAGATGATCGGCATGACCCCGGCCTGGTTCACGCGCAGCGGGAGATACTGCCGCGTGCCGCCGTAGACGCGGCGACCGCGCACATGCTTGGCACTCTGCGTCGGGATGCGCCGCTGGCCCTGGGTGATGAACACCACGCCGGCAATCACCGCCACGAACAGGACGGCCAGGACGAGCAGGGCGTCGACGCCGAGTTTCCCGCCGCTGGAGCCCAGTTCGAGCCCCCCGCCTTCGACCATGGGTTTGATCAACTCCCAACCGGCGTAAGGCATGCGGGCCAGGATGCCGGCCATGATGAGCAGGCTGATGCCGTTGCCGATGCCGTATTCGTCGATCTGCTCGCCGAGCCACATGAGGAAGGTGGTTCCGGCCGTCATGGTCATGACGGCGGTGAACTGCCAGCCGAATCCGAGGGTATCGGTCGTGGGATCGAGAAGCGAATCCCGCACCAGGCCGTTGCCCACGAGGTAATTGACGTAGAACCAGCTCTGGCCGATGCAGAGGACAACCGTGGCATACCGGGTGTACTCATTGATCTTCTTGCGGCCACTTTCCCCTTCCTTCTGCAATTCCTCGAGCGGCTTCCAGACGCTGCCCAGGAGTTGGAAGATAATCGAGGCGGAGATGTAGGGCATGATTCCCAGGCCGAAGATCGTGGCCTGGCTGAGGCTGGACGCGCTGAAGAGCATCGCCTGTTGGAGCAACTGGCCGAGCCCGCCGCCGGCTGCCCGCTCGAAAAACGCCGTCATCTTGCCCTGATCGATCACCGGCAGGGGAATCTGGTAGCCGATGCGGTAGATCGCCAGGAGGAGGAGCGTGAGCAGAATCTTCTGCCGCAGCTCCGGGATCGTGAACATGACGCGGATTTTTTCCCACATGGCTCGATCCGTCCTTTGAAGTGATGAATGATGAATGATGAATGATGAACGAGTTCAAGGACAGACTACCGCACCCCCTGCTCGATACTCTACTTCGTCGTGCCGTTCCCCCCTTGCGTTCCTCCCCGGTTCATCACTCATCACTCATCATTTGTCCTTCTTCCGCTTCACCGGGGCCTTGCCGGGAAGGACGACAGCCTGTCCGCCGGCCTGCTGGATCTTCTCCAAGGCGGAACGGCTGAAGCGATGCGCGGAGACCACCAGCGACTTGGTCAGTTGGCCGTTGCCGAGCACCTTCAGGACGTCGAACTGGCCGCGGAGGACCTTCTTGGCATGAAGCGTTTCGGGAGTAACCTGGTCGCCGGCGGCGAAGGCTTGTTCCAACTCCGCGACATTCACCACGGCGACGTTGGCGGCGAAGCGGTTGTGGAAGCCGCGTTTGGGCACGCGTCGCACCAGCGGCATCTGGCCGCCTTCAAACGTCGGCAGCGAGGTCCAACCGGCGCGGGCGCCCTGGCCCTTGTGGCCGCGCCCGCTCGTCTTGCCCAACCCGCTGCCCGGACCGCGGCCGACCCGCTTCCGGGCCTTGTACTTGTGAATTCCTCGATGGATATCGTTCAGGTTCATGACAGCGAGACTCCCCGAAGCCGCTCGACTTCACCCTTGGTGCGAAGGTCCTGAAGCGCTTGGACCGTGGCCTTGACCAGGTTGATGGGATTGGTGGTTCCGAAGCTTTTGGTGAGGATATCGCGGATGCCGCAGGCCTCGCACACGGCCCGAACGGCCGCCCCGGCGATCACGCCGGTCCCGGGTCGGGCGGGGACGAGCACGACTTTGGCCGCCCCGAACCGGCCCTCGATGATGTGAGGTACCGTCGTTCCGGCAAGCGGCACGGCGAACAGGTTGCGCGATCCGTCCTTGATCGCCTTCTCCACGGCCGGCGGGACTTCGTTGGCCTTGCCGTAGCCCCAGCCGACGCGCCCCTGCCCATCGCCAACGACGACCATCGCGGTGAAACTGAAGCGGCGGCCACCCTTGACCACGGCGGCGCACCGCCGGATCTTGACCACCTTGTCGATCAGAGCCCCTTGGGTTGTTTCAGTAGACATGACGTGTTCGCTTGCAGATTGAAGAGGATTGCAAGTCGATGATTGCAAATATCAAATTGCAAATATCAAATTGCAAATTGGAATGACCTTCGATGTCCTCCGAGTCCTCTGCCGAGAATCCTCTGACAGGAAGTCAACGCTCGCCCTTGCCGTCTTTACCCTAATCCCTAACCCCTAATCCCTAATCCCTATTCTTTGGCCGCAGCCGGCTTCTTGGCCGGTTTTTTCGCGGGTTTCTTCGGTTCCGGTGCGGCCTTGGGCTCGGGCGCGGGCGCCTTGGCGCCGAGATCGAGTCCGGCGTCGCGCGCCGCATCAGCCAGAGCGGCCACCCGCCCGTGGTACTTGTACTCCCGGCGATCAAACGCCACCTTGGTCACGCCCGCCGCCAGCGCCCGCTCGGCAAGCGTCTTCCCCACCGCCGCGGCGGCCGACCGGTTTCCCCCGTAGGCCACGGCCTGACGCACGTCCTTGTCGACGGTGCTAGCCGAAGCGAGGGTCCGTCCGGCCATGTCGTCGATGACCTGCGCGTAGATATGCTTGTGGCTACGAAAGACGGCCAGCCGCGGCCGGGTCGAATGCGACTTGACCTTGTTGCTCACCCGCCAGCAACGGCGCCGGCGTTGCTGGCCTGTTCTCTTCGCGTGTTTCACGTTGGTGTCTCGCTCTCTAACAAGCCGTCCCAAGACCACAGGAGACTCGAAGACTCCCGAAGTCGCCGCGGCGAAAGCTTGCCCGTTACTTGGCCATGACCTTACCCTGCTTGCGCCGGACCACCTCGCCCTCGTAGCGGATGCCCTTTCCCTTGTAGGGTTCGGGTTTGCGCAGGGCGCGGACCTCGGCGGCAAACTGGGAGACCTTTTGTTTGTCGATCCCCTTGACCAGGATGTGCTGCTGGTCCGGGCAAGTGACCGTCAACTCCGGCGGAATCGGCTTCTGCAACTCATTGGCGAATCCGACCCGCAACTGGAGGACTCCCGCCTGGACCGCCACCACGTATCCCACGCCGACGACCTCCAGACGACGCTCGTAGCCTTGAGACACGCCGATGAGCATGTTCTGCAGCAAGGCGCGGGCGAGGCCGTGGAAGGCCTTGGCCTGGCGGTCGTCGCTGCTGCGACCGAGCACCAGCGACGTGCCCTTCTCGTCCAAGGCAACGGAAATCGAAACGGGGAGATCCCATTCCTGCTTGCCCAACGGCCCCTCGATGGTGACGTGGCGGTCCGCGATCTGGACCTTCACCTTCTCGGGAACGGGAACCGGTTTTTTTCCCAAACGCGACATACGCCACCTTCCCTACCAGACTTCGCAGAGCACTTCTCCGCCGAGCTTGCGCTGGCGGGCTTCGCGGTCACTGATCACGCCTCGGCTGGTGCTGATGATTGAGATTCCCAACCCATTGAGCACCGGCCGGAGTTTGGCCGCCCCGCGGTAAACGCGCCGGCCGGGCGTGCTGATCCGGCGCACGTGCTGGATCACCCGCTCCCCATTCGGACCGTACTTCAAGTGAATCCGGATATGGCAGGACGGCTCGCCGGGGACCTCCTCCCAGTCCCAGATGTAGCCTTCCCGCTTCAGCACTTCGGCGACTCCGCGCTTGACCTTGGAGAGCGGCAGTTCCACCGTGGGCCGTTCAACGCGCACCGCATTGCGGATGCGGGTCAACATGTCGGCGATAGGGTCGGTCATCATAATGTCAGGGGTCCCTTAAACTTACCAACTCGCCTTCCGCACACCGGGAATGAGTCCGCCGTCTGCGAGCTTGCGGAAGCAAATCCGGCAGATGCCGAATTTGCGGTACACCGCCCGCGACCGGCCGCACAACCGGCAACGGCTGTGCCGCCGCGTGGGGAACTTCGGCGCGACTTTCGCCTTGATCATCTTGGCCTTGCTTGCCATCGAATCCGCTTTCGCTTGGAGTTAACGAGTGCGACCTCGGGTCAATTCGATTTGCCGGGCTGATCGACGCGGAACGGCATCCCCATCCGCCGCAACAACTCCCGGGCCTCGCCGTCGCTTTCAGCGCTGGTGACGATCGTGATATTCATGCCCTGCGGGCGGGTGAACTTATCGGGGTTCAACTCGGGGAAGACCAGGAGTTCCGAAAGGCCGAGGCTGTAGTTGCCGTGCCCGTCGAACCCGTCGGGATTCAATCCCCGGAAGTCGCGGACCCGCGGCAAGGCCAACGAAATCAGCCGGTCGAGGAACTCGAACATTCGGCCGGAGCGAAGGGTGACCATGCAACCGATGGCCATTCCCTCGCGGAGGCGGAACCCTGCCACGGACTTTCGGGCCCGGGTAACGACCGGCTTCTGCCCGGCAATCTGGGTGAGGGCATCGACCGCCTCCTCCAGGTGTTTCTTCTCGCCGGTGGCGCTGCCCACGCCCATGTTGACGACGACCTTCTCCAGCCTCGGCAGGGAGAGCCGGTTTTCCCGGTTGAACTCCTTGGCCAGGGCCGGCAGGACTTCCTTGGTGTATCGCTGCAATAGTCGCGGTGTCATGATGACCTACTTATCCCTCGGCCCGCTTGGGTGGGGCGATCTGCCCGATGCTCGCCCCGCATTTCTTGCAGTAGCGTTCCTTGCTGCCGTCGGGCAGCTTGCGTGCGCCGGTGCGGGTCGCGGCATTGCAGGCGACGCAGACCAACATCACGTTGGACAACTGGATCGGGGCTTCCTTGGAGAGAACGCCGCCTTGCGGGTTCTTCTGACTCTTGCGGACGTGCTTCTTAACGCGATTGACCCCCTCGACGAGGACCCTTCCCGCCTTGCCGTCGATCCTCAGCACCCGGCCGCGCTTGCCGCGGTCATCGCCCCGGATCACTTCCACCGTGTCGTTGCTTTTCACGTGCATCAGACCACCTCGCTCGCGAGGCTCACGATTTTCATAAAGTTGCGTTCACGCAGTTCCCGGGCCACCGCGCCGAAGATGCGCGTTCCCCGCGGGCTCCCGTCGGTGTCGACGATCACCGCCGCATTGCTGTCGAAGCGGACGTAGCTGCCATCGGCGCGGCGCGTCGGCTGCTTGGTGCGGACGATCACCGCGCGGACCACGGTGCCCTTCTTGAAGTCGCTGTCGGCGGTGACCCCCTTGACGCTGCACACCACCACGTCCCCGAGGCCGGCGTACCGGCGGCGAGCCCCGCCGAGCACCTTAATACACATCAATTCCTTCGCGCCGGTATTGTCGGCCACGGCGAGTCGGGTTTCCGATTGAATCATGGCTGATACTCACGCTTGACGTCATGGCCGCGACGGGACGCCGCGGCGTTTCCACTATTCGATTGGGGGTTCCGCTTTCGGAGCGGCCTCGGGCGTGTCCGTCTGGCGCGACCGGGCCCTCGCTGCGGCCCGCATCGCCGCCACGTCCACCAGGCGGCTCTTGGCCACCACGCGCACAAGCTGCCACCGCTTCAGCCGCGACATGGGCCGGCTCTCGACGATTTCGACCGTATCGCCGACACGGGACTCGTTGCCCTCGTCGTGCGCGTAGCACACCGTGCGGCGACGCAAAAACTTGCCGTACTTCGGGTGCTTGACGACGCGGGGGATCTCCACGCGCCGCGTCTTGCTCATCTTGTCGCTGGTCACTACGCCGACCGCCACTCGTTTGGGCATCGCTCGGTTCCCTTACACTGGACTCGTGGTTGGCTCCCCGGCCGCCTGCGCCTTGGCGGCCGCGGCACGGGCCCGCTCGCTCTGGATCGTCGCGATCCGGGCAATCAAACGGCGGTGACGCTTCAACTCGCTGGGGGCGTCGAGCCGCTCCGTCTCCGCTTGCAGGCGGAGGCGGAAGAGACTCTCGGTGGCCTCCTTGAGCGTTAGCGCGAGCTGCTCGTCGCTCATCTCGCGAAGTTCCGTCGCCGTGGTTGTCTTGCCCATCGTATCCCTTTCCTCTCACACCGCACGTCGCCGAACGAAGCGGACCCTGACCGGCATCTTGTGGGCCAGGCGGGCGAAGCACATCCGCGCAGCCTCTTCACTGACCCCGCCGATCTCGAACAGGATGCTCCCCGGACGGATCACCGCAGCCCAATACTCCGGCTCGCCTTTCCCCTTGCCCATTCGCGTTTCCAGGGGAATCGACGTAATGGGCTTGTCCGGGAAGGCGCGGATGAACAGCCGCCCCTCGGTGCGGAGGTACTGCTGGGCGGCAATACGACCGGCTTCGATGGTCTGGGCGCTGATCCAGCCGCCCTGCATGGCCTGGAGCCCGTAGTCACCGAAGACGACGCGGTTGCCGCGGGTCGCGTTACCTTTTATACGTCCTCTTTGGCTTTTTCGATGCTTGACCCGTTTGGGCATCAGCGCCATCGGTGAGTTCCTCGCTAAACGTACCCTGATTGATCCATACCTGGACGCCGATGTGTCCCTGGGGGATCCAGGCCTCGGCGAACCCGTAGTCGATTCTCGCCCGCAGCGTCGAGAGCGGCATCGATCCGGCGATTTGCTTCTCGCGTCGCGACATTTCGGCCCCGCCGAGCCGGCCGGCCAATTGGATCTTCACGCCCTTGGCGCCGGCTTCCATGGTCTGCTCGATGGACCGCTTCATCGTGCGGCGGAAGCTCGCCCGCTTGCCCAACTGCTCGGCCACGTCCTCGGCGACCAACTGGGCGACGATCTCGGGGCGCGAGATCTCCTCGATCTTGATGTTGATGCGGCGGCCGATCAGGTTTTGCAGCTCGTTCTGGAGCTCCTCCACCCGCTCTCCCTTGCGCCCGATAAGCACGCCCGGACGCGCCGAGAAGAGTACGACCTTGACCTCGTCGCGGGTCCGCTCGATTTCGATCTTGGCGATCATCGGATACATCGGCTTTCCCGACGGATCCTTGCGCTTCTTGATGAAATGACGGAGCCGCTGGTCCTCGACCAACAGGTCGGCGAACTCCTGCTTGGAGGCATACCACCGGCTTTTCCAGCCGATCATGATGCCCGTGCGAAATCCGATCGGATTGACTTTTTGACCCATACTTCGTTATTCCAATGTCACGCGAATGTGGGACATCCGCCGTTGGATCACCGAGGCCATTCCTCGCGCCCTGGGCATCATCCGTTTGATCATCGGGCCCGGATCGACGCGCACGTCGACGAGCATCAACGCATTAAGATTCGGGGCCCTGCGGTCCTCCGCGTTGGCCATGGCGCTTTGGATCACCTTCTCCAGCATCCGCGCGCCGCGATGCGGCTGGAAGCGGAGAAGTTCAAGGGCCTCGTCGGCAAACTTTCCCCGCACGATGTCGGCCATCAGCCGCACCTTGCGGGGGCTGATCCGTGCGAACCGGTGAGACGCCGTGTATGGCATGGCTGTGGTACCCCCGCTACTTCTTGCCGCCCTTGCCGCCGTGTCCGCGGAAGGTCCGCGTCGGGGCGAACTCGCCCAGACGGTGCCCTACCATCTCTTCCGTAACGAACACCTTCGTGTGTTGCTTGCCGTTGTGGACCATGAACGTGTGACCGACGAACTCGGGCACGATGACGCACGCCCGCGCCCACGTCTTGATCGGTTGCTTCTCCCCGACCTCGTTCGCCTTCTCCACCTTCAGGAAGAGCTTGCGATCGACGAAGGGGCCCTTCTTCAGTGATCTTCCCATGGTCTCATCCGATCTTCAGTTGTCCATACCGCCGCGACCGCCGCCGCCGCACGATCATCTTGTTCGAGGCCTTGTGGCGAATGCGGGTGCGGCCGCCCTTGGCGAGCTTGGCCGTGGGGCTGACCGGATGGCGGCCGCCCTTGGTGCGGCCTTCGCCGCCGCCG
>CAYSGY010000078.1:10934-14876 GCA_964430315.1 uncultured Planctomycetaceae bacterium
GATGGGGTTCATCGCCGTGCCGCGCACGTGCGGCCGGCGCCCCATCCAGCGCTTCCGGCCCGCCTTGCCCAACTCGATGTTCATGTGATCGGCGTTCCCCACCGACCCGATCGTGGCCCGGCATTGCACCGGCACACGGCGGATCTCGCCGCTGGGGAGATTGATCTGGGCCCAGCCGGCATCCCGGGCGGCCAGCGTGGCGCTGGAGCCTGCCGAGCGGCACAACGCCGCGCCCCGGCCGGGCTGCATCTCGATGCAGTGCACGCTCATCCCCAAGGGAATGGCCGACAGCGGCAGGCAGTTGCCGACCGAAGGCGGCGCCTCGGGCCCGCTGACCACCTTCTGTCCCGCCTTCAGCCCGTCGGGAGCGATGATATACCGCTTCTCGCCGTCGACGTAGAACAACAGCGCGATGCGGGCACTGCGGTTCGGGTCGTACTGGATCGAGTTGACCACCGCGGGCACGCCGTCCTTGTTGCGGCGGAAGTCGATCAGCCGGTATTGCTGCTTGTGCCCGCCGCCGCGATGACGCGAGGTAATCACGCCCTGGTTGTTCCGCCCCCCGCGTTTCCTCTTCCGCACGAGGAGGGCCTTGGCCGGCTTGGCGCCCGGCGTCAGCTCGGCGAAGTCGCTCACGCTCGCCCCGCGGCGGCCCGGCGACGTCGGATTGTATCGGCGTATACCCATGACGTTTCGGCTTTCAGCTTTCGGCTTTCAGCTTTCGGCTTTCGGCTTTCGGCGCCCGTTGCGAGGAAAGCCGAAAACGAAAGGCAGTTTTGTCCTAGAAGAAGTTGATCCTGTGTTCCGGGTCCAAGGTGACGATGGCCTTCTTCCAATTCTTGGTCTCACCCTTCCGGGATCGCGTCCGGCGCGGCTTCCCCTTCCGGTTCTGTGTGTTGACGCGAATCACGCGGACCTCAAACAGATGCTCTACCGCCTTGCGGATCGCCTGTTTGTCGGCCAGTGCGTTCACCTCGAAGGCGTACGCGTTGTACCGCTCCGCCTTGTGGAACCCCTTCTCCGTGACCAGCGGCCGAAGCACGATCTGGTACGGCTCCAACTCGAATCCGGATTGGTTTGCTGTCTCGGCCATCGGTTCGTCTTCCTACTTCTTCTCCGCTTTGACCTTCTCGCGGAAGGCGTCCAGCGCGGCCTTCGTCATCAACACGGCTCGGGGCCGGAGCACTTCCAAGGCATTGAGGTCGCCCACCGGCAACACCGAAACCTCGGCCAAATTGCGGATGCTCTTGTACACGTTGACGTCGTAATGGGGGATGGCCACAAGCAGTCGCCGGCCATCCATTTTCAACGCCTTCAGGATACCGGCCATTTCCTTGGTCTTTGGCTCGGCCATCGCGAGGTCGTCGATCAGCTTCACCTCGCTGTCGGCGATGCGTGCGGCCAAGGCCATCCGGGTCGCGAGGCGAACGGCCTTCTTGGGAAGCCGGTAGCTGAAATCTCGCGGCCGCTTGGCGAAGGCGTGGGCCCCGCCGCGACGCAACGGGCTCCGGCGCGACCCGGCCCGGGCGTTGCCCGTCCCCTTCTGCCGGTACATCTTCTTGGTCGTCCCGGCCACCTCGCTTCGGCTTTTGCTTCGGAACGTACCCTGCCGGGCACTAGCCTGGTACATGATCACGACGTCGTGCAGCAACTGCTTGCTGATGCGCGGAGCCAACTCGGCCGTATCAATCTCGTACGTGCCGACTTCCTGCCCAGTGCGGTCGAAAACGGGAATGCTCACCATGATCGTTGCCTAGTTCTTCTCTTCCACTTTGGGCGTGGGGAGCTTGTTGGTTTGCCGGACCATCAGATAGCCGCCGTTGGGACCGGGCACGGCGCCGTGGACCAGCAGCAGGTTGCTGTCGGCGTCGATGCGCACGACCTTCAGATTACGGATCGTCGTCCGCTCGTGGCCCATGTGGCCCGCCATCCGCCGACCCTTGAAGACGCGGTGCGGGAACGTGTTGCACCCAATGGAACCCGCGTGGCGGTGGACCTTCTTGACGCCGTGCGAGGCCCGCTGCCCGCGGTAGTTGTGCCGCTTCATCAGCCCCGCCGTCCCGCGGCCTTTGGAGATGCCCGTGACGTCGACCGCCAAGACCCCGTCGAGAACTCCGACGGTAAGCTGTTTTCCGACCTCGTAGCCCTCCCCGGAAACGCGAAACTCGCGCACCAGACGCTTCGGCTCACAGCCGGCTTTGGGGGGAGCGGCGATGCCCGTGGCGGCAAGGGCCTTCTGACGCTTGCTATCGAGCTTGGCAACGTGCCCGCGCTCAGAGCGGGAGGCAAGGCGACGCGGTTTATCAAGAAAACCCAATTGGACCGCCTCGTACCCGTCGCGCTCCTTGGTTCGCACCTGGAGCACCTGGCAGGGCCCGAGCTGAATCACAGTCACCGGGATGGCATCCCCTGACGGGGCGTATACCTGTGTCATCCCGACCTTGCGGCCGAGCAGCCCAATGGTCATCGTCCTTACCCTTATGTCACGTCACCCGCGGGAACCACCGGCCTGCGGCCGGCATTACCCACGCAGCTTCCGGTCCATAATCACCTAGCGTTACAGCAAGCGGTTGGCCGGTTTCCCTCGGTCAATGGGGTGAATTCCTATTATCGCCTGCTGGATGCCTTAATCTTGATATCCACCCCAGCGGGGAGGCTGAGCTTGTTCAACGCTTCGATCGTCTTCGCGGTCGCCTGCATGATATCGATCACCCTCTTATGGGTGCGAATCTCAAACTGCTGCCGGGCCTTCTTGTCGATGTGGGGACTCGAAAGCACGGTGTACCGCTCAATTCGCGTGGGGAGCGGAATAGGACCATGGACGACCGAACCTGTCCGCTTGGCGGTGTCGACGATCTCCGCCGCGCTCTGATCCAGCACGGCATGATCGTAGGCCTCCATCCTTATGCGGATTACTTCATTCGTTTGACCGGCCACAAACTTTCTCCCGCTTCTCCCGACACTCGCTTCTCACTAACGCCTACGCCCGCTCATGGGGGAAACCAATGATGCTACCGGCTCTCCAAAACCTTGTCAACGGGGTCGCGAGCAAAAACATGGCTCGCGCGGAGGAACTCTACATGAACCCACGAAGCACCTCCGGAGGGGCGGGTCCGTAGGTGCTCGGTTCCATCGTGCAAGTCGCTCGCCCCTGGCTTAGCCCCCGCATCGCGTTCGAGTAGCCAAACAACTCGGCAAGCGGGGCCCGGGCCTCGATCACCGTGTTTCGCCCACGGCTCTGAGTGCGGGTAATCTCTGCTCGACGCTGCTGAAGATCGCTCACGAAATCCCCCATATACTCCTCTGGAGTGGTCACCTCCAGACGCATGATGGGTTCCAGCAGTACGATTCCCGCCTCACGCAGGCCCCGGTTGAAGGCGTCGGCTGCAGCCAGCCGGAAGGCGAGCTCGTTCGACTCGGTCTCGTGGACCTTGCCTCCTAACACGGAGATCTTCACTCGCATGAGGGGGAACCCCAACATCCCGCCGCCCTCCCCTTGTTGGGTGAGAACGTCGGTGGCCGCCGTGAGCAACGGGCCGGGCAACTGATCGCCGCACAGGGCCAGCACCGTCACGGGTCGGGCGGCCTGAGGGAAGGGCTCCATGCGGATCGTCAACTCGGCGAAAAGCTGCTGACCTGCCATGGCGCGGTGGCAGTGGCCTGTCACCTCGACCGCCTTCTCGATGGTCTCCCGGTAGCTCACCCGCGGCTTGTGGATCCGCACGTTGAGCCGGTAATCGCGCAAGAGCCGGTGGGTGATGACTTCCAGGTGCAGTTCGCCCATCCCGCTGATGAGCGTCTGGCCGGTCTCTTCGCTCTCTTTGGCCCGGAACGTGGGGTCCTGGCGCTTCATCATCTCCAGCACCTCGGCCAGTTTCTTCCGTTCCAGGGAGGTCTCCGGCTCGATGGCCATGGAAATGACCGTCTCCGGAAAGGCGATCG
>CAYSGY010000079.1:0-14852 GCA_964430315.1 uncultured Planctomycetaceae bacterium
AACCCTCTTGTCGCTGCGCGACACCGAAAGCGGAGCTTTCGGTGCCACCCTGCGCGAGCCGTGGACCGCCGCGTGAAGGGAGCTCGCGAACTACTCACCGGCGTGGACTGCCCCGGCGTCGCGGGCTTGGCCTTGAGGAGGCGTGCGGCCCGTGAAATCCCGCAGGAACGGTCCGCTGAACTGCCAGGCGTAGAGTTCTTCGATCGTGGTGTGGGCGTCGGCCAACGTGCCATGCGCCAGGCGCATGAACTCCAAGGTGCCGTCCAGGCAGCGGCCTTCCGGCGTGCCGCCCACGAACAGATCGCCTTCATTGGCCAGCGAGACGGTTGCGTCAAGGCCCGCGCCGGATGCATCCTCTTTCCCATCCACGTAGACGGTCAACGTCTTCGCCTTCCGGTCGGCCTCGACGACGACATGGTGCCACCTGCCGTCGTTGACCTGGGCCGCGCTCTCGATGCTTGCCACGTGCCCGCCGCTTCTTACGGAGAAGGCGATCCGCCCAGCCGCACCGACGGCGAGGCGGTAACCGCTGCCTTTCATCTTTTCGATCAACACGCCGCGGGTGTGGCCTGCCGTGGTCTTGAAGTGGGCCTCGATCAGCAGGTTGCCCGTATAGATCTGCGGGTTCTTCAAGGCCTCGCCCCGCACCGTGCCCGGCTCGGGTTTGCCGCCCTCGTGGGCGCTGAGCCTCGGTTCGTTGAAGGAGAAGGGCTTCATCATCTCGGCGTTGGAGAGCACGGCGTATTGCCTCCTTGCCGCGTTCAATCGCAGCGCACCGGCAATCCAATCCTCCAAGGGCCCCCGGACGTAGTCTTGCGCGCCGACATTCACGGCCCTCAGCGAAACCATGGGCCGCTGGTAGTAGCCGTCGCGACGCACGAAGTAGTCGGTCATGTACCAGTGCTCGTCGAGGATCGTGGCGGGATCGTCGCCCGGGGGATAGAAGTTCCACTCCGCCACCACGCCGGATAGCGCCCACGGCACGAAGACCTTCACGCCGCCACCTCGGGCGGCTGAGCCGACGGCCGGGCGGAAATCGCCCTTGCCCGGATTCCGTAGCAACGGCCTCGAACTGACCGCGCCCAGTTCGCTGACCATGGCCTTGTTCTTCTCCAGCGCGGACTTGAAGTCGTTGAACGTGAGGAGCCAGCGGCCCGACGGCTCCAGCACGCCAAGTTCGGCGATGTCGTAGAACAGATTCTTGCCGTAGGCGTTGGTCTCCAAGGCGTAACGGGCCGTCTTCGGCCCGGCGTCGGCGGCGTTGCCTTCGGCCTGGGTCTTGGCCGGGTCGGCGTGGCGGAACACATGCTTGCCCATGCTCTCCCAGATATTGCCCAGGAACTTGTCGCGTCCGGCCTGGGGCGCCTGCCGGCGCGAACCGACGTAGTAGTTGTAGGCCGTGTTGTTGAAGAAGGTGTTCTGGTAGCTGATGATCTCCTGGAAGGCCGCGCAGTTGACCAAGGGACTGGTCTCGTCCTTGGACCGGCCCCAGGCGATGTTGTTGAAGTGGTAGTTCTTGAACGCGCCGTCCAGGTAATAGGCGTGGCCGAACCCGGGTCCTTTGCCCTGGACTTTCTGGTTGTAGAGCTGCATCCC
Source organism: uncultured Planctomycetaceae bacterium (assembly GCA_964430315.1). Lineage (GTDB taxonomy): Bacteria > Planctomycetota > Planctomycetia > Pirellulales > Thermoguttaceae > CALFBP01. The sequence goes on from CAYSGY010000079.1 coordinate 1,597, forward strand.
TTGGGCGTTGTAGGAGAGGTTGTTGAACACGTAGGCCGGCCCGCCCTGCCAGGTCTCGATGCCGCCGTAATCGTTGGCGTTCAGCATCGACTCCCAGACCTTGTTGTGATGGATGAGGATGCGCGTGAACGGCACGTCACCCCAGCAGCCGCTGGGCTTGGCGCCGTGGACGTCAATGCCCTGGGCGTAGGAGCGCTCGATCACGTTCCCCGCGATCTCCACCGTCCGGGGACCCTCGACTTCCAACGCGGTGCCTTGGCGGAGCCTGGAGGGGCGGTGTCCCGTCTCGCAGGAATGGTTGCGCAAGATCCGCACGTCGCCCAGGCGACCCTGCAACTGTGCATATCCCCAGAAGGCGCCGTCCCCCACGGTGAGAACGCCGTCGTCCGTATCTCGGAAGTCGTTGTCCTCGATCAGGACGTCGTCGACCCGCATCCCGGCCTCCAGGGCGCGGATGCGAATGGGCGAGAAGACGTGCTCGAACCGGCAGTTGGCCACGCGGATGTCCCGACCCTCGCCCCAGACCCGCACGCACGCCGGGTTGAGGTCGGCCCGTTGCTTCCAGGGCTCGGTCGAGAAGTCCCAGTAGATCGCGGTGAGGTCCCAGATCGGGCCGGTGAAACGGAAGGTCAGTCCGCTCAGGTGGACATGCTCGACCTTCTTGCCGGTGACGAGGCTCTGGCGTTTGGCCGCCTCGATGCGGACCGTATTGGGATCGGCCCCGCCGGGCAGACGGAGGTACAGCCGCCCTCCGTCGCCTTTCTTGTCGAACCAGAACTCCCCGTCGGGATCGTCCAGGTAATGCGGCTTGTCCTCAAGATAGTAGCGCATGGCGCGCATGATGACGCCGCCGCCGCTGTTGTTCCCGGTGCGGCCGCCGAAACCGAGGCACCCTTGTGCGGTGTCCACGTACTTGACCCGAGTGGCGTACGGCTCCCCGATGACCCATCCGAACTCGGGGTAGATGATCGCGTCCTCGAACCACTCCTTGGGCTTGCCCTTGAGGTGCTTGCTGTCTCCGGCAAGGTGTACCTTGTTTCTTCCGACGGTGACCGTGTTGCCGAACCACTTGAGCGGCCGCGGCATATCCCAACTCCACCACTCGCTCTTCACGTCGTCGGGGTTGGAGACCTTCCAGTTGGGCATGCGCGCCAACGGAATACGCACGACATCGCCTCCGTTGCCGACCATCCAGACACAGCGCGGCGCGTAATCGAGATCCGCATACCAGACCTTGTTCGGCTCGGGGATGTCCTTGTGGTCGGCGCCTTTGATCCATCGCTTGACGATCTCCGACCCGCAGATCACCGCCTCGCCCTTGCCCCAGGACGGATCGCGCGTGAGCCGGATCGGGTTCCCCGGCTGCCCGGCATCTCGGACGGTCAGCTCACCCCGGTAATACGTGCCGCCTTTGAAGACGTAGGTATGGATGCCGGTGCAGGCCTTGGCGTTGGCTGTGGCGGCGGCGTCCCAAGGATGGTGCTTCCATGCCGTCTCCCCGGTCGTTCCCTCCCTGGCGTCGTCGCCCTCGTCGAAGTCGATATACCGGACCGATGCCCCCTTCTCGAATCGGAAGGGACGGGGAGTCCACTCCAGGTCGCCTGTCGGCAACACCTTGGCGTTCGCATCCTGCCAGGAAAAACGCGACGGGGGAGCGTTTGGGCTCTCTTTGATGGAATCGGCCTTCGCGCGAGCCTCATGCCCGGGCTCGACCGCCAACACGGCCAGCGCAAACGCCGGCACGAAGCCGAGCCGCGGCAGGATCTTCCGGAGTGTTGTCCGTGGCATATCCACCACCCTTGTTGGCTGGCAGGTTCCGGTTTCGTCCCCAATCCGTCCCTATCAAGCCTCTAGAGTGTCCACGGAGCGCGGTGCGGTCGCGTCAGCATGCGGTTCGCCTGGTCGTCGCCGAGGAACTGCTCTTTCTTCGGATCCCACTGCACCTTACGGTGAAGCAGCATGGCGATGTTGCCCAGATGGCAGATATTCGTCATGTGGTGCGCGATTTCCACCGGCTCGATCGGGTCCTTCCGGGCCTTCACCGCCTGGATGAAGTCCCGCACGTGGTCGGGCACGTAGTACTTCGATTTGTCTTCCTTGCGATCCGGATTGCTCACTTGGAGGTGGATCTCGTTGGGCTTGATCTCCGAGTCCTTCAATTCCTTGGGCGTGGTTGTCAGCCCGCGGTAGCCGAAAGATACCGTTCCCTCCGTGCCTTCAAACAGTACGCCGAAATCCTTAGGATCGCGGGTTTCGCAAAGCAACTCGACGCCGTTGGCGTAGCGTGCGCGGAAATGGACCTTCGTGGCCGTGCTGAAGAGGCTCCCCTTGGGCGGGAATTCCGAGCCCAGGTCCTCGAACTCGACCGGCGTGGTGTCGTCCGTGCCCAGGCCCCATTGCAGCATGTTGAAGGCGTGCGTGCCGAAGTTCGTCACCTGCCCGCCCGAGTAGTCCAGCAGGAATCGGAAACGATACAGGCAGCGGTCGATGTGATAAGGAGCCTTCGGCGCAGGACCGAGCCAGAAATCGTAATCAAACCCCTCGGGCACGGGCATGGGCTTCCAACCGGGGCCCGGATCCACGGCGTTGTTCGGCGGGAGCACGGCCACGACGCGTTTCACCTGGCCGATGCGGCCGTTGCGCACCAACTCGGCCGCGCGGCGGCAGCCGGGGCTCGAACGCCAGTGGCTGCCCATTTGCAGCACGCGTTTGTGCTTGCGCACCGCTTGGATCATCGCCTGACCGTCGGACACGGTAAGCGAGAGCGGCTTCTCGCAGTAGATGTCCTTGCCGGCCCGGGCCGCCAGCACCGTCATGTCCGCGTGCCAGTGATCGGGCACGATCAGTGCGACCGCGTCGACGTCCTTGCGCCCGAGGATCTCGCGAAAGTCGTTGTACGCGTCGCAGCCCTTGTACGAACCGGCGGCGTTCTTCTTGGCGTAGAAGGCGTTGATCTTCTCCTGGCCCGGCTTGCGCCCGAGAAACTGGTCGGGCGAGCGGTAGCCGTGGCTGGCGGTGTTCACGTCGGCCACGGCCACGATCTGCACGTCGTCGAGGTCGAGGAAGGCCGGCACGTCGATCGTGGACTGATTGCCCATGCCGATCACCCCCAAGTTCACGCGATTGCCGGGCGCCCGGGCACCGAAGACGGAACCGGGCAGCAAGACCGGCGCGGCGACGGCGGCGGCCGTCTGAAGGAAACGCCGGCGAGAGGGGCGACGGGTATCGGCAGACGCGGGTCTCATGCTCATCTCCAAGAAAACGGTGGAAGGACGTGGATCGGCCGGAATCGCGACGTCCCTAAACCTATTGCGCCGTACACGACGCGTCAAGGCAGGGCTGGAACTGCGGGCTCCCTTCCCCGATAATCTCCCGTTGCGGTGAGCGATCCGTCGTGTCCATCGACTTCCGCCGACAAGCCTAAGGCGCTCTGTTATCCCAAGTGACACAACTCGGTATACGGCGACTCAATCAGAATCCTTGAAATGCAGAGGCAGGCCACGATCGTCAGTCATTCGGCTTTCCGGACGCGAAAGGAGCATGGCGTCATGTGCGATGGTATGAAGAGGACGAGGATTCTTCTCTTGGCTGCGTGCGTCGCGTCGGCCACCGGGGCCGTACCGCTCGCGGGAGAAGTCGCAATCCGGCCGGAGAAGGCGGCCATACGAACGGAAGGCGGGCCTGCCGCGGGTGGCGGATGGAACCTCTGGAGCAACGGCCGCGTGGGCCAGCCGATTCGTGTGACGAAGGGCGGGACCTATCGCGTGGTCATCCGGGCAGGGGGGAGCCCCGCAGCCGGCGTTTGGCCCGAAATGGCGCTGGCGATCGATGGCCGGGCAGCAAAGACCGTCACCGTGGGCCAGGCCGAACACAAGGACTATTCGTTCGAGGTGGACCTGGCCCCTGGGATCCACGAGATTGCGGCCGCGTTTCTCAACGACGCCCTGGTGAACGGTGAGGACCGGAATCTGTACTTGGACCGGATCACCATCGTCTCGCCACAAGGGGCTCCTGATCCCACGTTGCCCGACGCCAAGGAACTCGCCGAGGTGGCCGAGGCCCGGGAGCGCGCGGTAGTCGCTGCGACAGGGGCAGCGATTGAGAAACACCGCAAGGCCGACGCGAAGGTCCGGGTCGTCGATGCCGAGGGCTCTCCACTCGCCGGCGTCAAGATCCGTGTTGAACAGACCGGGCACGACTTCCTGTTCGGCGGCAACATCTACATGTTCGACCGCTACCGGACCGAGGCCCAAAACGCCGCCTACAAGAGGCGATTCCAGGAGCTGTTCAACTACGCGACGGTCGGGTTCTACTGGCGGTCGTACGAGCACGAGCGGGGCAAGCCCGACTACCCGTACACCGACAAGGTCGTCGCCTGGTGCCTGGAGCATGGGATTCGCATGAAAGGGCACCCGCTGCTTTGGGGCGATGCGGCGGGCGTGCCCGCCTGGTCCCGAGGCCAGCCGGCAGCCGACGTCCAGCGGCAGCGAGTCGAGGAGATCATGCACCGCTACCAGGGCAAGATCCATTTCTGGGAAGTCGTCAACGAACCTTCTCACCTGCCGCAACTGAAAATCGACGATCCCTACCGTTGGGCTCGCCAGGCCGATCCGCGGGCGTACCTGATCGTCAACGACTACCACGTGCTGGCGGACGGATTTCCCGGCTTCTTCAGACTGCTCTCCCAGGCGATCCGCAACGGTGTGCCTTTCGACGGGATCGGCATCCAGGCCCACGAGCCGCGGACCCTGCGCTTCCCCTTGGAACGCGTTCAGGAGATCCTGGACCAGTATGCCACCCTGGGCAAGGAACTCCACATCACGGAGTTCACGCCGACCTCGTCGGGCCAGAAGATCGCCGGTTCCTACCGTGAGGGCGTGTGGGACGAGGCGGCCCAGGCCGACTACGCGGTGAAGTTCTACCGCGTGTGTTTTGCCCATCCGGCAATGCGGGCGATCACGTGGTGGGACCTGTGCGACCGGGGCTCCTGGCTGCGGGGAGGCGGGATGCTCCGGGCCGACCTGACGCCCAAACCGGTCTACGAACAGCTCAGACGGTTGATCCACGAGGAGTGGCGGACCAAGGCATCCGGGACGACGGACGCCGAGGGACGGTTTGCCTATCGAGGGTTTCTAGGAACGTACCACGTCGAAATCGAACTGCCGGGTGGGCGGGTCTCGCGAGACTTCCACCTCACGAAGGCAGGGCCCGAACCAATGGAAATCGTGCTGGGAACGAAGAAGTGAGGGGCGGCTCCGCGTAGACCCCGTGAGGTGGTCTTGTTCTCCTTCGGCACGTCGGCCGACGATGCGGCCAGGCACCTCGATGGCAACGGGCGGATGAATCTCAGATGCCGTTCTGCTTGCGCCAGTCCAGGATCCTCCGCGCCACCTTGGCCACCGGGGCCGTCCAGATCTGCTGGTGGTTGCACTGGAGATAGGCGACCAGTTCGCGGAAGTCGCTCTCGGTGACGCTCAAGCGACCCTCGCCGATGCCGTGAAACGTCAGGATGCCCCAAGAGCTGTTCAGCGCGCACGTCTCCACCAGCCCGATCATCTGCGATGCCGGCATCCGTTCCGCCGGCCAGGACCACGTATAATGCAGGTCCACGGTGGCGGGATAGTTCGCAAACGGGAACTCTCCCTTACCCCGGCCGGCGATGTGATGCCGAGCCACGGCGGGCACGTAGCTCTGCCGCGTCGGCCCGCAGCCTACATGATCCATGTAGCACGGATAGGCGAAGGACATCTCCTTCTGTTCCGTCGCGACCTGCTGTAACCGACGCTTGGCCTCAGCGATGTCCTTCTCGACATCGGCCACCGTCATGTTCTCCAGGCCGCGTGCAGCCGGCTGGCGCTGAAACGCTCGGGAGCAGGTGTGGGCGATCGTGTGGTTGCCGATCTCGTGGCCGGCTTGGGCCACCTCCCGCCAGGGCGCGAGTTTCTTCAGGAAGTCGTCGCCGCGAGGGTTGAGGTAGAACGTCCCCTGCAAGTCCGCGTCGTTGAGCATCGGAACGGCGCGCGTGAGCTGGGAGGGCGAGCCGTCATCGAACGTCAGGGAAACGGCGGCACAACACTCGCCCGGCCAGCAGGAAGTCAGTGGTTGAGCCATGGCAATCCTCCGTCTGGGGTCTCTTCAGTCAACTCGCAAGACCAAGAATACTCCCAGCAGATGAGTGGCGGAAGATGTGGGCCGGCACAGCGGCGGTGGATATCGCAGATTGCCCACCCTTGGCGCCACCCGTAACGATCGCCGCTTTGCCGCTCCGTCCCCGCATGCGTCTAATCCTAGAGAAATCTGGGGACACATTACTGGTTTCTCTGAAAACTAGTATTGTGTCCCCGGATTTGCCCCAAACTAGTATTGTGTCCCCGGATTTGCCCCCGGATTTGCCTGCACGGTCGTCCTATCGGCGCCGACCGTCGTGGCGAGGAAGTCTACCTTCTCTGCGCATGCGTTCCGGGACGTCACACCGCCCGGCAGATGAAGCACTTGAGGTATTCGCTTTCGCGGCAATTGACGGGCACGGGGTGATCGGGCGAGGCGCCGCGCTGCTGGAGGACTTGGACATGGCGGCGGGCCTGTTGGGCTGCGCCGGTCAGGACGTCCAGAAAATCTTCGCGTGAGACCAGCCCGGAGCAACTACACGTCACCAGGATCCCGCCCGGCTCCAGGAGCCCGAGGGCCGTGCGATTGAGCCAGTGGTAGGCGCGGAGGGCTTCCTCGCGGGCGCCGCGGGTGCGGGCGAACTTGGGCGGGTCGAGGATCACCGCCCCAAAGCGTTCGCCCGCTGCCGCAAGCGACTTGAGCGTCTCGAACGCGTCCCCGGTGTCGAAGGCGACGTTGGCGGCGGCGTTGAGCTCTGCATTGGCGCGGGCCAGTTCGACGGCTTTCGGGCTGGAGTCGAAGGCGAGCACCTCCGTTGCCCCACCCCAGACGCTGGCCGCCAGGCTGAACCCGCCGGTGTAGCAGAACATGTCGAGCACGCGGCGGCCGCGGAGATACGCGGCAGCGGCCCGCCGGTTCTCGCGCTGGTCCAGGTAGAAGCCGGTCTTCTGCCCTTCGAGCAGATCGACCTGCCAGCGGAGCCCGTTCTCGTGGATCGTCACGGGTCCGTCGGGCATCTCCCCCCAGCACGGCCCATCGCGCAGCTCAAGCCCTTCGGCCTGCGTCATGCCGCGTTCGGTGCGCACCACGATGCCCCGGGGATGGACCAGCTCGACGAGAAGCCCGGCGATCTGCGGCAGCCGGGCCTCGATTCCAAGCGACGTGACCTGCACGGCCAGATAGTCGGCATAGCGATCGACCACCAGTCCGCTCAGTCCGTCGCCTTCGCTGAAGGCGAGTCGTGCGGCGCCGTGCGGGTCGTCGTAGCCGAGGTGCGTGCGGAGCGCGATGGCCGCCTCGAGCCGGCGGCGCCAGAACGCCTCGTCGAGCGGCTCGCTGCGGTCCCACGCATAAAGACGTACCCGGATGCGGCTCCGGCCGTTGAAGATCCCTCGGGCGACGAATTTGCCCCGGTGCGTCACCAGGTCCACTTCGTCGCCGTCCGAGGCCGCGCCATCGACCCGTTCGATCGCCTTGTCGAGGACCCACGGATGGCGGCTCGAAAAAGTCCGGGCCTTCTGCGATTTGAGCACGACTTGGGGGAGCATGATGTTTGTGTAGGACCCGCGTCAGAACAAGTTGGCCAATTCCATCTGTAGGGGACGCCCTCTGTGGCGTTCCCTGAATCTCCATGGATGCGGTTACTCCGTTTCACGGAACGCCACAGAGGGCGCTCCCTCCAATCTTCTCACTACGACGAATGGTCCAAATTGCACCTCCTTCCTATTCTGCGGGTTGAGGATAGAATGGTCAACTGCCCAATCCCAATCGTCGTCCCTTGGCTGGTTTCATCAGCGGAGTTGCATGTCTGGTCCGACGCCGTTTCTCTTCGTGACGTGTCAGGTGGGGGCGGAACCGGCCGTGAAGGCGGAGTTGGCGCGGCGGTGGCCGGCGTTGCGGTTCGCCTACTCGCGGCCCGGGTTCCTCACGTTCAAGCTGCCTGCGGAGCCTTCGTTGGCAGCCGATTTCGACCTGGAATCGGTCTTTGCCAGGGCCTATGCGTTCTCGCTGGGCAAGGTGGCCGGCGAGGAGCCGGACGGCCTGGCCGCCGACGTGTGGCGATTGTGGGGCGAAAGGCCGGTCGATCGGGTCCACGTGTGGGAGCGCGATGCGGCCGCCCCGGGGGAGCACGGCTTTGAGCCGTCGATCACGGCGGCGGCCGTGGAGGCTGCGGAGGCGATCCGGCGGCGGTGTCCCGATTCCAGGGAACTGCCCGCCGCGTCATTCGATCTGAGGCAACCTGCCGGGCCCGGCGACCGGATGATGGATTGTGTGATCGTGCGACCGGGCGAGTGGTGGATCGGAACGCACCGGGCCCGCTCGGTCTCGTCGCGCTGGCCCGGGGGAATGATGCCGCTGGAACTCCCGCCGGACGCCGTCTCCCGTGCCTGGCTCAAGATGGAAGAGGCCCTGCGATGGTCGCAACTGCCGATCCCGCAGGGCGCACGATGCGCGGAGATCGGCAGCGCGCCCGGTGGGGCAAGCCAAGCGCTCTTGGCCCACGGCTTCCAGGTCCTGGGGATCGATCCGGCGGCGATGGACCCGGCGGTGGCCAACCACCCTCGGTTCACCCACGTCCGCCGTCGCGTGGTCCAGGTCCGCCGCCGCGAGTTCCGCGCAGTGCGATGGCTCATGGCGGATATGAACGTCGCCCCGCGCTACACGCTGGACGCCGTGGAGCCGATCGTGACGCATCGGGAAGTCAGCATTCGAGGGATGCTGCTTACGCTCAAGCTCTTTGAGTGGCAACTTGCCGAGGAACTCCCCGAGTACGTCGAGCGGGTCCGTCGCTGGGGGTACAACGTGGTCCAGGTGCGGCAGTTGCAGCACAATCGCCAGGAAGTCTGCCTGGCGGCCCTCCAGAGGCCTTTCCGACGCAAGCCGTTTGCGAGACGCGTGTGAAGTCGGGCGAACCGGTCGAGCATGGCAGCCACGACGCCCCGGAGGCAGGGTGTTCCCAGGTCTAGTGTCCCAGGCAGACGGCTATCCATCATCTAGTTGCCGCGCGAGCAAGGCTCTTCGTTTGCGCCGGCCACCCATTCGCATGGGGGTACGCCTTGTCGGCAACGGCTTCAAGAAAGAGGTCGGCGCAAGCCGAAGCGAGTGGCAGTCCCTCGCGATGATTACGGTTGAATCTATTGTATTGACATGCCAGAGTCGATGACATTCAATGACTTGGTCTCCGCTGATGCGCACGTCCGAACAGGGACGTTGCCTCTGTGACCCTGGGTGGAGTGGCTAGTTTAGGAAGAACTTGAGGGACTCCCCAGGGGCTTGACCCCGAATGGACCGCAGGCTTCGATCCGACCACGGGAGATGGGAATGTATTGGGGAGTCTGCTTTGAGCGGTTGCCTCTCAAAAAGATGGTCGTCTTGGTCGTCCTTGCGGCGATCCCGGGGCTGGTCGGCTTCCCCCTTCGTGCCTGGGGCGAACCCAAGGGCAACGCGTCGAAACCTGAGGCCCGCAAGGCGGAGGAGCCGAAGCCGGAGCAGCGCGATTCGGTCGGCAATCCGTTGGCGCCGGGTCTGATGCCCCTGTTGAGACAGGAGATCCGCGACGGTTTCAGGACGCGTCGCATCGAGGCCGACTTCCAGCGTTTCTGCGCCTATTCGGCGATGAAGCTGAACACCACCGCGGGCGAATGGACCAACTCGGAGGTGACGGGGAATTGTCGCCTGAGCTGGTTCGATTTCCTGCTGCGTCGCCCATTGGATGCCCCGGCCGAGGCGGAGCGATTCACTCGCCACCTGCACCGGTTCTTGCGGGGGAATCACGAGGGGTTCGACCAGGCCTTGATCCTGGCCAGGGCGAAGATGGACTGCGGAGTGCGCGAGCCTCGCACCTTCTCCAAGGCCACATCGCCGGAACAGGCCCTGGAGGTAGTCCAGCAGGCGCTGACCGAAACCCAAACCAATTTTGCCGCAGCCCTGGCGCCCCTTGCCCGAAGCGAGATTGCCGAACTGGCCCGCGGCCTGTATCCCATCTTCGTGGGCGACAATCGCAACGGGCACACGCTCAACGACCGGGGCACCGGGCGGCGCTTGTGCGATCTGATGGAGAAGATGGAACGCCGTCGCCTGTTCCGTGCGGCCGACAGCCTCGCGCCCCTGGTGGACGAGGGACTGCTGCGTCAGCTCAAGTCGCTTCCGGAGGACGGCGACGTCAAGGTCGAGGGCGTGAGCGGACGGGTTGTGAAGAAGATCGCCAGTCCGGCGGGCACGATCGTCGTCGGCGGCAAGGACAAGAATGTCTACAATCTCGACGCGATGCAGGACGTGGCCGTCGTCATCGACCTCGGCGGCGACGATACCTACCGCGGGGGTTCCGTATCGCTCGACCGGCCCGTGCTGATCGTCCTCGACCTCGCCGGCAACGACCGCTACGAGGGAACTTCGCCGGGAATCCAGGGCGGAGCGGTCCTGGGGGTGTCGATGCTGGTCGACCTCGAAGGACGCGACCTCTATCGCGCACGGGACGTGGCCCAGGGGTCGGCCCTCTGCGGCGTGGGGATCCTCGTCGATTTCGAGGGGGACGACTACTATGCCGGCCTTCGCCGCTTGCAGGGGCACGCTTTGGGTGGGGTGGGGATTCTCTTGGATCGGGCCGGCAACGACACCTATCATGCCGCGATGTGGGCCCAGGGATTCGGCGCCCCGCTCGGCTTCGGCGTGCTGGACGATCTCGACGGCAAAGACCGCTACTACGCCGGCGGACTCTATCTCGATTCCTACCCGGAAACGCCGGGCTATGAAGGCTGGTCCCAGGGCGTGGGGGCCGGGCTACGGCAGGTCGCCAACGGGGGAATCGGCGCCATCCTCGACGGCGGCGGCGACGACGTCTACGAGTACGATTACATCGCCCACGGCGGCGGCTACTGGCTGGGCCTCGGTTTCGCCCGGGATTTCGGCGGGAACGACCGCCGCTACGGCGGCACGCGCACGTCGTATAGCGGCGGCACGCGGGGCGAGGAGGAGTTCCAGCGATTCGGTTGCGGCTTCGGCTGCCACTACGCCCTGGGATTCTGCTTCGACGACGAAGGGGACGACACCTACGGTGGCACGATCATGGGCGTGGGGTTCGCGTGGGACGATGCGGTGGGCGTCCTCTGCGACTTCGGCGGCAACGACCGCTACGAGGCCACCGGCGGCGGCACCCAGGGCAACGGAGCCCAAGCCGGTCTCGGGGTCATCTTCGACTACACGGGCAACGACGTTTATCTCGGCTACGGACAGGGCTACGCCTCGCCGAGCATCTCGTATCACCCCATGCCCCAGTGCGGCGGCAACTTCAGCTTCGTGATCGACTACGGCGGCAACGACTCCTACGGCTGCGGTGCGGAGAACAACACCTACAACGTCCGAGGGGCCGAGAGCGGGTTCCTGATCGACCGGCCGCTCCCGGAAGAGGCCGCGGCCGAGGCGGCCAAACAGAAAGCCGAGCAAGAGGCCGCGGCAAACCGGCCCGAGGCGGCCCCGGAAGCCGCACCCTCGGACTCGACGGAAGAGTGAACGAGAGCTTCAGGGAGGTGCGTGCATGCGTCGGAAGGTTGCGGTGGGTCTTGCCTTCGCGGGTTGGGTGAGCCTGGCCATCGCCGGGACATCCGTCGGGCGCGTCGCTTACGCCGAAGACGAGGCGGCCGGCAGTGTCACCGTCTCGGACTCCGGCGGCGCTCCCGTGGATGCGGAAACCAAGAAGCCACCGACGCCCGACAAGAGTGAGGACGCCGGGGAGGGCGGTCCGGCTGCCGAGAAACCTGCCGAAGCCGGCGGCAGTGCCAAGAAAGAGCCGCAGGCGGCCGGAAGCGGCAAAGCCAGCAAGAAGCCCGCCGAGACTGCCAAGGAGACGCCTGCGGCCAAGACCCCTGCGCCGGCCCGGCTCCCTTTGAGTCCGCGAATGGCGGCCCTCCGCGATCGCGTCCGGGCCGTGCTGGCCCGCCACTTCCGCGAGCCGCTGAACACCGACGACAATTCGCCCGCCCAGATCCTCAGCTTCTGCCTGGCGTTCGGCTGCGACACGGAGATCCGCTACGGAAACTCCGCCGGAAACGCGATGAGCGGCATCGGTTGCCTGTGCTACGATTATCCGTGCGCGGGCTACCGGATGCTTCGTGTCAGCGACGGCAAGGTGACGGCGCGGGTCGGTTACGCGCTCCAGGAGTCGCCCGGCGAGATGCTCGCCGTGCTCGCCCAGTCGGCGGTTCCCGACAACTACGAGATCCGCGTCGCGCAGTGGCGAGGGCATGTGAGCGACCTGGTGGAATCGGAGAAGCTTTCGTGCATTCCCGGGATCGACCTGTCGCAGAAGCTGATCGGGTTGTCGTACTATCTGGCCGACGGGGCGACGTGGAAGAATGCCCGCGGCGAACCATGGTCCCTGGAGCGGCTCGTCCGCGAGGAGTTGAACCGGTCGCCGGCCTCCGACGGTCCCGAGGCGACCGATCATCTCATGGGGCTCGCCTACGCCTTGAGCCGCCACACGCGCGACGGACGGACGGCCGCCGGCCAGTACCAGCGCGCCCGGAAGTTCCTCGCCGAGTACGAGGAGTTCGCCCTCGGACTCCAGAACACCGACGGGAGCTGGCATCCCGGGTTCTTCTCCGCCAAGGGGGCCGGACGCGAGCTTGTCGGCGTGCTCCGGGCCACGGGCCACATCCTCGAGTGGCTCGTCTCGTCGCTGCCTGAGGACCGTCTCCAGGACCGCCGCGTGCTTCTCTCGATGAACTATGTGACGTCGCTGATCGAGAATTCCTACGGTCAGTCGAACTTGCCCTACGCCGCGACCCGCGAAATCACCGCGCTGATGCACGCCCTTCACGCCCTGAAGGTGTACGACCACCGGGTGTTCCAGCAGGCCGGTCCCGACCGGCCCGCCCAACCCGCCAGTTCGACTGCCGCGCCCTGAAGGGGCATTCGGTGGCACGCCCTCCGGTAGTGGGTCAGTCTGAAATCGCGGATTCATGAAAGGATTGTTCCGCGATGCGGATTGTCGTCGTTTGGTATTCCCTACCACGCTCTCCTTGTGTTGCCTCAGTTGAAACTGGAAAGTCTCGGCCCGTGGATTAGGCGTCGCGTCAAAATAACTTGACCAGTTTTTGGTCTGCACTTTCTGAGAAGACAGCCGTAGGCTGTCTGGGGTTTCGGAATTGATC
>CAYSGY010000080.1:0-14833 GCA_964430315.1 uncultured Planctomycetaceae bacterium
GGTCCTCCGGTCGAAGTGCAGAACGTACTCGCGTCCGCTCGGGCCTCGACGGCAGGCAAGGCGGACACGGAGGTCGCCTGTCTGCTTGTGGAAGATCCAGATCCGCCTGATGAGCCATCCCATAGCTGTGTGGGGAACGGAAACAAAACGAAAGGAAAAACCCTCCTCGCGGAAGGTGCCGCCGAGGGCACGTGGGTGCGCGCCGCATCCCTGACTGCGGCTGCATGGAACGCGATCCTCGGGTAGTGGCCAAGGGAAGTAGTCTGGTTGATGATTTCATCGCAAGTTCCGGCTCAGCACCGGGTTCCGTACAATCGAGCTGTAGACTTTCTCCGCGCTATTTCGACGGGTTTGTGCCGGGGTTCTTCGCCAGTTCTTCAACGAGCCGGGCGAGCGATCGCGCCTGGTCTTCCGGGCGGTCGGCGTTCCGGGTGAGGATTGCCTGTTTAGGCGCCTGCAACGCCATCCGGTAGGAGCAGCACCACAGCCGATCGCCGAGGAATGCGCAGCGGTCGAGGACGCGATCCGCGCGCCCCGGCGATGGGCAGATCACCAGCACGCTGTCGTCGGTCTGCAGGTACTTCCGCAGCCGGGCCTCAACGCGGACGAGGCTCATCGTCCCCCGGTCCATTTCGACGTGGAGTTGCCAGTCGTCGCCAAGGACCGTGGCGTCAGGCCGGAGACGGGCGTCAACGTCGTCGCCGCGCAGGCACTCCATCCCCCAGTTGATGAGAACTTTGGACAGCATGACCTCGTGCTCCACGTTGTCGCTCTTCCATCGCCGGTTGGCGTACACGTCTCGCGGCCGACCGTTGTCGCCGGGCAGCGTCCCGATGATGAACGCCTGGCTTGCCCGCCTGAGTCGGCCAAGCCGGCGGTACAGGGCCTTCTCGGATGGGATAACGTCGCGCATCATTGAGACCGTCTGCGGGTGCTGGAGCCGTTTGAGGAGCCGTTCGTCGCGCGTCGTCGTACCCATTTCTCGCTCTCCGCGGGGATGAAGAAGCAGTCGTGAACCTGCCAGAGCCACCGGAGGAAGTACCCCGTCTCCGCCTCGCCCCAGAGCAATCGGCCCTCAAACGGGTCGGGAACGTCATGCACGGTGGCAATGGCAGTCGGAAGGTTCTTCACGGCGACCATGATCTCGCCGCGGCCGAGCGTCCGCAGAACCTTCTTGATGCCGGCGTACTGCACGTCGAGCGGGATGAGGAGGCCGTTTGGGTACCACTCCTCCCGGTGCCGGGCCAAGGGGATGTGCCGTAGCGACAGCGACTGCTGCCCGGTCTCGGCCCCTCCCTCGTGAAACGTCTGCCCGTGCGCGACGGCGTGCGACCAGTTCCCCCCGCTGGTCCGCCCTTGCGTGACCGTCCTCGTGTATCCGTCACTCTCGCCGCTGGTCGCCGTGCGGCTATCTTGCTCGTTCTCCGATTGGCTCTTGCCGTGGGAGCGGCTCACGCCGCCGTTGAACGTGTCGGGTGTATCGCCGCGATGGGAGAATCCCGAGTTACTCGCGTCCTGGAGGGACGTGCCCTGCGTCCGCCCGAGAGTATGCCCGTCGGCCAGGCTCGCGGAGTCGCTGTGGTTCACGCCGTCCGCAACGGAGTCGGTCGTGCTCGACGATCCGCCCTGGCCATCGGTGGTGGTCATGCTGCCGCCGGTGCCCCAGGTCTTCTGGGTGCCGTGGGAGAATGACCGCTCGGGGACGAGGTGCCAGTCGTACCCGTCGGGCCGGTCCACCGGTCGCCAGTTGAGCGCGAAGTTGAGCATCCCGGTGCCGAACAGCTCCGCCCACGTGTCGAGATCGGCCTTCTGCTGGAAGCTGATGTGGATGCCGGGCTGCGTGAGGGCACGAACCTCGATGTCGGTGTGGCGGTCCTTCAGGCCCGCGAGGCTCTGCGCGGAGAGGAACATGGACAGCCGGTGCTTGCGGGCACGGTCGAGAATTTTGCCGAAGTCTTCGCCGAGGATGGTGGCCGCCTCTTCCACGAAGAGGTAGTGCCGGTTCTCGACGAACCAGCAGGCGTCCACGATATCGTTGATGACCATCGCGGCGATGGCATCGCCTTGCTCGGCGGAGAAGAACGGCGTCTCGCCGAGGCTCACGAGGACCGTGGCACCGCGGCGGACGGCCTCAACGAGGTCGATCGTGGCGGCTTTGTGCGAGAGCAACTCGCGGACGACCGGCGAGAGGAACGCCCGGAGGATGTTGCGGGTGGACTCGGTTTCCCGTTCGCGGTCGCGGCGGGGGAGCCCTTGGAGGTGGACGAGATCGGCGGCGATCGGGCGGTCAAGCTGCTCGCCGACGTGGTTAAAGAGGTTCCACCAGTCGCCCGTGCCCATCAGGTCGAGGGCGTCGAGGGCTCGATGCAGGCCGAGGCTCTTCCCGTCCTTGCCGCGGGTGAGCACCATGAAGAGCACGTCGGTGAGGACGCGTTCGCGGCGGGGCTGGTCCTTGAAGTCGGGGAGGCCCTGCTTGCGGCCGAGGGCCTTGGCGACGGTTTCCACCCGCCGGGCGAGCCAGTAGTCGTACTCCTTGCCGGTGAGGTGGGTCTGGGCCGGGTCGTAGGACCAGAGCCTGTCGGGCGACGGCTTGAGGTAGTAGATTTCCCGCTGCTCGAACGGCGTGAAGCGGTCGCGGTACTCGACGATCCGCATGAAGAGGTCGTCCACCGTGCGGCTGTCCTTGTCGATGAAGGTCAGGCCGCGGCCGTGGAGGATGATCTGCATGGCCATGAGTTCCATGAGCTTCGACTTGCCGAGCCCCGTCGGCCCGCAGATGAAGCAGTGCTCGGTGAGCATGTCCTCACTCAGCACGAATTCGCCGTGGACCGTCGTCCCGACGCTGATCCTCATGCTGTCGTCGTGCCCGGTCGACTTCCTCCTCGATGGCCTCCTCGGGGTAGCCGCGCTCGGCGCCAATGCGACGGATGTCATTGATCTTCTCCTCGATACTGGGTCGGGTTCGGGGTTTGGGAGCCGGCAGCCCACCGCGGGCGACGGCGATCTCATGCCTGGTCTGGGCGGCGACGTGGAAGTAGAGCCGCAGGATGTACGGGAACGCGAAGGCGAAGGTGACGACGCCCGCGACGATCGCGCAGATGGTCATCACGATCTCGAACCAGCAGAACACGGCGCCGGTGACGATGCAGAACACGAAGATGACGCCCTTCTGGATCTCCTCCTGGTTCTTCGCCTTGGAGAAGAGGAGAAAGCAGGCGGCCATGCCGAAGGCGGCCGAGATAATCAGCCGTGCGAAGGTCGGGTCACTCATTGGAGCACCTCGAATTCGGCGTCGATGATGTCGCGGTCGTCCTCAGCCCGGACGGGCGAGGGCTTCGCCGAGGGCTTGTGGGCGCAGAGGCGAACGGTGCCGTAGGCGAGCAGCGTGAGGATCATCGCCCAGGCCGCCGCGTCCGGGAATCGCCAGGCCAGAGCGGCGGCCATTGGCCCCAGCCACCAGCGGCCGAGCACGCCGGCCGCGCCGATGCCGCAGCCGGCGGCGAGGATCATCTGGGAGAGGATATGGTCAGCGATCATGAGAGGGCTCCAGGTGGACCGGCGGAAAGTGTCGGATTAAGATCGTTGCCAATGTGGTGCAGCGGTCGTAACGAAGGCCATTTTCGGAAATTCGGGCGCGGTTTCATTTCACACGTGAAAAGCATTTGGCGTGGAGCGCAACATCATGGTAGAATAGGACTTGCGTGAATGACCAAGAGTTTCGTGAGTCGGCAGAGCGCAGGCGACTCGACGAGGTCGAAGACCTGCTCGCTGGGGAACTCGACGAGCAGACAGCGAACCGAGTGCGGCGGGAGATGAATGATCCGGCGACGTTGACCGGCTGGTTGGCGAAGAACGCTCGGGAGCGGAGCGAGGAGATGCTGACGAGAAACGCCGAAGCACAGAGGTTGGAGCATCTGTTCGCAGATGAGTCGCTGATGGGACAACTCAAGCTGAGAATTCACCTGCTGCGTTCCGATGTGCGGCAGGCAATGGCGCGGTGGTGGAGCAAGAGGAGGAGTCGATGAGCGGCGATCTTACTGAGGGCCCGAGTCGGTTGGGCTACCTCACTGCGAGAGTGCCGGAGGAACTCCGCGATGAGATTGTCGCTGAATTGGCCGAACTGGGACTGGAGTGGGACGAATTTGCTGTTCACCTGGGCCAGAGGCTTTGTCGTCAGGTCGATCTGTATTATCGAGAAGCCTTCTTGGATGTTCTTCGTAAGACCAGAGGCGCGGACTTTCTCGTGATTCAGGAGAGGCTTCAGAAAAGCGACTCCCAGCGCTGGAAGTGGGAGCGGAAAGATCCGCCCATTGGCTGGGAGACGATTACGGAGGCGATGGCTGCGTTCGATGTAGTGTTGAGCGATGGGCTCGTGCCAGCGGGGAGGATGGTTGTGTGCATCGCGGCACAAGCAGCAGTGCGATTGGTCGGCGAATCCGAATTGCAGCTCGGGCAGGGCGAATTTGGCTTTCGGGAATGGCTGTGCTTGATCGAAACGGAGAAACTGTATTGGAAGAACGCAGAGACCGCCACGATCGACAGGGATCGCAAGCGTGAGCGAGCGGCTTGGCAGGTGCGGCGAGTCGTTAAGACGTACACCGGCCTGGTCGTGGAATGGGACTTCGATGCGATAATGGCGATCCGTCGGCGATGGTGGAAACCGTGGGTCTTGTTTCACGCGGCAGTGCCGCACCACTGGGAGTTCTAGGCATTGGGCAAGCTGGACGACTTTGACGGCCTTCTTGAGAATCGGCTTGACCCGCAGGAAGCAGAGCGAGTGCGGAGAGAGTTGGACGATCGGGGGGCCTTGCTCGGGTGGCTCGGCTGGAACGCTCGTCAGCAATGCAATGGCTTGCTAGGCCAACCGAAGGAGCGTGCCGAATTCGCGAGCATGGCGAAGAGACTCGTCGCGCACGTGGTGGGTTGGGGCGTCGTCTATGCTGGGCTGAAGTCTCTGCCCTTGAATGAGTTTGGTCTGTTCGCGGGACCAGCGGAGTTTTGGGCGATTGGTTTCCTTGGGGTGGAGGTAGTTCAGGCTGGGCTCCTTAGGCGCCTTCCGGTCGGCACGCCGTGGGAAGGGATTATCGGGGCAATCGTTGGGTTAATCTTCGGTGTATTCGGTGTGCTCCTGGGAATGGGGATGGTCTGTGAAGCGGCGGGCTGGACCATGCCGCATCGCTGGGGCTACCGGGCCGTGGCAGCGTGCGTCTGTCTTGGATGCCTCTTGGGAATGGGGCCAGGATTCGGGCTGCGAAAGCGACTGCTGCTGGGCGAGATCCGGTGGGGGGAGATTCTGGGAACATGGTGGTACAAGGCCATCGTGTTCTTTGTTCCGTCGCTGGCGTTTCTCAACGCTGGAATGGCCTATATGTGGGGTATGTATGACTTTTGGGGACATTGGTGGAGTGCTGCCGGGGTCTCCGCGGTTCTTGGGTTCTTGGCCAGTACCGGCCAAGATGGGATTCCGGTTGGGCCGATGGAATTGGTCCTCGTGTCGATCGGCAGTCTGGTGCATCGAGGACTTGTATGGGCCGTGTGTGTGATCGGCATTGCAGCGTTCTTGGGGGTAGATGGAAGGTGGTGTTGGCCCGCATGGGCGTCTCTGACGGCACTTAGTGTATGGGGCGAATTCTGTGGACTCGCCTCAAGGGGCTTTGAAGGGTGGCGGCAGGAGACCCTGAGTTCACTCGCTGAAGACGCGGACCTCGCGTTCATTGGCGTGCCGTTGCTCGCTGTATGGATGGTCGGCTGGGCAGGTCTGGCGGGAGCAGTTGCAGTTAGCGTTGGAATAGATCTGGAGTCTGTACTTGCTTGGGCAGGCGGTGTGTCGTTTGTTGTGGGGGTCGCGCTGTGGCAGGTCTTCCTGCGAGGGGGTGCGTACGTGAAGTACCTACCAGGGCCGATTGCAGGTGCGATCTTCTGGCGACGGCAACCGTCGGAGCGTCATTCGGAACGGTGGCAGTTCCGCTTGGACGCGGCGCGGTATGGACTTGTAGCGAGCGTACGAGTGCTGATGAGCCCCGTGCGGGCTACAAGTGACCTCTTGTTCGCCGTGCCACGAGCCCTGACATGGGCGTCGGCGATGTAAAGTGGAGCAGCCGGCGGGCGAGAGAGTGGGGTGTCTTTCCATCGAGGGCCCGCTGAGGAACGGCGGTGTTGTCGCAACACTGGAAACTGCGTGTCAAGGAATGGGCAGCGCACGACCGCGATTCCGGTATCGTGTTTGACACGATGCCCGAATGGCTTCCCATCGACATCGACTCGTGCGGCAACACGACGCCATCCGAGAGTCTGGAACAGGACATCCGCGAGACGATCGATCGCCTGTACCACCGGAGCATCGCGGCAATCCAGCGGAAGATCGACGCACACCGGCGAGAGACTGCCCCGATCATCCTCCAAGTCCGGAAGATCGAGGAGGACGACAAACGCAGGCGGCTCATCGCCCAGTTGGGTTACTGGGCGCTGCTGGAGTCGTATCAGGTCCAGACGGCACGGGAGAAAGCGGAGCAGATGAGGCAACGGCTCACGGCCGCCGCTGAGCAGTGGTTGGCGGCGAGGGCAGACCGTGTGGCTGCGGCTGCGCCGCCGTTTCCTGACGGCACCGCGGGTGAATCCGGCCCGCAGTCGTAGCATCCCACCGCTGAATTCTTGATTCACAAACGGTGCCACCGCCCGTCAAGGCGGATTTCTGCGATGCGCCGCCGCAGCGGCGTACTCTCCCGCAGATGGGACTGCCCCATCGTTCGCTCATTTCCACCACTGTTCCTGTTTCTTTAAGAGGAGATGCTCTCATGCAGCTCACCCGAGCCAGCCGTGAGCTCTTCCGCCGTCAGGATGACGAGAGGTACGAGGACCTCCAATCGCTCTGGCAGTACTGCCAGACGAAGAAGGAGCGATCCCAAGACCTCTGGCGCCCGCCGCGGGAGATCCGCACCACGGCCAACGGAGCCCTTGCGCTCCGCGTGGGATCAGAGCCGTTCACGATGAACGCCTGGTCGTTCACCCAACTCTGCCGCCAAGCAGGTGTCGCGAACGAGACGATCAATCGACTCTCGCCCGCGACCGCGAGCCTCGTGTTCGACGAAACCCTGCCGCGTGGCGGCGAGAAGCCCCTGCAACTGCTCGTTGAAGGCGAGCACGTGCGTTCCATCCACGGCACGGCCTACACAAGGCTCTGGGATGCCGACCTCGCCATGACCATTCGAGAGTTCGCCGTCGATTTTCAGCCGCCCCGGAAGGGATTCAACGGAGCGACGGGACTCTACGCCGGGGAGCAAGACATGTTCTGCTTCCTCGTCGACCCCAACGGATGGTGCGAGATCGGTGACGACGCCTTCGCCCCCGGATTCTTCGTCTGGAACTCCGAAGTCGGACGGAGGTCTCTGGGCATCGAGACGTTCTGGTTCCAGAAGGTCTGTGCCAACCACATCGTCTGGGACGCCACGGAAGTCGTCTCCTGGACGCGCAAGCACACCGCGAGCGTCGGCGAAGGGCTCGCCGACATCCGCCGCATCATCGGCGACCTCGTGGCGAAGCGCGACCAGCGGCGCGACGGATTCGTCGCGGCCGTGAAGAAGGCCATGGAAGCCAGGCTGCAGGATGGCGAAGAAGCCGCCAAGTTCCTGAAGAAGCACGGCATCCTCCAGAAGCTCGCCAAGCGGGCCCTGGAGATCGCCGGCGAGAAGGGGGCGTTCACCATCTGGAGCGTCGTTGACGCCCTCACGCAACTCTCCCGCGAGATGACCAACGCGGGCGAGCGAACCGAAGCCGACATGAAGGCTTCCCAACTTCTGGCCCTTGCCTGAAAGGAGCATCGTCATGGCGAAGACCGAGAAACGCGCCGGCAACGGCAACGGCGGCGAGGCGAACAAGCCCGTCCACACCGTGGGGCCGTTCAATTCCGGCGGCTCCCTGATCGAAGCGTCGGTCTGGGAGAACGAGGTCGGGGAGGGAGACGAGGCACGCCTCGTCTTCAACGTCACCGTCCAGCGCAGCTACAACGACGGTGAGGAGTGGAAACGCACGAAGTCGTTCCGCCCCCAGGACCTCCCGCACCTGATCGAGGTAACCCGCCTCGCCTATCTCTGGTGCCAGGAACAGGCCAACAAGAGATGAGAACCCGGTTCTGTCACCGCACAGAGCCACGTACTCCCTGCGCTCCGGTGCAGGGAGCGCCCTCAGCGACGGCTGGGGGCCCTTTCTTGTGCGTCCGCGCAATTTGTGATTGTGCTCTCGGCGAAGATGCGCAATGTCGTGGGTGATGGGAGATCGGGCAGAGCGCAGAGGTAGTGACTGGTCTAGTCCTCACAATGCTGGACCGGAGGCGTCGGTCGATGTGATCGATGTGTGTAACGCTCAGTTGCGGGTGACACCGGTATCTAGTTGACGCCTATTCGTGTAGGTTAGTGGGCATTGAGAGGGGGCAGTGGTTACCGCACTTTCTTGAGCCTACACCTTATGGTTGATGGCAGCGGTGACCAGAAGACAAATCGACTTCGCCATCACCGCCCCGTATGCCTTCCTCTTTGGTTCTTCGAACGTCGCAATCGCGCCATGAGCGAAGGCGTCTCGACAGCGCACGCCGATTCTGATCGTCTTCCTCATGTCGACCTTTTCGGCGGCGGGCAATCCAGCCTCGATCCAGTCGAGGAAGGGGGACGCCAAGAGGCCCTGATCGTCGAGCATCAGGTAGCGGGTCACGCGAACGTCGGCCGAGCTGCCCCTCCGAAAGATCGGGAAGCCCGCGGCGTGGGCCACGAGTCGCATCGCCGGCTCGAAAATCACCGCCAGCAGTGCGAACAACTGGATGGGGCTCGCGCCGGGCTTGGGGTTAGACCAGCCGATCAACCCAAGCTGAACGGGGATCGAGAGGCATGGGAACGCTTTGCCGACGAAACCGACGATGGTCCGCCTTTTGGCGTCATTCGAGAGCAGTTCGACCATCGGCTGGCGCAACCCCGTGGCGAACGCAAGGTCGGCATGGTCAAGGCAAAAATGATTGGTCCAGTTTGTTGATCCGGGATGTACCTGACCTTGCGGCGCCAGTTCCGCATCGAGCCTACTCAGGTGGTTGAGGGCAATCGCCGCGGCGTTTTTCGGGATGTAGGGGTCCGTGTCGAGGTTGAGCATTGGGACGCCGATCCCGGCCCCAAATCCAGAATACATGGTCATTTCCGTCCGCCTGCTTTCGATCTCTAGGAAGCCCCCGTGCAACGATCTGTTCCTGAAGTTCGGCCCCGTTGATCCGAAGAGGGTTTGTAGGTCCGTCCTGAGCGGTTCCGTGAGCGTCAGCGCCGCGGCGATCTCAGCCTGCCCCGCGAAACGCGGGTCAAGCTGTAAGGCGGGGCTCGCCTCCGTCGCGCAACGGAGGCAGAACTCGGTGGCCGCTAACGCCGACAAGCTGAGTGCGGAGTATTCGTATTGCTGATACCGGAAGACTCGCGAGTTCAGAGCCATCTCTGCGGTAATCCCCTTCTTCGCGTCTTCCGGCGAAATCGTTGGCGGGTTGGCTTTGATCTGCTCGCCGATGGTGGCGATCGCAAATCCCTGAGATGCCGGGATCTTCACCGACTCTTCGGCGACGGACGCCAGCAGTTCCGAGACAGCTCTATGCGCGGGGGCGAGAATTACGGTGGCATAGGCGACGTGCGATACGGGAGAGTCAACGATGCCCCTGGCGCTCGTCCGCTCAACGTTACGGAGTAGGCTTCCCCGGACGTTGAACCTACCTCTGGTGAGGCAGGCGCGGAGCGTCTTCCCGAGCCGAGCAGCATCAGGGATTTTTGTCACCTGGAAGAACGCGGCAAGGAGCGACCAGTGCAAGCAGTCGGCCTCGCTCTGGGGTGGGGTCTCGCTCTCGGCGGCGTGGATCTCAACAGCGATCAGGTTCGCGAGATCGATCCAAACGCTCTCGGGAGTGACAGCTTCGGCGCAATCCCGGACGGCCGCTGGCTCGATTAGCTTCAGGAGTTCGGGCCGCAAAGCGTTCGCAAGCTTGGCCCTGGTCAGACCGAGGCCAACCCCACCCACGGCCGACTTGAAGTCAGCGAAGGAGGGGTCCTCGCTGGACAGTCTTCGGGCTACCTCGTCGGCGCATTCCTGCACGCTCCCGGCGGTCGCGGTTCGGTAATCGACATCGTCGAGGGAGTCCCACTCCGCCGGGACGGCGAGGGGCGGGAACCCGAGGAGACTTCTCGCCCGCTTTACGATCGAACCCTTAACGTGAGCGCGCAGGCGGCTCTTCCATCTCTCCCCTCCGTCGCCCCCCAACACTCCGTACACGGCCGCCTCCAGCTTCGTTGGCATTTCATTCACTCCTTCAACGTTTCGTTCGGCAGCCGCTATTCTAGCCGCACGATGCCGTCAAATCTCGGACACGCACAAGTAGGACACGCGGGTTGGGCCGGTGCTTCCCCCGTCAAGTTCGCACGCTCCGTTGACAACATCGTCATTGTGAGACATACGTGCCTCCGTCGGCAAGCTTGGACGCTTCGGTGCGACGCACTGAAGCATCTCAGGATGCGGTGGGAGGCTATGGGGCACCTCATGAAAAGGCGGGCTCTATGACGCAGAGGCTTTCGAGGTACTGGGGGTTAGGCGAAGTGGACGCCGCTTTAGATCGGAGAACGAGATGAAG
The DNA here is from genome assembly GCA_964430315.1 of uncultured Planctomycetaceae bacterium. Classification (GTDB taxonomy): domain Bacteria; phylum Planctomycetota; class Planctomycetia; order Pirellulales; family Thermoguttaceae; genus CALFBP01. The sequence continues at coordinate 10,640 of CAYSGY010000080.1, forward strand.
CACCTTCAGTACTTGAGCACGTACGCTGGGGATTTGGAGAGCCTATCGCGAGTGCGGATGTAGCTCAAGGTGACTCGTGGATCGCGGTGGCCGGCGAAGTCCTGGAGGTCGATGATGTCGGCCCCTCGCTCGCGAGCGGTGGTGAGGGCGGTGACGCGCAGTGAGTGGACGGTGACGGCGGGATCGAGGTGGAGGCGGCGGGCGTAGCGCTTGATGAGGAGCTGGATCGCCCGGCGCGTGAGGGGATCGTCGCGGAAGCCGTCACGGCCATCGGCCCGGGCGGATCTCGCCGGAGGGAAGAGCGGACCATTGGGGGCGTCCCGGAGGCCGGCCACGTCGAGCCAGATCTCGATGCGCTCGAAGGCTTCAGGGTGGAGCGGCACGCGGCGCTCTTTCCCGCCCTTCCCGTACACCTCCAGAATCTTGTGGCCGGCGTTGAGCTTGTAGTCGCCGACCTTGAGCTTGGCGACCTCGCCGACGCGGCAGGCCGAGTACGCGAGCACGGCGAGGAGGGCGCGGTCGCGGACGCCGGCCGGGATCGCGGGGTTCGGCGCGTCGAGGAGCCGCCGGCAGTCCTCGGGGGAGAGGCCGATCGTCTTGCCGTCGCGGGGAACGGAGGGCGACTCCACGAAGTCGGAATGGGCGGGGTTCGCGCCGCTGTAGCCGTAGGTTTGCAGGTAGGAGAAGAGCGACCGCAGCGCTGTCATCTTCCGCAGGATGGAGCTGTTGCGCAGGCCCTGCTCGCGCAGGCTGTCCCTCCACGCGGCAACCTGGGCGGGCCGCACGGTGGCAAGGGCCTCCAGGTGCATCGCCTCAATGCCACAGAAGCGGAGAAACTGTGAGAGGTCCCTCGCGTAGTTGGCGCGGGTGTCTCGGGAGGGCGACCGGGCGAGCCAGGCATCACGGGCTTCGGTGAATCGGCGACGGAAGTCGAGGACCGTCAACTCCCACGGTGCCTGGAACGCGGGAATGAGCGGAGAGCTTGCGCTTTGGCTGGTTCCGTGGTCCGACGCATGATGGGCGGCGTCGGGCTGGCCAGAGGTTGACTCGCGGCCTCGATTGTTCTGGAATTGCCGATGATCGGGGAGGGGATAGTTCACTTCACCTAAAGTGGGTTAGGCGAAGCATACGGCAGGGGTGGACGATCGTGCAACCGTGGGCGGTGGACGGCGCGGAGGAAAATGGCGCGGTAGGCTTTCGCACCGGAGAAGAGGGGAGAGAGTGAACTGCGGATTACTTCGCCAAGTTCTCGGGGGAAGTGTCAAGGAGGGCACGAGGCACCGTCGTCCCGGAGCGAGGAGTGAGGGGGTGCTGCGTGCATCGCCTCACCAGCCGCCCGCGAGCGGACGCTGCGCGTGCCGCTTGGGTCAGCCGGCGTTACCGGCCGGGGTTACTTGGTCCGCGGCTTGGCCGTGGACTGGGGCTTCGACTGCCGGACGCTCGCCTGCTTGGCGGCATCGGCGGTCTTGGCCTCCGCGCTCTTCGGCGCGGGATGGTGGGCTTTGTCGCCACCATTCGCCATGACACACCTCCTTTCCCTGGTGCTTGAGGAGTTCGCCGGCCCTGCGGTAATACTTCCGCAAGGCATCGCGCGAGGTGAGGAACAGAACGACGCAGACGATCACGAGCGCCGTGTCGGCAAGCGACCATGCCAGAGAGTTGGCCGCCGGGCGCAGGGCATGGGCGACGGAACTGAACGCCAGGGCGATCAGCATGTTGGCGAAGAACTGGTAGTAGCGGTAGTGGAACTCGACGAGCAGTTGGTAGGCGTCGAGCCGGTCGCGGAGGAGCGAGAAATCCCACGGCGGCATCCGCACACCGGTCCAGTGGTGAACGGTGTCGATCAGGGCCCAGCGGAAGGCGCTCACGATCATGCCGCACGCGACCGACGCGACCGTCGCGTAGTAGAGGTCGCCGACCGTCGGCGCGCTGCGGGGCGCAGCGGCCAGCCAGCCGTGGACGATCTCGGAGTGGTAGCTTGCTCCCCATAACGCCACGAAACCCGGCACCAAGTAGGCGATGATCAGGCCGAAGTTGAACGGGGCGAGGTCCCGCACTTCGTCTGATTATATGGGCGTTATGTCTGACAGCAACCCCACTACATGGTGGATTGCCGCAAATTCGTCAAACCGGTGGCGGCCCGGGGAGGAGCCAGATTCGGCCTTGGTCGCCGCTTTCCTCCTCGGTGTAGAAGAGCCGAACCCCCCGCTCGCGGGCCTTGAGGAGGGAGATGTAGACCTCGATGGCGTCCCGCACGACCTCCGATACCGAGAGCTTGCCCAGGTCGCGCTGGAGGCGGTCAAGTTCCTGGGCGGTGGCGGTGGGGAGCCAGAGGGTGAAGCGGGTTTTGTCTTCAGTCGGTTTGCGGGGGCTCATGGAAAAACGGTCTTCCGATCAGGGTTGGTTCGTGTCATCGTCGGTTGGAGCGTCTCCGTCGGTCTGGTCTGTGAGGGCGGGCAACTCCAGCTTCTCAATCTGCGGGAGGCTCGCGCCGACGATGCCGCGGAGATCGCCGTGAAGACCGGCGGTGTTCGCGACTGCGCGGTCGAGTTGCTTTTCACGTTTCGCCCAGATTCTCTGAATGGCGCGTTTCTCGGCCTCAAGATCACTTCTGAGTGTCATGAATGCTTCGACGATGCCCTCGACGCGATGGCGAAACTCCGGGCCAGAGAGGTAGTTGTAGAGGATCTCCATCTTGCCCTGCTGCCCTTCGGTCGCACGCTTGGCGGCGGCGATCTCGATGAGGCCGGCGCGGAGAGCGGTCGCAACACCAATGAGACACGGGCGACTGGTGACCCACACGCCATCGATGCAGCCGAAGGTCGTGAGGTTCTTGGGCATTTCGATGCTCGTGAGAATCGCAATCTGAGCCTTCGCGGCGCGTTGGTCGTCACGGAGTTTGGGGAGCCAACCATCGCTCCAGGTCTTCGTGCGCTTGGATTCCCAGAGGATGAGGCCGCAGAAGCAACCGTTGGCGTCGTGGACACGCTGGAGCACGTCGCCACCGTGAACACCCTTCAGCACCGGTTCGATTGTGTCGAAAGGGAAGGCACGGCGGAGCGTCTCCTCCAGTTCAATTTCGAGGACCTCGCCCTGGGCCTGCTGAGAACCCTGTTCGGCCTTGCGCTGCCATTCGGTAATCTGCTTGCGGAGGTCGTCGATGATCTTGTCCTTCTCCGCCTCCTTCAGGGCACGCTCTTCGGTGGCCTCCTTCTTGGCGGCGTCGCGGATCTGCTGCCGCTCGTCGTCGAGTTTACGGGCGAGGGTCAGCTCGAACTCGCGTTTCTGCTCCTCCAGTTCGCGGGTCTTCGTGCGAAGGTCGAGTTCCGCCTGCTGGGCCTGCTGGAGTCTGGTCTTCGCGTCGGCAAGCTGCGTGTCGCGGTCTTGGATTTCCAGGGCTACCGCTTCCCGGGCCTTGGCCAGCGCGTCCTGGTCAACACGGACACGCTCCTTGGCGAGGCGAACCTGGACCTCGGCGTCGATGGCTTGTTTCGATGCTTCGACGGCCTGCTCGCGTCGGCGAAGGTCCTGGGCCTTGGCCTGGAACTCCTGCTCCTTCTTGCGAAGTTCCGCATCGTATTCCTTACGGATCTGGTCACGAAGCTGCGAGGAGAGGACTTCCGTCACCTCGATCTCGTACTTGCACTTGGGACAGATGATGGTGTCGGGCATGGGGGTGTTCTAGCACAAAGGGTGGTCGGGCGTCCACCACGTTATGGTGACGCGTCGTTCGTCTGCGCGCAAGTCGTGTGCGTGCGAGAGAACGCCTACGCCGCCCAATCCTTGCACAGTAGTTCTGCCTGGGCGAGCACGGTGAGCGTGGCCTTCTCCTGCTTGTCGGGCGGGTAGCCGTACTTCCGGAGGATGCGTTTCACGATGGTGCGGAGCTTGGCACGGGCGCTCTCCTTCACGGTCCAGTCGATGGTCACGTTACGGCGGACGGAATCGACCAGTTCGCGGGCGATGGTGCGGAGGGTCTCGTCGCCGAGCACCTTGACCGCGCTGTCGTTCACTTCCAAGGCGTCGTAGAACGCCACCTCGTCGTCGGTGAGCCCGAGGTCTTCGCCGCGTCGGTATGCCTCGCGCATGTGCCGAGCCAAATCGATCAACTCGGCGATCACCTGGGCGGTTTCCAGGGCGCGGTTCTGGTACTGCCGGATGGTCCTTTCCAACATCTCGGCGAACGACCGGGAT
>CAYSGY010000081.1:0-14644 GCA_964430315.1 uncultured Planctomycetaceae bacterium
ACGATGAACGGCCAGATCGCGGCGGGCGAGGTGAACCGGTATCGCTTCCAGGCCACCAAGGGACAGCGGCTGGTCATCGCCGTGAAGGCCCGGGACCTGGTCCCCTATGTCCCCGACGGCGTTCCCGGCTGGCTCCAAGCCGTGCTGAAGCTCTACGACGCCGGCGGCAAGGAGGTCGCCTATGGCGACGATTTCCGCTTCAACCCCGATCCGCTCATCTATTACGAGATCCCCGACGACGGCGACTATTTGCTGACCATCAACGAGGCGCTGTTCCGCGGCCGTGAGAGTTTCGTCTATCGGATTACCATCGGCGAGGTGCCTTACGTGACGAGCATCTTCCCGCTGGGCGCCCGCGTAGGCGAGCCGGTGCAGATCGAGACCGTCGGCTGGAATCTGGACAAGACCAAGCTGGAGCCGCCCCCCAAGGATGCGAAACCGGGACGCTACTTGCTTGCCGCCACCAACGGCAAGTTCGCCTCCAACCACATGCCGTTCGTCCTCGACACCCTCCCCGAGTGCCTGGATAAGGAACCCAACGACGAGCCGTCCAAGGCACAGAAGGTGACTCTGCCGATCATCGTCAACGGGTGGGCCGACCGCCCGGGGGATTGGGACGTCTTCGAGATGGAGGGAAAGGCCGGCGAGACCATCGTCGCGGAAGTCCAGGCACGCCGTCTCCACTCTCCGTTCGACTCGTTCATCAAGGTCACCAGCGCGGACGGCAAGGTGATCGCGCTGAACGACGACCACTACGACGCCGCCTCGGGGCTCAATACCGACCACGCCGATTCCTACCTCATGGTGAAACTCCCCGCCGACGGGAAGTATTACATTCATCTCACCGACACGAGGCGGCATTCCGGTAAGGAATACGCCTACCGGCTCCGGATCAGCCAGCCGCAACCCGATTTCGAGCTGCGGCTCGCCCCATCGAGGATCTGTATTCGCGGCAAGAGCTCTGCCGGCGTGACCGTCTACGCCATCCGCAGGGACGGATTCGACGGGCCGATCAAGTTGAGCTTCAAAGACCTGCCGCAAGGGCTCGAATCCGGTGGCGCGACGATTGGCCCCAAGCAAGAGGTCGTGGGACTCGGACTGAAGAGCAACCTTACGGAGATGGAGAAGCCGGTCAACGTCACCGTGGTGGGCACAGCCAAGGTCGGCGACCGGGAAATTGTCCACGAGGCCGTTCCGGCCGAAGACAAGATGCAGGCCTTCCTCTGGCGCCATCTGTTGCCGGCGGAAACCCTCCCGGTCCTGGTCTACGATCCCTCCTACCAGCCGCCGGCCGACCGCGTTCGCCCGCCGATCCGCGATGAGGATCGGCCGAAGAACGCGCAGCGGAACTTGACTAGGTCGTCGGTCGAGTGGTACATGCGACAGATCGAAGGCCTCTATCAAGACTGGCTCCTGACCGACGAATTCGTCAACCGCCAGATCGCGGACATCGAGGCTCGTCTGATCCAGTAAGCCGCCCCAACCTAACAACGCGACCAATTCGTTGCTCAAAAAAGCCCACGGGCTGCGGCCCGCGGGCTTCGGCATTCGTCGAGTTGTTCGTTCTCCCGTTCCTGAACGGCTCCCGGACCCGCAGGTCCCGGACGATCCACGGCGAGGCATGCGATCAACGGGACGTGTAGGGCCCGAAGACCTTCGTCACCCGGCGGCTCTCCGAGGCGTCGTCGACGATCACCACGCGGAACTGGTCGCCGCCCGGCGTAACTCGGAGCACGATGTGGCCGGCGCAACTGGCCCGCTGCTGATCTGGTGGATGTCGAGCATCCCCGGCTGCCAGCCCGAGATGGGGGAGCCCGCCACATCGCCGGCCCGGGCCGTCAAGCTGATGGCCGTCCAAAGACCGAAGGACAAGAACCACCTCTTCATCATCTCACATCCTCCTTGGGAATCATCATGGTGCGAGGCCGTGGAGTTGCAACCCTCGCTCGCCGGGACCAATACCCCATGATACCCGCCACGGATCGGCCGCCTCAAGCCAGGGCCGGCCAGCGGTGGTTCAGCCCCAATAGCAATAGACGCCGATCTGGGCAATCGTCACCACGATAGCCCAGAAACGGACGTTCCGCCACCACGGCTTGCGCGCGCCCTCCCGGTCAATCAGGGCCGAAGGCATGAAGAGCAGCCAGAGCAACAGCAACGCGAAGACGCCGACGAAGGCAGCCTTTCCCAAGAGCGGCGAACCGTTGCCTGAAGCAGCGCCGGCAGCGGCGAGCAAGAGCGCGGTCGTTTTCATGAGGAGGACTCCTCGCGAGGTGGAATCCAGCAGACCAGCCCGCGGAGTCTCTCCACGTCATAGGGACGAGTGAAAAGACTGACCACCACGGTCCCGGCCATCGCCGCAGCGAAGGACCACCAGGCAACCCAGAGATAAGAGACGCTGTACTCCCGGCCGAGAGCGAACCGCGCCCCGTTAAGGGCCACCGCCGTTCCCACGCCCAGGAGCATGCCGGCCAAGGCCCCGTGCGACGTGGCACGCCGCGTCAGCATGCCCAGCAGGAGCAGGGCCAGGAGCGGCCCCTGGAAGAAGGTCATGAAGGTCTGAAAGGCCTCGAAGACCGAGCCGAACACCGGCTGAATGATCCTGGCGAAGGCCACGCCGGCCAGGAGGAAGACGACGACCAGCGACTGTCCCACGCGGAGGTAGTGCTTGTCGCTGCGGCGGGGCACGAGGGGTTGGTAAAGGTCGGTAACGACCAGGGTGCTCGCCGAGTTGATGTAGGAATCGAGGTTCGCGACCACGCCCGCCATGAACGCCCCCACCACGATCCCCAGGACACCGGTGGGCAGCAAGTTGACAACCAACATCGGAAGGACCCGGTTGGCGACCCCCTCCTCCCATTGGCTCGGATCGCCGAGCTTGTCATAGAACAAGGCCAGGCCGATCAAGCCGGGGAGCACCAGGAGCACGGGAAAGACCAGCTTCAGCACGGCGCAGAAGACGTAGGAGGCACGGGCCTGGTTCTGGCTCCCGGCCCCCAAGGTGCGTTGGACAATCGCCTGATTGCCGATCCAGTAGGCCGGCCCGAGCACGAAGCCCAGCCCCAAGAGCACGGCCGGCCACGGAAAGGCGGGATGGTCGGCGGGCAACACGAGATGGAAATGGTGGGCCGTCCAGTCCATGCGCCCGATGGTCGATTGCAGTCCTTCCCATCCGCCGGTGCGCTGGAGCCCAAGGATGCAAATCAACGACGCGCCGACGATCAGCACCACACAGGACAGGGCGTCGGTGAGAACCACGGCCTTCAGTCCGCCGGTCGTCGTGAAGACGCCGACAATCACCGCCGTAATGCCCACCGACCACCAGAAACTCCAGCCCAAGAGCGCCTCGAACATCACCGCCGAACTGACCAGGATCGTCCCCACCGTGCCCATCATGAAAAGGGCCCAAATCAGGGCGAAAAACGTGCGGACCACGGAGTTGTAGCGACGGCCCAGGTACTCGGGCACGGTGTAGACGCCGGCGATCCACAGGAAGGGCATGAACAGGAACGCGGCGGCCAGCACCGGAAACGCGCAGCCGATGAAGTCGAAGTTCATCATTACCAGGCCGTAGCGGTAGCCGTCGGCGGCCAGCCCCACCATGTCCTTGGCGCCGATGTCGGAGACGACCAGCGACATGCCCACCGCCCACCACGGAAGCGTCCTGCCGGCCAGAAAATAGTCCCGGCCGGTCCGCACGCCGCGCGTGAGCCAAAGTCCCAGGGCCACGACGCTCACGAGGTAGGCGGCCACCAGGGCCATGTCGAACGGTTGGAGTCTCGCGGTGTCCATCGGTAGCAGATAGGGTAAAGGTTCAGCCGCAAGAAGTTGTAGGAATGAGGCGAAGGGAAAAGGAAGAATCGCGGGAAAAGGGGGAAAGAAGAGGAGAGGGTTTCCATTCAGAATTGTGTGAGCAGGGCACGGTCTTCTGCTTTTCCCATTTCTCCAGCCCTTTCCCTCTTCCCTTCCCCTTTTCGCACTTCATTTCGCTGAACACTCTCGGAAAAGGCATGCGGGCCGCCCGGCGCGGGGTGCAGGCTTTCACGACGCGGGGGCCTGACGGGAGCCGTTCTTTTCCCGGGGTGGTTTCTTCTTGGGGTTCTGCGCCGGCCGATACGGGGCCGACCAGTTCTTCCGGACCACCGCCCTAAGCTCGGCACGGGTCGCCGCGTGCTGCGGATCGCCGGCAAGGTTCGTCAACTCCTGGGGATCGGTCTGGTAGTCGTAGAGTTCCGTGCCCTTGCGTCCCTCGTCCCACTCCGTGTAGCGCCATCGTTCCGTGCGAACGCTGTACCCCGCGAAGCCGCCACGCCAGACCTGCGTGAAGGCCGGCTTGCTCCACGGTGCCCGGGGATTGTCCAGTAGCGGCTTGAGGCTCTTGCCGGCCAGGTTGGCCGGGGGCGTCAGGCCGCAGAGGTCGGCCAGGGTCGGGTAGAGGTCCAGCAGTTCCACGGTCCGGATGCACGCTTCGCCTTTGGCTTTCTGCCCGGGCGCCGCGAGGATCACCGGTACCCGGGCCGATCCCTCGAAATCACTCTGCTTTTTCCACAGGCCGTGCTCGCCGAGGTGGTAGCCGTTGTCGCTCCAGAAGACCACGACGGTCTTGTCAGCCAGCCCGAGCCGCTCCAGGGCGTCAAGCACCCGGCCGATCTGGGCATCGACGAAGGAAATCGCGGCGTAGTAGGCCAGCTTCGACTCGCGGGCCTGGGACTCCGTCACGCCGAACCAAGGCCAAGGCTTCGTCGAGGCCAACGCCGGCTCCGGCACCAGCTTGATCTGGTCTTGGGAGACCGCAGCCAGCGGGATCTCCGCCAGCCGGTACCAGTCAAAATACTTCTTCGGCGCGACGTACGGGCAGTGAGGGCGGTAGAAGCCGACGGCAAGGAACATCGGCCTGGCGCGGTTGGCCTCCAGGAAACGGATCGCGGCGTTTGCCCCGATGCCGTCGGTCTGCTCCTCGTCGGTCCCTTCAGCGGCCAGGAAACTGAGCGAGCTGCCCAGGCCTCGCTTCGGTGTGTAGTTGGTGAGCTTGTGCTCCTCATCCTTATCGCGCCCGCGCGGATTGACCACCTGGTCCCAGGACGCGGGATCGTCCAGCCCGTTGGTGCCGATGTCGCCCGGCACGCCGTAGTGGTAGACCTTGCCCACGCGGGCCGTGAAGTAGCCGGCCTTGCGGAACATCTGCGGCAGGGTCACGACATCGGCAATCACCTCACGGAAGTGCTTTTTGAGATCGAAGACCTGGGTCGTGTCCGGACGCAGCCCGGTCATGAGCGACGTGCGGCTCGGGCTGCAGAGGGGAAACTGGCAGTACGCGCGGTCGAAGCGCACACCGCGGGCCGCCAGCCGATCGAGGTTCGGCGTTCGCACCAGGCGTTGCCCGTAGCAGCCCAGGTCGCAGTTCATGTCGTCCACGGCAATGAAGAGGACGTTCAACTTCTTTGTCTCCGGCTCGCCCGCGCGGGCCGACGGTGCGACGAGGACGATCGCCGCAATCAGCACGGCGAGGAGGCCGTCCCGGAACGCGACTGTGTGGCATGCCGTCACTCGGCGCAGCCGAGGGTCGGCATGGACAGCGTGGCGGCGCTTCCCATGCGCACCCGACGCTTCGCGTCGCGAGAGCATGCCACCCCAGCCCTTGGCTGCGTTGGGGACACTCGCACAGCCGGGGACGGCTGTGCCACGCAAGAGTACATGGTTCCCCATACATCTCCCCTCTAGGGTGCAAAGAACGCCATGAGAATCTTCGTCAGGATCTGCTCGCCGTACTCGTTGGCGTGGACCCGGTCGCGGTAGAACGTGTGCGGGTGGACGCCCGTCGAACGGAGGTACTCGGCCCAGGGCGTGGTCATGTCGAGATAAGCGCAGTTCGTTTCGTCGGCAAGCTTCTTCAGGGCCGCGCCGTACTCGCCGGTTCCCGAGTGCCGGGCCTTGGCCAGTTCCGCCGGGTCGCGAGGATCCGCCGTGCCAAAAGTCCCGGTGGCCAAAAGGATCTCGACCTTGGGCAGCGCCGCCCGCAACTGCCGGATCACCTCGCGGATGCTTTCAGGATCCTTCTGGCTGATGCCGCCGATGAAGACGAGGTCGGGCCGGAGGGGCGCGATGTTCTTGGCGACGCGCCCTTCCTCCCGATAGTGTTGGCAGCCGCCGCCCCCGCGCACGTAGACGGTGCCGCGAATCGTCGCCTTGGGATAGGCCGCCTGGAGCTTCGCCAGCCAACCGGACCGCATGGTGTCGTTCACGATGCTGTCGCCCACGGCCAGGAAGCGGAGTTCGCCCCCTTCGGTGAGGATCTTGCGAGTCCGCTGAAGGTGACGCCAGTCGGGCTTGGGAGGCGTGAACTTGCCCGGGACCATCTCGGCCTGGATCTTGTCGATCTGCGCGAGCGAACGCTCCGGCGTGCCGAAGATCGCATAACCTTCCTCGGGCGTCTGGCGGTCCTTCGAGGGGCAGTCGGGCGGGTACTTGCTCGGCAGCGCCCCCTTGGCCGGGAACGTCACGGGCGAGTCCTTCATCAGGTCCGCACGCGCGGCCAGAGAGAAGACCAGAAGCATGGCAACCGTGCAGGCAACCCCCGGAACAACTGTCTTCATCGAGGACCTCTCCATCACTCCAACACCGATTTCCCCACCCATGGACCGAGCCACCATGGTACTTCGATCCCCAACCGTCAACAAGGCGCGGCGGGTACGGCAACCGTACGCGCGGAGTCGCCTTGCGGCGATCGGCCGAGTTGGTGTATGTTCCGTCCCGCAGCCTGGCGATCGATCCCGTGCGACTCCCTTTCCCTGGTTCCCTCGAATGGAGCAGAGTGGTCCCATGAGCACTCGCCCTACGGAGTCCGAGCAACGAGCGTGGTTCTACGGGATCGACCTCTTCTCCCGGCTCCACGATCCCATCGCCGAGATGACGCGGTTGCAGCAGTCACTCTTATTTGCCGAGCTTTCGCAAATTGCCTATATGCCGCCGGAGCCGGCGCTCACTTGCGTGCGGAAGATCGGTTTCGACGAGTCGCTCTTCTTCGACCACGACGGGGCCCAGGCGTATCGGTTTCAGAGCGAGCACGATTGCGTGATCGTGTGCCGCGGAACGGAGCCCACGGAATGGAACGACGTAAAGGCCGACGCCAACGCCGTGACCGTATTGGCCGAGACGATCGGCCGCGTCCACAGCGGCTTCAAGCAGGAGGTGGACGATCTCTGGCCGATGCTCGGGCCGGCTCTGAAGGGCATCAGGAAACCTCTGTGGTTTGCCGGGCATTCCCTAGGGGGGGCCATGGCGACGGTCTGTGCCCGGCGCTGCCACCTCGCCAAGAATACCCCTCGTCCTGAGGGGGTTTTCACTTACGGCAGCCCGCGGGTCGGGGATCGGGCCTATGTGAACTACTGCCGGCTGGTCCATTATCGTTGGGTGAACAACAACGACATCGTGACCCGCGTGCCGCCCACATGGTGGGGCTACCGCCACGGCGGACGCGAGATGTACATCGATTCCCGGGGCTGCGTGCGGGACGTCGCGGGCTGGCATCGGGTGGTCGATCGGCTCCGGGGTTTCTTCGATGGCTTGCGGCATTTCCGGATCGACCATTTCTCCGACCATTCGATCGAGGACTACATCGCCCACATCCACGCCGCGGTCGAGAGGCAGCAGCACGAAATGACGCCGCACGTCCGGCACCGCAGCCGGGCCGCCACGACAGCGCGTGCACGCCGCCCGTAGACTTGCCTCCCGGGACATGGCCGGCTAGGATGGCCCCCGCCCGTTCGTTGCTCGATGCGAGACAGTTCAGACGATCCTGTCCGCGTAGCGGGCCGCGTAGTCCGCGCAGCCGCGTGGTCCGTGCAGTCCGCGTAGCGGGCGGGCTTGCCCGCCTGTCCGCGCAGCGGATTTGCCCGCCGTTGTTAGGAGAGCCGCCCAATGCCTGACCGGAGGACGCTCCTTCTCTCCCTGGCCACTGCGGCCGCCTGCTGGCACGTGGCATCTTCTCTCGCCTGCGACGGCCCAGCCCGACCACCTCAAGAAATCTCCGACGACTGGCGTCTTCAGGACGGGCTGCTCCAGGGGCGATCCTGCCAACAAGCCGTCAATACGGTCGTCCAGGAACTGGGGACACCCTCAACTCCGCTTCGGGCCGAGTTGGCAGCGCTCCACGCAGCCGGCGCCGGGCCGAGGGATCGCCGTTGGGAAGACGCCTACCTTCGAGCCTGTGCGGAACGCCGGGCCGCACGCCTGCACACTCTCATCAAAAAAGCCCCGCGGATCGTCTTCACGAAGCATTACGACCTGGGCGGCTCGCACTACGCCTACACCGAAGGCCAATCCGACGCCCAGGCCGAGCGTCACTTCGAGCCGGGCGCCAGCCTCTGCCTCCTCACGATGCGCGGCCTCTACGGCGAGACCCGCACGTTGCTGGACGACCGCAAGGGAGTGATCCGCGATCCGGATGTCTCCTACGATGCCCGCCGGGTGCTCTTCGCCTGGAAGAAGTCGCTCAACGAGGACGACTATCATCTTTACGAGATGAACGTCGCGGACGGCTCGGTTCGGCAACTGACCTCCGGCCTCGGCTTCGCCGACTATGAGGGGGCGTATGCCCCGAACGGCGACATTGTGTTCAATACCACGCGGTGCGTGCAGACGGTCGATTGCTGGTGGACCGAAGTGAGCAATCTCTACACGTGCGATGGCGGCGGGCGCTACCTGCGCCGCCTCGGGTTCGACCAGGTCCATTCCAACTACCCGACCTTAACGCCCGACGGCCGAGTCCTTTACACCCGCTGGGAATACAGCGATCGTGGGCAGATCTTCCCACAGGGCCTCTTTCAGATGAACCCCGACGGGACCGGGCAGACGGTGTTCTACGGCAACAATACCTGGTTCCCCACGGCGATCCTGCACGCGCGGGCCATTCCCGGCACGCAGAAGGTCGTCGCGGTCTTTTCGGGCCACCACACGCGGCAGAAAGGCTGGCTCGGGATCCTGGACCCGTCGCGCGGACGGCAGGAGAACCAGGGGGCCCAGTTGATCGCACCGGTTCGCAAGACGGAGGCCGTGCGGATCGACGCCTACGGCCAGGCGGGCGACCAGTTCCAGTATCCCTATCCGTTGAGCGAAACGGAGTTCCTCGTCACCTTCCGCCCGGCCGGCTCGAAGGGCCGCTTCGCCGTCTACTGGATGGACCAGGACGGACGGCGCGAGCTGCTGGTCTCCGATCCGGCGATTTCGTGCAATCAGCCCGTGCCCCTGATGCCCCGGCCCGTGCCGCCGCCGCGCCCGAGCACGGTCGATTACCGGCAGAAACAAGGCACGTACTACCTCCAGGACATCTACGCCGGCCCGGGCCTTGCGGGCATTCCCCGCGGCACGATCAAGAAGCTCCGGGTCGTGGCCCTCAGCTTCCGTGCGGCCGGCATCGGCCAGAACCGGAGCCAAGGGGCTGCGGGGGCCGCGCTGAGCAGCACACCCATCTCCGTCGGCAACGGGGCGTGGGATCCCAAGACCGTGCTAGGGGAGGCGAAGGTCTACGACGACGGCTCGGCCGCCTTCCACGTGCCCGCAAGGACCCCCGTCTATTTCCAGGCGTTGGACTCCAGGGGCTACGCGGTGCAGACCATGCGAAGTTGGTCGACCGCGCAACCTGGCGAGCGAGTGGCCTGCGTTGGCTGCCACGAGTCGAAGAATACCGCGCCACGCCAGGCCGCGTCGATCCCAGCCGCGATGACGCGACCCGCCGAGGCGCTGGCCGGCCTCGACGGCCCCCCGCGCGGCTTCAGTTTCGTCCAGGAAATCCAGCCGATCCTCGATCGCCACTGCACCCGCTGCCACCGTTTGAGTCCGCCCGACGTTTCCTACCTCGCTCCGCGAGGTTCTCCCGACCCCGACCGCGCTCCGCGAGGTTCTCCCGACCCCGACCGCGCTCGGCGAGGGTCTCCCGACCCCGCCGACCCCGCGACCGAAGGTCTCCAGACCACCGCACCCCCGGACGACGCATCCTTCAGTCTCCTCAGCCGCGAAGTGGTCGATCCCGTGGCCAAGCGACGTTGGAGCGAGGCCTACCTCGCATTGACCCACAGCACGCTCGAGGGCATTCACCGGGGTCCGATCTGCTTCACAGGCCATCCGAACGAAATGGTGAACTGGATCGACGCGCAGTCCGTCCCCACGCTCTTGCCCCCGTACTTCGCCGGCGCTGCAAGGAGTCGTCTGGTGAAGCTGCTCGAAGACGGCCACCGCGGCGTGAAGCTCTCAAGAGAAGAACTCGCCAAGCTGGCCTGCTGGATCGACCTGGCCGTCCCCTACTGCGGCAATTACCTCGAAGCAAACGCCTGGACGCCCGAAGAGAAGGCCCGTTACGAACACTTCGAGGAAAAACGCCGCCGGATGGAACAGCAGGAGCAGTCCAACCTCGAGGAGTATCTCCGAACGCGTATCCGATCGCAGTTGTAGCTAGTAGGGTGGGACAAGCGAAGCGCAGTCCCACCAACGAGGATTTCTCCTCCTTCCGGACCTCGAATTCGAGTTGCAGGATCGGAGAACGACGCAGAAATGGAAGATTATCCCTTCATTCGTCAATTGAGATCGCCCGTCACGGATGAACAACTGCGTCCGTTGGACCCGCGATGCAGGAGAGTGCAGTTCTCGGAACCGCTATCAGACTCCGAGCTGAAACGGGTCGCCCAATTCATGCGTGACTACCCCGATGTGACGTTTCGAGTCTACGGACACTACCTTCATAAGTGTGATCTTGAGTTCCTTCGCCATTTCGATTTTCTTCGCCATTTCGCGGTAGACATCTTCGATCTGAAAGACTTCTCCGGAATCAACTATCTTCCAGTCGAACTCGAATCCCTCGGGCTGGGACAAACACGGAAGCAGAGTCACTCGCTTCGATTTTTGGAACGCTTCCGGTCACTGCGGCATCTCTACCTTGAAGGACACAAGAAGGACATCGAGGTCCTTGGTCACCTCGTCAATCTCGAAAGCCTTGCGTTGTGTTCCGTAACCCTTCCGGACCTTTCCATCCTGAGACCACTTGTGCGGCTGCTCTCCTTCGTTCTGGCACTCGGGGGAACAAGGAACGTGACGCTCCTGCCAGAGATTGGCAGGCTGCGGTACCTTGAGATCTGGTTGGTTAGAGGTTTGTCGGACCTGAGCGCCATCGCCGAGATCCGTACGCTCCAGTACTTGTTCCTTCAAGCACTAAAGAGGGTGACTGTCCTTCCGTCCCTGGGACGACTACACTTGCTGCGACGCGTGCATATCGAGACCATGAAAGGCTTGAATGATCTCCAGCCGATCGCAGACGCGCCCAACCTGGAGGATCTTCTGGTCATTGATATGAGGCATCTGACCGCCGACGCGCTTCGCCCATTTGTGGGACACCCTCAATTGAAGCGGGCGACCGCGGGACTTGGAAGCATGCGAAGGAACGAAGAGGCGAGGAGACTCCTCTCTTTGCCTGAAGTCGATCGCACAGAGGGAGGGTTTTCGTTCATCTGAGGCATGGGCGTTCGACGAGGCGTCCCCGATACGATCGGCTGGAGCGCGGAGGTGTCCAGATCTTCTGAAGACCTTCCGTCTGCGCCCTCGCCACGGCGGAAACCTGCGTACAGCGCGGAGGTGGCCCGTTGCGAAGGAGGCCTGCGGCCGGCCATCCGGCGAGGTCAAGAGACACGCGCCGAGCGCGGGTCGCAGTAGATGACGTTGTACGATCCAAGGAGTCTGCCATGAGCGAATTGCCTCACCACAAGGGCATCGGCTGTGTTCTCCTCTTGGGCATCAGTCTGCCGGCGTTCCTGCCGCTTCCCGTCAGTGCGGAGGATCGCCCGGCCTCGGCTGTTCCGGGCGCTGCACCGGCCGGCCAGCGAAAACCGGCGTTTGCCGTCTGCGAGTTGTATGCCCCGGGCCATTTTGGGAACAGCTACGAGGTGCTCGGCGACCATGAGATGCGGGAGGTGCTCGCGGAGGCGGCCTTCTGGGGGTTCAACCGCTACGCCGACTGGTTCGACATGGACGACTGCAAGGACCCCTTCGCCAAGGGCTACACCTACGGGTTGGGCAATGCCCTCTGGGACCAGAAGGTGCTCCACTTCCGGGCCGCGCAGTCGGTGGGGCTGCCGTGCGGACTGGCGATCACGCCCAACCACGTCTACCTCGACCAGTGCCTGCCGGAGTTGCTGGCCACCAGGGACGCGAGGGTCTTCGGCCAGCTCATCTGTCCCTCGAAGCCGAAGGCCCGGGCCATGATCCTCCGCGACTACGAAAACCTCTTCGCCGACCTGGCCCGATCCGGCGTCCGGCTTGCGCGAATCAGCGCGGGTCCGTACGATTTCGGGGGCTGCCGCTGCCCCGAGTGCGACCCATGGATCCTCACGTTCGCCAAGCTCTCGCACGAGATCTATGGGATCGCCAAACGCCACCACCCCGGGATCAAGATTGACATGATCGGCTGGTGGTGGTCAACCGAAGAACACCGGAGGTTCGCCCAATGGGTCGACAAGGAAGCCCCGGGCTGGATCGACTTCATGTTCCTGCACCAGCCCTACGGCGCCACGAAAGTCGCCGACGTGCCGCTGCCCAAGGGCTGCCGGCGTGGGGCGTTCGTTCACATCAGCTACGCCGAAGAGGCGAGTCCCCGGGACCCCTACGGGCATCTCGGACCGGTGATCGCCGCGGATCGTCTGGAGAGGACCGTGGCGGACCTTCGGGCCCAGGGCGTGACGGGCGTCACCGCCTATTCGGAGGGGGTGTTCGAGGATGTCAACAAGGCCCTTCTCGCCGGGCTTGGGTCGGGCCGGTTTCAAACGGCCGACGAGGTACTCCGGGCCTATGCCCGGCGATACTTCGGCGTGGATGCCAAGACGGCCGAGGAGTGGGCCGCCTGGTTGAAGGCCTGGGGCAAGCCTTTTGCGGTCGATCCGCGCAAATCGGGCGAGGTGCTCGCGGCGCTCCTCAAGAAAACGCCCAACGACAACTGGCGCCGCCGCCAGTGGGAACTCAAGCAGCAACTCTTTGAGATCCACCAGCGGATCGGGCCCGGCACCCAGTGGACGCCCCAACGCCTGGCCGAGGTCGAACGCTTCTGGGCCGTCCAGGAGAAGCTCCAGCGCGGCCTGTGGGGACTGGCCCCGCAACGCCACATCTTCGGCCGCCGCTACACACCGCTGCCCTGGTACGCGAGTTGGGCGAAGTACCAGTCCGCTCGTGCGCAGACGATCGGCAAGGATCAGTAACCTCGGATGGCCATTCAGGTCGAAACTCCGTGGCCCACCGAATCGCACGTCGCGAAATGCTCTTGTGCGGGTCTTGCCGTGGCCGGGCTGCTGGCAGGCGGAAGACTCCCCATCGCCAAGGCCGGCGAGAACGCTGCCCGGCCGTTGCCGGCCGATCGACCTGTGTGTGATCGACGCCGTCGAGAGCAACCGCGGCGGCGAGGGCTCCTGAATCCCCGGCGTCGAGGCGATCCGGCCGCAGCCCAGCCATCTTGGCTGTTCCACGACAGGCTGGAAGCCTGTGCTACGGCGGCAATCGGCCGGGGCCGGCGGCAGTGGGCGTCCGGCATTCCGGAAACCACGCTTGCTTCCCTTTCGGGGTCTTGCTACGCTTTTGCTGGGGGGAGCGTGGCATCCCGCGCGGGCGGATGGTTCCCCCCGGAGATTCGTTGCTCCCAGCGCGCGGGAATTGGTGTGGCCGACGCCTCGTTTCACGAGGGGAGAACGCTATGCCCGAGCCGGAAGAACGCTTCACGGTTGGCTGTCCCAAGTGCGGCAAACGCTACGTGCTCACGTCGTCGGCGATCGGCAAGAAGGCCACCTGCAAGTGCGGGCGGTCGTTCATCGTCGAGAAGCCGCCGGAGGACGAAGAGGACGAGGACGACGGCGGGACCTACGACGTCGCTTCGGAATGAAGCGCGCATCGCGAGGACGAGCGATCTCGCATCGCACGCCCCTCCGTGTCCCCTCGCTCTCCCTGGTGAGTGCTTGATGTCACTGCGGAGGACGCGGGGACCGGGCTACGAATTCGTTCATCCAACGAGTTGGCATGGCGGTCGGCGCGCGGGTTGCTCGCAGGTCCGATGCGGTGGTTCATCGTCGTTCCCGCGCGGAATTCGAGATCGACTGTGGCGGGCCCCAAGAACAGCCCCCCTGGGAGAATCGCAATACTCTGGTTTCGGTAACACTTCAGCCGTATGAAGTTGCAGGAAGAGGAGAAGGGAAAAGGACTGCACTTTCTGAAGAGACGGCTTGGATTACACGGCCAAGGCTATAAGGCGTTTGGTCAGTTGGAGGAATTTTCGTGGCAACGGCTGGACGGCCGCAAGGGTGGATAATTCGTGTTGCATGATCTGTCGTTGTAGGGCCTTGCGGCGATCGGCATGCGACGGGCGGCGTTGGGGGTCGTCCCACGGGGACTGGCGGCGGTCGCAGAGCCTGCCGTGGGGGCAATTCCAGGACCGGAGTTCCACCAGCGTGTGCATCCAGAGGTTCAGATGGTAGACCGCCACGTTGGTCCAGATGTTCCGTACCTGCTGCTGGCCCGCGCCCCAGACTTCCTTCACATCGTGGAAGTCCTGTTCGATCGTGGCACGGTCGGACCCGGGGTCGGGTTGCGGTGGATGTCGGCCCCTTCCACGTGCGGACCGTAC
>CAYSGY010000082.1:0-14489 GCA_964430315.1 uncultured Planctomycetaceae bacterium
GTTCCAGGATGGGTCGGAACGGATGGGGAGGGATTCGAACCCCCGGTGGACTCACGCCCACAGCAGTTTTCAAGACTGCCGCCTTAGACCACTCGGCCACCCATCCAAAGTATTGCTGAATAAGAGGTTACGGCAATTCTACTTCCGTCGTCTCAGGTCGGTTGACGTCCGATCTGACGCCTGATGCGGCCGTCAGCCCGAGGATGACGTCTAACCGCCAGTCCGAAGCGGCATCTAGGTCCAAGTCTACCAGACGCCAGTCGGACCGCAAACGGCTAGGCCACGGCCAGATCGCCACCGTCGCCGGCTGCGTGCCCTACGGCAGCCCGGCGTTGGCCTCGCGCCTTCCTGTTATCCCCGGGTTTGCTTCCAGAACTCGTCGCGCATCGTGAGGATGTTCTGCGGCGGGACGTCGTACTGGATGTTGTGGACCTGGGTGAAGACCAGGTGGGCGTTGGGGCCGAACTCGGCCAGGCGGCGGCGCACGTCGGCCCGGACGACTTCGGGATCGGCGGCGTTCCGGGCGTGTTGCGTGTCGCAGCCGCCGCCCCAGAAGGCGATGTCCTTGCCGTACTGGCGCACCAGCTCGGCGGGATTCATGCCCGCGGCGCTCACCTGGACCGGATTGAGGGCGTCGACGCCCATCTCGATCAGGTAGGGGATGAAGGCCGACACCGCGCCGCACGAGTGCATCACGACCTTCTTGCCGGCCGCCTTCATCTTGCCGACCAGTTCGGCGATGTAGGGGAAGATCATCTCCCGGTAGACGGTCTTGGAGATCATCGCCGATTTCTGCGTGCCGAGGTCATCGGTCAGGAAGATGATATCGAACCAGGGGCCGAACGCTTCAAGGAACGTGTCGATCCGCCGCAGATACGCCTGGTGGAGCTTCCCGAGCAATGCGTGGGTAAGGTCCTTGTCGGCCACGAGGTCCATGAGGAACTGTTCGTAGCCCCGCAGGAGCATGCCGGCCTGGAGGTAGTGCATGCGCCAGAGCGTGACCACGGCCCGATCGGTCGCCTGGTACTGCGTTCTCGCCCGTTCGGCCAGGGCTTCCATCGGCTCGTCGTAGACGTAGGAGAAATCCCAGCGGTCGAACAGGGCGTCGTAATGGTCCAACTCCGCGGCCGATGTGACTTTGGCCAGCGGGTTTCCGACCGGATCGTGGTAATAGGCGTCGGCCGCCCGCTTCGCGTAGATCGCCCCCTGCGCATTGCGGACGACGGAGGAGCCGTCGGGGAGGTCTTCCACGCCGAACCGTTCGGGGACGACGAGTTCCACACCGAAGGGCGTCTTCCAGAGCCTGGTGCGCTGCGAGCCGAACCAGAGGGCCTCGGCGTCGGTGCCCAGGGCGTCCATCACCGGCCGGTCGGTCTGGGCCACCAGTTGGATCAGGCAGCCCGCCCGGATCGCCCCGTCGTCGAACCCCATCATTGCCCGCAGCTTCTGGTATGGGATCACGTGGATGCTGGAGCAATCGGTGCCCCCGATGTCCAGCGGAATGAAATCGGCCTTCTGGCGGTTGAGCGTCGCCAGCACGCGCTCGCGCGGGGTCATCGTGGGCCTCCTCATGGGATCGGGGCGACCGTATTACCGTATTGGCAACTGTCCAGCGGAATGAAGTGCGAACAGGGGAAGGGAAAAGGGAAAGAGATGGAAAACTGGGAGAGACAACAAACCGCACCTTGATCGCACAATTCTGAGTGGGGACCCTCTCCTCTTCTTTTCCCCATTTCCCACGCTTTTGCCTTTTCCCTTCTCCTCTTCCTGCAACTTCATACGGCTGAAGTGTCACCGGTATTGCAGTCTGCTAACCGATGAACTCCGGGGTCACCAGGGTGGGGATGACTCCGGCGGCGTGGCCCCGGGCGAGCAGCTCGGCGACGGCCTGGCGCCCGCGCGGACCGAAGTCGAGCGTCCAATCGTTGACGTACATGCCGACGAACCGATCGGCCTTGTCGCGATCGAGGTTGCGGCCGTAGGCCATCGCGTAGTCGAGGGCATCGTCCCGGTGCTCCAGGCCGTAGCGGATGCTCTGGAGGAACAGGCGTTGAACGTCGGCGATGACCGCGGGCCCGAGGTCCTTGCGGACCCCGTTGGCGCCCAGGGGCAGCGGGAGCCCGGTCTGGTCGAACCACCAGCGGCCCACGTCCGCCGCGAGGTGGAGTCCCGATTCGGCGTAGGTGAGTTGTCCTTCGTGGATGATGAGCCCGGCCGTGACGGGCCGGCCCTCATAGTCGCCCGCCGCGACCGCGTCGAGGATCTTGTCGAACGGCACGAGCACGTGGGGGAACTCGCGGCCCAGCACCATGCGGAGCACGAGGTATGCGGTCGTGAGCTCGCCCGGCACGGCGATCGGTTCGCGGCGAAGGCTTTCCAGCGGGCGGGGCTCTCGGGTGACGACCATCGGCCCGTAGCGGTCCCCCATGCTGGCGCCGCACGTGCAGAGCACGTAGCGGTCGGTGAGATGGGCGTAGGCATGCAGGCTGAGGGCCGTCATCTCCAACTCGCCGGAGAAGGCCCGGTGGTTGAGCGTCTCGATGTCGACCAGCTCGTGTTCGAACCGGTAGTCGCCGGTGTCGATTCGCCCCTTGGCCAGGGCGTAGAACATGAAGGCATCGTCGGGATCGGGGCTATGGCCGACGCGAATGAGGCGGGGCGAGGAGTTCATCGGGCTGGGCGACTGTGGCTGAATGGGGTTTTCCAATCGTGGGAGGGCGAGGCTCCTGCCGAGCCCGCGACCATCGCACGTGTGGGGGGCTGTCCCGCGGCGCGGCAGGAGCCTCGCCCCCCCAAGATCGCACAAGGTCATTTCGGGCCATCCCACGACGCCGAGTATAGCAGATTCCCGGCCGAGAGGGAGGCGTTGCGAGGCGGCGGAAAGACGCTGTCACGCCTCGAAGGAGAACGGTGCAGGCTGCCCTTCGCGCGGATGGACGTCGAAGACCCCCTGGGGAATGGGTCGCGGGGGGGAGGCGTGTTGCGGCTCCAACCTGGATTGGCCCGCGAGATCGGCACACACCTGGCGCCAGGTGTCGCGCTCGATTTCGAGGATTCTCAACACGCCGGCCAGCTTGGCGTCGTCGAAGGTGAAGGCGGCTTCCAGGAGCGTGCGGTACACGAACCCATAGAGCAACGTGACCTGACTGACCAGGTCCGGATCCAGGTCCTTTCTGCACCCGGCAAGGAGGTCGGCGACGATCCTCCTGGCGCGGGCGATGGCTTCGCGCGCCGGTTCGTCTTCCCGGGCAGCCCCGTGCTGCCGTGCCTTGTGGACGAAACGCACGGCCCCGTCGAGGAGCATGAGGTGCAGCTTCTGGGGCGATGCGGTCATCACTTCGGTCGTGAGGTACTGCTGGCGGGCTTGTTCTGGCATGGGCGGGTCTTCCTGCCTCCGTGAGGTACGCGATGCAAAACGATGCCGGCGCTAGCTCGAGGAGCTCGACGATTTGGAATCCTGCGAATCCACCCACAAGTAGGAGATCGAGTCGAGGATATCGAGGTTGCTCTGCATCTTGGCAATCGCCACCTCGACCTGGGCGAACTCGGCGACCATGCGTTCGCGCTGCCTTTCGAGCCGCTGGGTCAAGGTGTCGATCCTCTTCTGGTTGTCCTCGATCTTGGCCGCGATCGCGTCGCTCTTCGCCGATAAGAGCGAGTCCTCCTCTCCGCCCAACTGGCTGATCAGTTCCGAGAACCTGGCGGAGAAGCCGGTGTTCGCGGTGGTGAAGAACTCCTTCACGCCGTCCTGATCCGCCTCGAACTTGGCCTCGAAGGTCGCCTGGTCGAACGAGAGCGTGCCGTCGTCGTTGATTGCGATCCCGAGCTCGCCGAGCGACTTGATGGAGCCGGCATTCAAGAGCCGTCCGCTCAGAAGGCTCGACAACTCCGTATCCAACCGCAGGGCGGCGATGTCGCCTTGGAGTGCCCCCGACGCCTCGGTCGCCGAGTCGTACTTCATGGCGGCCGTGAGCGCGCTGCGGAATGTGTTGTAGTTGGCGACCATCGCCTGGATGCTGGCCACCACGTCGGTGGAGCTCGCCGAGATCGTGACCGTCACCGGCGTCGAGGAGGCCTGCCGGACCTCCAGGGTCACGCCGGAGAGGATGCCGGTGAACCGGTTCGACGACGACGCCACCATCACGCCGGTGGAAGCCGACGAGCCGACGACGAGGAGGGCATCCTGGGCAGCGGCGGTTTGCGTCATGGTCATCGACGCGATTCCGGAGGTGTCGGCCACGAACCGGCCGGCCCTGCCGCTCCGGCCGCTGGTCAGCGTCAGGCGGTACGGCGCGCCGGAGCCGTCGTTGAGGATGCCGGCCGTGACGCCCATATTGAGTTCCGCGATCCGGGCCTGGAGGTCTTCGAGCGTATCGTCCTCGTCGAGCTCGATCGTGTACGTCATGGAGCCGTCGATCAGGTTCGAGGAGGTTCCGCCGTAGTCTCCCACCTTGGCCGCGCCGGTCAGGTGGAGATCGGAAGCGGTCGTCGAGGAGACGTCGGCCACGGAGAACGTCCCGGATCCGTGGTCCTGGTCCACCAGGAGGATGCCGTCGCCCGTTTCATTGATCGTAGCGAGGACGTAGGAGGTCTGGCGGTTGATCTCTCGGATCACGTCGCCGAGGGTCTCTGCGCCGGTGTTGGCCAGGTTGATTTGGGCGACGTGGCCGCCGCTGGTGGTGATTTTGAACTTGCCGAGGGCAACCCCGGCCCCGCCGTTCAAGTCGCCCAGTCTCGTGTCCGTGGAAACGACCTGGAGATGGAGGTCGCCACTGTTGACGAAGCCGTCGGCGGTGTCGGCGGCGATGCCCAGGGCGGCGGCCGTGCCTTCCGACGGCACGTCGGCGTCTTCGACGATCATGTTGCCGGCCGTACTGCCCGTGGTGTCGGATAGGGAGATCCCGTTCTTGGCGTCGTTCACCCGGGCGGTGATTCCCACGCCGGAGGCATTGATCGCGTCGATCACGTCTTCCAGCGTTTCCGCTCCGGAGAGATCGACGGTTGCAAAGGCCCCGGTGCGATCGGTGAGCTTCAGGGAGCCGAGTTCCCCGAGGCCGGCGCCTCCGTTGAGGCTCGAAAGCAACACGGTCTTGAGGCCGCCGACGAGTTGCCGGCCCGTAATGACCCCGCCGACCGCCTCGCCGTCCAACCCCAGATCGGCCAGGGCCGTGGAGCCGAACTGCGATTCCAGCGAAAAATCGCCGTCACCGGTGGTAAGGTCGGTCAGCACGATCCGCTTCCCATCCGACGAGATTTCGGCCTTCAGCCGGGTCGGATCGGTCCGGTTGATGACGTCGACGATGTCGCCAAGCGAGGTCTCCTGCTGGCCCTTGTCGTCGGACCCCAGGGGCGAGAAGTCGATCGAGCCGGACGTGCCGTCGCGGAGCGTGTACGCAATGTCGGCCAGGAGCGACGACACGTGGACGCCGTTGCCGTCGTTCATGGTGCTCAGGAGCGTGTTGCGGGAGACCTGGAGCAGGTCGTTCCCGGTAGCCGCGCCGGCGTCCACGTTGATCTTGGAGAGCCCCAGCGAGGCTGCGGTCGTGCCGCTGCCGACCTCCCGGACGATGAGGTTCGAGTCGGTCTGGCCGGTGTGGTCGGTCAGCACGATCGAGCCGCCTTTCACCGAGGCCGTGACGTTGATCGTGTCGTTGTTGTTGATCGCGTCGAGCACGTCGTCGATGGTCTGCACGGCGGAGAGGTCGATCACCGCGGAGGTCCCGCTCCGGTCGGTGATACGGATTTTGCCCCGCTGGACGCCTTCCCCCCCGTTCAGCTCATTCAAGGCGGCGCTCCGTTCGACGGTATCGCCGAAACGGATCGTGACGGCGCCTCCTCCCAGGGCCTGGTTCGCACTTCTCAGTCCGCTGCTGACGTACTGCCCCTGCTGGGCGGTTTGCAGCACCGTGTACTGGTAGGTCCCTTCGGCCGCGTCGCCGGATACCGTGGCGGTCAGCACGCCGGAGTTGCTGGTGGTCGCGTTACACTGGACGAAGAGGTCTTTCTTGCCCAGATTCTTTGCCGCGTACTGGACGGTTTGCAGGTACGTCGAGAGGGTCTGGACCACCGTTTGCTTGGCCGAGAGCGTCTTGTTCCGGCTGGTGAGCCGGTCGACCGGCGCGTTGGCCAGTTTCATGAGGTCGTCGATCAGGGTCCCGTAGTCGATCCCGCTGACCACCCCGATCGAACTTGTGATGCTCATGGCGAACCTCGGCGCGCGGCAGAAGACATGAGGCAGAAGGCCTTCTCTGAAGAGGAATCGACCGGCAGACCAGGCCGAACCCAGCAATTCTGCGGCGGTTCGGACGCCTGAGACCGCGCGGCTTTGGGTGCGAAACGCAGCCCACGTGCCTTTGGAGTGCAGCGACTGGTCGCCGCTTCAGATCGTGGCAACGTGTTGTCAGCCAAAGGAAAGCGGCGACCAGTCGCCGCAGTCCAAAGCGGTTCTCGCACCGAGAACCGAAAGAGCCGGAAAAAATGAGCCAGTCCCTGTCCAGGGTGCTCGTTGCTGCCCGGCACGGGGCGGAGGATCGGTCCGCCCCCTTTGTGGGGGCGGACCGCGCGGTTCCTCCTTATGCCGTGGGCGGCGACTATTGCAGCAGGGAGAGCACTTGCTGCGGGTTCTGGTTGGCCAGCTTCAACACCGACAGACCGGACTGCGACAGGATTTGGGCCCTGGTCAGGTTGGCGGTCTCCTCGGCGAAGTCCGTATCGGTGATCGCACTCTTGGCGTCGGTGAGGTTCGTCAGGGTGTCGGTCAGGGTGGCGATGTTGCTGTCGAGGGTCGTCTTCTGGAAGGCCCCCAACCGGCCCCGCAGCGACGAGACCTGGGACATCGCCTGATCGACGATCTGGCTGGCCAGGGTCGAGTCGGTTTCCAGGGCCGCGGCACCGCCGGACGAGAGCATGTACAACAGCCCGCTCGAGCCTCCGAGGTTGGCCGTGCTGACGCTGTTGATGCCGATGCGGGCCTGCTGGCTGCTGGTCACGACGGCCCCCAACTGGAACAGGGCACCGCCGCCGTCGATATCGAACACAATGTTGGTCGAGGAGGTATCCGCGGCGACCTTCATCTCCATACTCAGGGTCGCGGTGCTGATCGAGAGGGTGTTGCCCTTGGAATTGGCCAACACGCCGTTGACCGTGGCGACCACGTCGGAGCCGGAGTCGCGGGTCGCGTCGAGTGCGGTGTCGAAGGAGCCCTCGTCGCGGATGACGTTGACGTTGACGAACTGGTCGCTGCCGTACTCCGACGACGAGAAGTAGAGCTTGTTCGCATTGCCGCCCGTGCCCTGCGTCGCCACCACGCCGGTGGCGTCGGTCACGAGGTTCACGGCGGCGAGCATCTGGGCCAGGGTAGTGCCGCTCTCGAACTGGAGCACCTGCGAGCCCGTGTTGCCGCTGAGCTCGATGACCAGGTCGCCGGTGAGGCCGTTGTCGGAACCGCTGGCCGTGGTGGCGGTCACCGTGTCATCGGTGCCCTGGGTGTAGTCGCCCGCGGTGGAAGTGGCCGTGAACTTGTCGGCGATCCACTCCACGTCGAATGCGGCGTCGATGTCGGCAATGTCCGTATCCGCGGCGTTATTGACGTAGATCGTGATCGTCTTGGCCTGCTCATCGATGACGACCTGCGGCGCGGCGGCACCGACGTCGGCTGTTTCCTTGAACGACACCGCGTAGTCGTTGTAGGCGGCGCCGTTTTCGGTGGCGGTAATCGTCAGGGTGCCGCCGCCGTCAAACACGATCGCTCCCGTCGTGGCCTTGGCGGCTCCGCCGAGGGTGGCGGTCAACTGGGCCTTCGAGGCCGCGGTGGTGATGTCGACGGTGACGTTGCTCATCTTGCCGCTCGAACCGAGGTTCGCCTGGGTGATGTCGAGGCTTTCCACCACGGAGTAGTCGGCGTCGGTGCTCGACACGACGAAGCCGAGGCTGCCGTCCAGCAGGTTCTTGCCCTGGTAGCTCGTGGTCTGGGCGATGCGGTTGATGGCTGCCAGCGAGGAGTCGATCTGGAGCTGGTTGGCCGCAATCTGGGCGGCGCTGAGCGTGCCGCTGTTGGCGGCGTCGCTGATCAGGCCCTGGATATCCTTCAGCAGGGAGCTGATCTGGGACAGGGCGCTGTCGGCGGTGGCGATCATTTTGTTGGCCGCCTCGCTGTTGGCGATGGCCGCGTCGGTGCGGACGATCTCACTGCCGAGGCTCTCGCTGGCAATCAACCCGGCCGGGCTGTCCTTGCCGGAGTTGATCCTCAGACCGGTGCTCAACCGGGTGAGCGAGGTCTGCAGAGCGGCGTTCGTTTTGGCCAAGGTGTTCTGTGCCGTGAGCGAACTGATGTTGGTGTTGATACGGGTCATGCTAGACACCCTCTACAAGAGTTGAAGTTGCGCCCAGCCGTGGCCGGAGTGCGGGGAGTCATTCTTCCGGACAGGCCTTGATGTGGCATGGTGCCGCGTACCACATTGGTCGCGGCGGTGTTCGATGCGTTTCCTGGATTCCGTAAAAAGGGGTGCGCGTCCGGGCACACAACCTTCCGCACCGCTGCGTGGATCCGCGCAGCCACTACGGAAGGACAACCCCCCAACAATACCTTCGGAAAATTTATCGGATGGGAAATCTGGGTACTTTTGGCAAAACAATGCCACAAAAGCACGATTCCTAGGCAATTTATTGCTTCGACGCTGGTGCATCGCGACGAATCGATAGCACCGCACCTGCACTATGGGGGGCGAGGAGAGAGACGACCTCGAAGAGGAAGTGATCACGCCCGTCGGACACGATCGAATCGGGGCGAGGTCTCAGCCCGGGAGAGCCACGGTCCCGAAGGAGACGGAATTCCGCATGGGAATCGTCTCCCTCAGTCATCTTTGGGGGCGTGGCGAGTGCTGGGGGCGTGCCTTAATGAGGACACGTCTCTCGGCTGCATGCGGCTGGCTTGCAGGTTTTCCCGCTGAATGGCCTCGAAGACTTCCCGGCGATGCACGGGAATCTCGGTGGGGGCCTCGATTCCAAGACGCACCTTGTCGCCTCGAATATCGACAATCGTCACGACGATGTTGTCGCCGATGATGATGCTCTCGTCGCGTTGTCGGGACAGTACCAACATCGGTCACTCCTTCGTGCTCAGGCGATTCTTTTGCGTGCGGCGGGCCCGAGGACCTCGTGCTGCACGGGCAGGTCGCCGTTGGCGATTACCTGGCGTCCCAGGCGACGGTCGAGGTTGATCACCAGGGGGGCCTTCAAGTTCAGCGTCAGGGAGCGGCCGCTCTTGCCGAGAATCACCAGCACGCGAGCGGCATGAAGATCCTTAATCTCCAGCGGTTCCAATTCACGGCGGGCCACGTGCAGCCGGTATCCCGCCACATACCGGCTCGGACTCACGACGGCGAACGCGACCTCCGCATGATCGACGCTCTGAAGCCACGCCAAGGTCGCATTTCGTCCGTCGGCCAGCAGCACCCACGCGTGGCACTCCTGGAACCCCGGCAATCCTTCCGCGAATCGGATCACATCGTCGTCGGCGATCTCGACCGTGCCGAAACGCGTGCTCTGGATTTCCATGGCCTTCCCCTCCCTGAGACTGCTCGGCGACCGCCCGTGAGACGAATACGGCGGCGCACATTGGCTCTATCGTCTCAGGCAATTACGGAAGACAAGCAAAAAGACCCCTTCGGCAAGGAATTCGAGCGAGCGAATCTCGTCCCCAATCCCCCCAGCCGTCACAGGTAGTCCAGAAGCGTCAACTGCGTCGTTTGCGCCATCGTCTGGAGTGCGGCTTGCAGCGCGGCCTGTCGGGCGACGAGGTCCGAGATGACCTGGACGAGATCCACGTCGTGATTCTCCGACAGGTCCGCCTGGAGTTGAACGCCTTCGTCGTCGAGCCGTGTTTGGAGCGTCTCGATGGCGTTCTGACGGGCACCCAACTCGGCCCGCGTAAAGGTCAGGTTGGTTTGCGCCTCCTCGAGCATGGCCAGGGCGCGTTCGATTTCCTGCGTGTCGTTGTTCAGCAGCCCATGCTCCAGCCGGACCAGGGCGGTGAAGAGTCCGCCGGCTTCCTGCGGGTTGACGTCGCGACCGGTCAACACGTTGGCGTCGCCCCCGGAGGCGTCCGTGGAGCGGCTCTCCTGGCCGGGCTCCACCAATCCCAAGTCGATCGCGGCGTCGCTGCCATTGACCCGCGTCACCGTGAGAGAACCGGTCCCGCCGCTGGTGTCGACCAGTTCGATGCCGTTTCCGGAAGCGGCGAGCCGGGCCCGGACCGCGACCTCCCCGTCCGAATCGAGGGCGGCGTTGATCCGGTCGATGACGTCGCCGATGGTCTTGGCCCCGTAGACGCTGACCTCGAAGCTGTACCCATCGGAGCGCGTGACGGTGAAATCGGCCACGCCTTCGGCCTCGGTTGTCACGCCTTGGCCGTAGTTGAGCGATTTGAGCCTCGTCTCGGCGAGGAAGGTCCGGATGCCCAACTGGGTGGCGCTCTGGCCGCCGTTCTCGCCGATCGAGAAGTCGGCGCCGCTCAGGGTGGTCCGCACGTCGATCCCGGTGGCGCCCCCGTTGATGCCTGCCAGGAGGCCGATGTCCGCACCGTTGAGCGCGTTGAGAAGGTCTTCGACGGAGACGGCCTCCGACAAGTCGATCGTCTCCGAATAGAGACCGTTGACGATCCGAAGTCCGCTGGCCTGGTCGAAGTCGCCTCCGCTGCCGTCGTGGGTGACGACCGGGGCGGTCGTGCTGCTGAAGACCCTCCCCTCGCCGCCCCGGACATCGTCCAGCGGATCCATGCGGGCCGTGAAGGGCATGGCCTCGGCGTCGAGGTCGTGCGCGCGGTTGATGGCGTCGGCCACCTGGCGGCCGGTGGTGCGGCCGTCGTCGATGTAGATGGTGAGCGTCCTGGTCGCGTCGTCGTAGACGGCGATCTCGCCGCCTTCGTGGACGCTGTCGTCGTTGACCAGCGAGATCGTCACCCCGTTGAGGTCCTCGCCGTTGTGATCGGCCTCGACGATGATGTCGTTGTCGCCGCCGCCGGGACGGAGGACCGCGCGGGCCCGCGCGCCGAGGATGTCGCTGAGGCGGGTGCTGCCGCTGAGGGCGGGGTCCAGGTCGTCGCCGACCACGACCTGGCTTGACGAGCCCGCCTTGGTGAGGATCCCCAAGTCGGCCGCCGTGCTGCCGCCGACTTCCGTGATCGTCAACTCGCCCGAGGCGATCTCGAGGATCAACCCCCGGGCGCCGACTTCCACGTCGATCGTGTTGCCTTCCGGAGGAGATCGGCGGATCAACCGAGCCACGTCGCCGATGGTCTCGGCCTGGCTCAGGTCGATGACGCGGGTGCTGCTGCCGTCGGAGACCGCGATGCTGCCCAAGCGTATCCCCTCGCCGCCGTTGAGGTCCGCAAGCCGGGTCTCGAACGTGAGGGCGGGATTCAGGTCGACCGTCCCCTCCACGCCTTCGGAAATCGCCCCGAACACCTCGGCACCGGTGACATTGGTGTCGATGAGGAGGTTCGTGCTGCCGAAGCTCGAGAGACGGCTTGCGTCGCCCCGGTAGCTCACCACGTTTCCGTCGAGCGACTCGAACGGCTGGACCCCCGTCTTGGAGCCGGCAAATAGATACCGGCCGCGGTACTGCGTGTTCGCGGTGTCGATCAGTTGGAGGATCGCCTGCTGGACTTGCTGCGCCACGGACGCCCGTTGGGCGTCGGTAGCCGTGGTCCCAATCACGCCCAGCGTCGCGCCGGTCACCTCGTTGAGGACGCTGGAAACCTGCGACAGGGCCGAATCGGTGGTGGAAAGGTACGACTGGGTGGTCGAGAGGTTCGTCGCGATCTGGCTCTTGCTCTCCAGGAGCCGCTGCAGCGCCATGACGCGCTGCGCCGCCACCGGATTCTCGCTCGGGTAGATGAAGCTGTATCCGGTGCTCAACTGGGTCTGCAGGCGGAGCAGTTCGACCTGGTTGGACTGCACCTGGGCGAGCAGCCGCTGGCGGACGTACTGGTCGCTGACACGCGTGCTGGGGATTCCGCCGATGGCCATGGCTGACGAGAGATGCCGAGGGCTAGAGATTGACCAACGTATCGAAGATGTCGTTGAGAACGCTGATGTAGCGGGCCATGGCCTGAAAGGCCTTCTGGAACATGAGGAGGTTGACGGCCTCTTCGTCAACGCTCACGCCGCTGATTGCGAGCTTCTGCCCGTTCAACGTCTCCTCGAACGTCCGCGCGCTCTCCGCGGCGGTCTGGGCCGCGGTCGAACGCTGCGTCATTTCAGCCACGAGCCGGTCGTACACCGTCGTGATGGACTCGTTGTGGCGCGAGGCAATCGGTTGTCCGGCAAACGCAGCGAGTGCGACCGCGTTTGCGGTGTCGGCGCCGATGCCGCCCCGGCTGGCGGCGAACTTGGCGGGGTCCGAAGCCACGGCCTCGTTGACCCCCAGGCTGAGAGCGGTCGAACCGGTGAAGAGCGTGTTGATCCCAATCGCTGCCAGCAGTCCGCTCGTGTCGCCGGCGAATGCGAACTGATGGTCCGCCGACTTGCTGGTGATCGCAAGTCTGCCGTCGGAAGTGACCGAGGCATCGAGCGAATCGATCCGGCGGATGGCGTCGGCGACGTCCTGGAGGGTCGTATCGGTGTCGTCGCCGAGGAGGTGGACCGCAATGCTCGTGGTCTGCGTCGTCCCATGCTCCGCATCGTAGACGAGGATCTGGAACGCCCCGTTGACCGGGGTGAACGCAAGCCCCGCCTGGTTCAGCGGTTTGCCGGCGTCGGTCACGTACGACGTGCTGGTCGCCGTGTCGTAGCCGTGGAGTCCTTGGCCGCTGGAGTAAACCTTGTTGAACTCGAAGGCCAAGGTCGCGGCGAAATCGTCGAGTTGATCGAGGAAGCCGCCGAGCACTTCGTCGCGGGAAACAAGCTGCCCGTACAACTCGCCCGAAGTGACGGAAAGCGGATAATTGGAGTCCCGGAGACGGACGCTGGCAACCTCCATGCCGCGATCGCCCGACAACACCGCCTCGACCGACCGCGACATCCCGTCGGCGACCAGGAACTCGCCGCCGACGTAAACCGTCACGCTTCCCGAGTCCTGCTCCGCGACCCGGATGTCGACGAGTCCGGCCAACTCCTCCAGTGCCGACACCCGCTGATCGCGCAGGCCAACAGCCACGCTCTTCGAGGCGGTTCCCCCCTCGATCTCCGCGATCTTCACGTTCAGCGAACGAATCTTCTCGACCAGGGTGTTGATCTCGTCCGCAATCGAGACGACCCGGTCGTTGATGTCGGACCGCAACTGGTTGACCGAGTCGGCCACCCAGTTGATCCGCTCGGTCAGCGTCTTCGCGTTGAGCACCGCGAGATTCCGCACCGAGACGTCTTCGGGCTGGTTGAGGATGTCCGAAATGCTGTTGAACAGATCGGTCATCGCGGTGCTGATGTCGGTGTCGGTCGTTTCCCCGACGATCTGCTCCAATTGCAGGTATGTGTCCTCTTGGGCCGCCGTGCTCGCCCGATCGCTGATGGCGCCCTGGAGCCGTCCCTCGAGATACTTGTCGAGCTTCTGAACGATCGAGTCAACCTGGACCCCTAGACCGAGGGAAAGGGTGCCTATCGTCTGGGTCGCCGCAGGGCTGAGGACGACCTCTTCACGGATATATCCCGGCGTATTCGCATTGGCGATATTCTGACCGACCACCTGCAAGGCGATTTGGTCCGCCCGCAGGGCATTCGACGCCAGCCGGATCGATCCGAACAACGACATGGAAGAGGCTCTGCCGTTCTGCTACCGATCTTCGCAGTCAACGCAAACGAAATGGCACGCGCAGCTTACGCGACCCGCCTAACCGGCGCGGTCAACGAGGACGCCGCTGGTGGGGGCGGGCCCGTCCTTATGATATGTCGGCTGGAGCTTGCCCCCGGTCGCGATAATCTCCAGCAACTGGGACAAGTGAATGAGCGTCTTCTGGACCACCACCCAGTTCACCAGGCTGCGGTGGCGGAGAAGTTGGGCCCGGTGAACGGCTTCGCGTGTCTGCTTCTGGACGGGCGAGCGCGATCCGTTCGGAAGGGCCGCAGCCAACGAGCGGATGTCCTTGGCGGGAAGTCCCTCTCGACCGGCACGCTGAAGGAGTTCTTCCCGCTCTCTCAGGCACTCCTGCAACCCGGCCACGAGTTGCTCTTCTTCGGTGTTCAGGGCAGTCAAGCCCGCCAGGTCCGCCTTCGCCAGCAGTCGGCCCTTCCGAACAAGGACATCGAGTGTCTGCTCCTGCACCGTGGAAAGGCGACTGAGGAAGCTCGCCAGTTCCGACTCCCAAGGGGATTGCATAAGTCAGTCTTCCGGAGGATGGAGGGATGGTTGGCAGAGAGTCGAGGGTCGAGGGTCGAGGGTCGAGGGTCGAGAGTCGAGGGTCGAGAGTCGAGGGTCGAGGGTCGAGGGTCGAGGGTCGAGTGTCGAGGGTCGAGGGTCGAGGGTCGAGGGTCGAGGGTCGAGGGTCGAGGGTCGAG
>CAYSGY010000083.1:0-12463 GCA_964430315.1 uncultured Planctomycetaceae bacterium
TCTCCCAGAAGATCTTCCTGGCCGTCTCGATGAACTGCCGGCCGTTGGTGACGTCCTCCAGGTACATGGCGATCACGTGGGTCTTCTCGTCCTCGGCCAGGTAGCTGAGCAGGTCGATCTCGTTGACGTCGGCCTTGTTGCCGAAGCTGACGAACTTGCTGAACCCCATCTGGCGCTCCTCGGCGTAATCCAACACCGAGGTGCACAAGGCCCCGCTCTGGGACAGGAAGGCCAGGTTCCCCGGTTCCGGCATCTTCCGCCCGAAAGCCGCGTTCATGACCACCGCAGGATCGGTATTGATGATCCCCAGGCAGTTCGGGCCGATGAGCGGGATGTTCGCCTCTTGCACCTTGCGACGCAGCGCCAACTCCAACTCCGCACCCTTCGCGCCGATCTCCTTGAACCCGGCCGAGATCACCACCAGGGCCTTGACCTGCTTCTCAATCGCCTCGTCGACAACCGACAACACGGCGGCGGCCGGCACGATCAACACCGCAAGGTCCACGCTGCTGGGGATTGCCCGAAGCGACGGGTACGCATGCACCCCAAGGATGGCCTTCGCCTTGGGGTTGACCGGGTACACCGAACCGTTGAACTCGTTGAAGATCAGGTTGCGGAAGATGTCGTTTCCCACCGTTCCCGGGCGAGTGGACGCCCCGACCACGGCGATCGACTCGGGATGGAACATCACGTGCAGCTTGGACGCAGGCAGACTACCGGACATCAGGCATAACTCCCAGGGGGGGCGTTGGCGGACCACGCGGCGCGCCGTGAAGGTGTGCTCGCCGCACGGTCCGGCTGGAGAGGCCATCGGCCGCGGCACGACTCGGCACAAAACCGACGCAGCAACGGACCGCATCCTCAGGCAGGGAACACCACGAGCGGTCTATTCTAAGGCGGTTTCGCGCCAAGCAGAAGGGCTCCTGCCGCACCAGCCAGCATCGTCGCGGGAATTCCTGGCCACGGACTCCCAGCGACCGGGGCAGATGCCTCCCCGCTTGACGCACGGACCCCAAGCGCCGAATCGTGGCGCACTTCTCCCTGCGATCTCGTGCAGCCAAGCGTCTCCCGGAAGCATCGGATGGCCCATTCTCCTGACCACCGACCACCGCCGCCCTCAACGTCTCCGAGCCAGGATCAAGCGGGAAACGCCTACCGGCGCTTTCAGTCCGCAGAACGACAGCCGCCATTCCCCGTAGGTGATCGCCTCCAGGGCCGCGTTGACCGGCGCAGGCAGCGGCCGGTCGTCGGTCGATTGTCGTTCGGCGACAAACTCGGCGCTGCGGCCGAATCGTCGCCGGAGCCGATGCCCTGCCGCGAGTCCGAGGGCCAACGGAAACGCCCAGCCCAGCATGTGGGCACTATGGACCACGCGGAACCCCGCCTCGCTGAGGAGACGGTGCATCTGGCGCGGGGTGAATCGTCGCTGGGCCCCCACGAACTCGTCGTGTTCCCGCGCCAGGCAGGGATAGACGCAGTCGCCCCAGATCAGCCAGCCATGGGGTTTCAGGCAACGCCCCAGCGATTCGAGGCCCGAACGCGGGTCCGGCACGTCCCGGTGGCACAGCACGCCGAGCACCGTGGCCAGGTCGAACGACCCGGCGGGCACCAACTCCCGGAGGTCCTGCACCGACCCGCGTATCACGCGGAGTTGCGGATACGACTCGCGGCAGAGTTCAATCGCCAGTTCCGATGGCTCCACGCCCGTCACGTCGCCGTACTCGGCCAGCAGCGCCGTCGTGCCGCCGGTGCCGCAGCCGACATCGAGGATCGTGGGTTTGGCAATCTCCGGACAGACGTACCGGTCGAGGAGTTTTCGGATCGCGCGGCCCCGGGCCCGGTAGTACCAGTTGCGCGTCTCTTCCCGCGCCATGCTTCGATAGGCATTCGGATTCACGGCAGAGAACCTCAGAGTTCGCGTGCAGGCTCGTGCCTGGGAACTGTTTTCGTCGTGGACGATGGAACGATCCGCCGGCCCACGCACACGTGGTTGACGCCCCTCTCCCCCGCTCGATCGCAGTGGAGCACCGCGACCCGTTGCCAAGCGAAGGGAAGTTCCTCATGGGTCCGCTCGTGATGCGTCATGAAGCAGAAGTACCTCCAAGTCGGTTCCCCGGCGAGGCGTCGCTTGGGCCAGGGAACGATCTCGATCGGGTCTTGGTAGTAGAAGGTGAACTTATGGAACAACGGTCCGAAGCTCACGAGCCGCTCGCCCCGCAGGACGTCGGCCTTGAGATGTTCGACCTGCGACGGGAGGTCGTCGGAGATGCGGACCAGGTGGTCGATCCCCACCACGACGAAACTCCCCGCGAGCATCGCGGCCACGGCCACAAGTCCGGCCGCTGCGTGGATCGGGCGCCAGCCGCGAGATGCCCCCACGCACACGGCCGCAAGCCCGATCATCCCAGCCCCCCATGCCGCCGTGGCGCACGACGGCGGCAGGAAGGCTGCGACCTGCGGCCCGATCGGACAGAGGCCCGCGATCAGCAAAGCCGTGCCCGAGAGAACCGCCGTCCCGGCCATGGCCGCCAGGAAGGCTCGGAAGCCGCGGTCCCATTGCGGCCGCGACGGATCGAAGCAAGAACGGTCGATCGCCACCGCGATCAGGCACGCCAGGCAGGGAAGGAGCGCCATCACGTGCCTTGGCCTCGCATCCGTGACCAGCCAGCACGAAGGAAACGCCACAGCCGAACACACGAGCAGGAACCCGACCTGCGGCCGGATCGCCACAAGCGACTGCCGCGAGCCGGGCCGGAAATACCAGAAAAGGAAGGCCGACCACGGCAAGAGATAGACGAGGACCTCCACGGGGTAACTCGCGAGGTGACGCCACCAGGCCGGCCCGAACATCCCGGCCACGCGATGCCCGAGCGTCCCCTCTTCGCTCCAGACAGCCCTGGTGGCCTCGCTTCCCGCCATCAGGCTGAACGGCACCTGCCAAGCGCCCAGTACCACGGCAAACGCAAGCAGGCCCGCCACGTGCGACGCACGGAAGAGGCATCGCCAATCGCGTCTCAGGGCGAGATACACGGTCACGGTGGCCACGAAGTAGATGGGCCCCTGGGGCCCTTTTGCCAGGCCCGCCAGGGCGGCCAGCGCGTAGCCCGCCACCCACATCCAACCTCGCGGCCAGGCCCGCGTGTAGCCGGTGTGCCAGACCAGCAGCGACGCCGTCACCAGCAGGGCGAACAAGGCGTCGCTCTCCGCGAACCGCCCAAGCTGAAGGACCTGCGGGAAGGTGGCGTAGATGAGCCCGGCGGCGAGCGCCCCCCAGCGCGTCAGGAACTGCCGGCAATAGGCGCCAAGCAGCAGCGATGTCAGCAGCGTGGCCAGCGCGGCGGGCAGCCGGGCCGCCGCGCGATCGAGGTCCCCGACGACGGCGGCGGCCAGCAGCATGCACCAGCTATTCAGCGGCGGGCGGTCCGGGAAGACTTCGCCTTGCTGACGCGGCACGACGTAGTCGCCCGTTTCCCGCATTTCCCACGCCACGCGGGCCCAACGCGTCTCTTCCCCGCGAAACGGGACCGCATCGAGCCGCGCGACGTACATCGCCGCGACCAGCGCGGCCAGGAACACCGCTTCCCACGGCGGCTTGTGCTTCGGCATCGCACCTTGCCCGCGGAGGGACGGGCCTCGGTCAAAACACGTACCGATTGACCACGTTTTCAAAAAGCTCCTGCCGACCGCTCTGGTTCGGCGCGACCTCGCCCTTGGCCAACATGTACTTCTCCAGCGA
Source organism: uncultured Planctomycetaceae bacterium (assembly GCA_964430315.1). Classification (GTDB taxonomy): domain Bacteria; phylum Planctomycetota; class Planctomycetia; order Pirellulales; family Thermoguttaceae; genus CALFBP01. The sequence goes on from CAYSGY010000083.1 coordinate 3,737, forward strand.
GGCGAAGTCGTGCTTGCCCGCCTCGATCTCGGCGCCCACGCCCGAGTCCCAGGAGGCGTAGCGGTCCTTGACCATCCTGGCAAGCTCGCCGTCGGCGCGGATCGCGGCGGCGATCTTCAGGCCCTTGGCAAAGGTGTCCATGCCGCCGACGTGGGCGTAGAACAGGTCGACCGGCTCGAAGCTCTCGCGGCGGACCTTGGCGTCGAAATTCACCCCGCCGGTCGTGAACCCGCCGTACTTGAGGAAGGCCAGCATGATCTTCGTCGTCGAATAGACGTCGGTGGGGAACTGGTCGGTGTCCCAGCCCAGGAGCAGGTCGCCGGTGTTCGCGTCGACCGATCCCAGGAAGCCCTGGTGGCCGGCGTACTCCAACTCGTGCTCGACGGTGTGCCCGGCCAGCGTCGCGTGGTTCGTCTCGATGTTGAGCTTCACCGAGTCGCCCAGGCCGTAGGCGCGGAGGAAGTTGATGCAGGCCGCGGCGTCGAAGTCGTACTGGTGCTTGGTCGGCTCCTTGGGCTTGGGCTCGAAGTAGAACTGGCCCGTGAAACCGATCTTCTTGGCGTAATCGACGGCCATGTGCATGAACCGGGCCAGGTGGTCCAGCTCGCGCTTCATGTCGGTGTTCCAGAGGGTTTGATAGCCCTCGCGTCCGCCCCAGAACACATAGCCCGCCCCGCCCAGCTCCTTGGTAACATCCAGGGCTTTCTTGACCTGGGCCGAGGCGTAGGCGAAGGCGTCGGCACTGCAACTCGTGGCGGCGCCGTGGACGTAACGAGGATTGCTGAAGAGGTTCGCCGTGCCCCAAAGGAGCTTTACGCCCGTCCGCTGCATCTCCTCCTTGAGGACTTTCACCACGGCGTCGAGGTTCTTGTTGGTTTCGGCAAGGCTCGTGCCTTCGGGGGCGACGTCGCGGTCGTGGAAGCAGAAGAACGGCGCGCCGAGCTTCTCGATGAACTCGAAGGCGACGCGGACGCGCTGGAGGGCGTTGTCCAGCGAATCGTCGCCGCTCTCCCAGGGGCGGATCATCGTGCCCGGGCCGAACGGATCGCTCCCCGTGCCCCGCATCGTGTGCCAGTAGGCCACGCTGAACCGCAGATGGTCCTTCATCGCCTTCCCCTCAACCAATTCGTCGGGGTTGTAGTGCCTGAAGGCGAGGGGGTTCTTGGACTGGGGACCTTCGTAACGGATCTTGGCGATGTCAGGGAAAGCGGGCATGGGCACCCTCCTCAGGGTTCGACGGTTTCTCAGTCTCCTCGGGGAGAGAATATACCGGGCGAGTGGTCCGGAGGCCAGTAGCCCCTCCGTGGCCGGGAAGAACGGAACGACCGCCCTTGTACCGTCCGGCTGCCCGGGATACGTTGTCTCCGTGTCTCCGTGTCTCCGTGTTTGCGTGTCTCCGTGTTTGCGTGTCTCCGTGTCTGCGTCGACGCCGCCCATGATCGCCGTTCGGAAGCGAATCGCCGGACTCCTGCGCAGCACCCGTTTGCTCGCCGTGGCGGATCGGGCGATGTTGCTTGCCGAAGTCCTCAGGACTCGCCGGGCGAATCGACGTTTCGTGGCCGAGCATCCCGACTTCCCCGTCCCGCCGCCGGCGCTCGCCTTCGACGCCTGCAACCACACGAACTGGCAGGTGTACCACGACTCCGGTGCCCTGCACGCCCGGCTGGTCGGCGAACTGATCGAGAAGTATCTGCCCGCCGGCCCCCTGAAGATTTGCGAATGGGGCTGTGGGCCGGGCCGCGTGATCCGGCATCTCCGAAGCGGCCTGGCAGGCCGGACCGTCGAACTCTTCGGAACCGACTACAATTCCCGATCGGTCGCCTGGTGCCGCGAGCACCTCCCGGGCATCGAGTTCCGCGGCAACGGCCCGGGGCCTCCGCTGCCGCTGGAGAGTGGCTCGCTCGACGCCCTCTACGCCCTTTCGGTCTTCACGCACTTGTCGGCCGAGGGCCACCGGCAGTGGATCGCGGAGGGGTTCCGCGTGGTGCGGAACTCGGGCCTCGTGATCTTCACGACGCACGGCGATGCATGCCTCGACCGGCTCTTGCCCGGCGAGCAGTGTCAGTACCGCAGCGGCGAACTCGTCGTCCGCGGCGGCGTGGCCGAGGGAAGCAAGTGCTTCGTCGCCTACCACCCACCCGACTACGTCCGGCGCGAGCTGCTCCGCGGGGCGTCGGTCCTGGCCCATCTTCCGAGCCCGGCCGCCTACCAGATGATCCAGGACGTTTGGGTTGCACGCAAGAGCCCTTAGACGCCGCGTCACCACAAGTCGTTCAGTTCGGGTGGCACGCCCTGAAAGGGCGTGGCGAATCGCCAGCTTCGACCGCCACGCCCGCCACGCCCTTTCAGGGCGTGCCACCCGGCCGCGGTTCCGCGACAGGCTGGAAGCCTGTGCTACCGGTTGCGGCGGGCCGCGGCGCCGGCTAAGCTCGTGGAGTCGACGATTCCATTGGGAGAGATCGCATCAAACAAGGAGCACCGAAGATGTACCGAACCACCCGCAGCCTCCTCGTCCTGGCCGCGATGCTCGTGCCGGCCGCGGTCGGCGGGGCCGAGCCCGCCGCGAAGCCTTCCTCCGGCCAGGAGATCAAGTTCGTCATGCACCGCGTGGGGACGTTCCGCAGCGAAGCGTGCTGCGTGGGCGACTTCAACAAGGACGGAAAACTCGACATCGCCGCCGGCCCCTATCTCTATCTCGCGCCCGACTGGAAGCCCGTGAAGATCCGCGAACTGAAGGGAAAGGTTGACGACAAGGGAAAGGGCTACTACTCCGACTTCGCCAACATCGCCGTCGATGTGGACGGCGACGGCCTGCTCGACGTCGTGTCGTGCGACTGGTTCGCCAAGAACGCGACCTGGTTCCGCAACCCGGGCAAGAAGGAGGGTCTCTGGGAGGAACACGTGATCGAGGTCAACGGCAACTTCGAGACCGCCGACCTCTGGGACATCGAAGGCAAGGGGAAACGCACGGCCATCCTGCCGGCGGTCACGCGCACCGTCTGGTACGAGGTGGGAAAACTCCCGGACGGAAAGCAGGGGATGCTCGTCCATGTCGTCTCGGAGAAGCCATTCACCTTCGGCGGGGGCATCGGCGACGTGAACGGCGACGGCCGGCCCGACATCCTCCGTCCCGGCGCGTGGTACGAGGCCCCGGCCGACCTCCGCAAAGGCAAGTGGATTGAACACCCGGTGTCGCTGGGCGGCAAGGACGGCAAGATCGACCACACCGCCCAGATCTGGACCTACGACGTGAACAAGGACGGGCTGAACGACATCCTCGCCAGCTCCGCCCACCACTACGGGATCTTCTGGTACGAGCAGGTCCGAAAGGGCTCGGAAACGACCTGGAAGCAGCACACGATCGACGACACCTGGACGCAGGCCCATTCGATCACGCTGGCCGACCTCGACGGCGACGGCGTCCCGGAACTCCTGACCGGGAAACGCTTCATGGCCCACAACGGCGGCGATCCCGGGGCCTTCGAGCCGCTGGGCATCTACTACTACAGCCTGAAGCGCGGCCCGAACCCGGTCTGGACCAAGCACGCGCTCTCGTACAACGAGGGCGTGGGAGCCGGCATGAGCATCGAGGTCGAAGACATGAACGGCGACGGACGCCTCGACGTCATCACGACCGGCAAGTTCGGCGGCCCGGTCTGGTTCGAGAATCAAGGCCGATAGGCAGGCCTTTGTGGCATGCCGTTGACAGCCGGTCGCGAAAGCTCCAAAAGGCCCCGTGGAAAGGCACCTTCCCAACCTACAGTCTTCACCTTCGTGGGGCAGGTCGTTGATCTGCCTCAGCGTCTGGGCAGGTCGGCGACCTACCCCACGCCCTCCCAGGATCGTGGACTCCCACTTAGAATAGGCGTTCCGCCACCACACCGCGAGTGTCAAGTATGAGCCAGTACCCCAGGATATTCCGCCTGCGACAGAAGACCGTGGCCCCTCGGGTTGCCGACGTCCCTGGCGCGGTGGAAGGCGCCCTGGCCGGGCTGCAACTCGGCGGCAAGATCAAGCCGGGCCAGTCGGTGGCCATCACGGCCGGGAGCCGGGGCGTGGCGAACCTCGCGGACATCCTGAAGGCCGTCGTCGATCACGTGAAGGCCCTGGGCGCCGACCCGTTCATCGTCCCGGCCATGGGCAGCCACGGCGGGGCGACCGCCCAGGGCCAGCGCGCCGTGGTCGAGTCCTACGGGGTTACGGAGGAGTCCGTGGGCTGTCCCATCCGGTCCGGCATGGAGACCGTGGTCGTCTGCCGCACCGCGGAGGGCTTTCCGGTCCATTTCGACCGCCATGCATTCGAGGCCGACCACGTGGTGGTGTGCAACCGGATCAAGCCGCACACCCGATTCGTGGGCGACATCGAAAGCGGCCTCATGAAGATGCTCTTGATCGGACTGGGCAAGTGCGCCGGGGCCACGATCTACCATCGCGCGATCCAGGACTACAGCTTCGGCCAGATCATCCGCAGCGTGGCCGGCGAGGTGCTCAAACGGTGCCATATCGCGGCCGGCCTGGCGATCGTCGAGAACGCCCTGGACCAGACCGCCCTGATCGAGGGCGTGCCGCCCGAGCAGTTCGAAAGCCGTGAGAAGGAACTTCTCGTGCTCGCCAAGCAGTGGATGGGCAAGCTGCCGTTCGACCGCGCCGACGTGCTCCTGATCGACGAGATCGGCAAGAACGTCAGCGGCACGGGCCTCGACACGAACGTGGTGGGCCGGAAGTTCGACGACCATCGGGCCGTCGAGGGCGAGTTTCCGAAGGTCAAGATCATCGTCCTCCGAGGATTGACCGAGGCCACGCACGGCAACGCCGTGGGGCTGGGATGCGCCGAGTTCTGCAAGAGCCGGCTGCTGCGGGAAATGGATGTCCACGCCACGCGCATCAATGCCATCACGGCGGGCCATCTCGGTGCCGCCTTGCTGCCGATGGACTACGAGACCGATCGCGAGATCCTCGACTTGGCGCTGGGGACCATTGGCCTGGTGGAGCCCCCCAATGCCAGGCTCCTTTGGATCAAGAATACGCTCGAAGTCGGCGAGTTGGAGTGCTCGACCGCCTACCTGGAAGAGGCCCGCCGCCGCGATGACCTCGAAGTGCTCACCGAGCCCCGCGACCTGCCGCTCGACGCCGCGGGGAACTTGCCGGGCGTCACGTCATGGCGCTGATGCCTGCTTCGGACATTCCCGTGTTCACCCTACGTCGGCCAGATCGAGGGCCTGGCCGTAGCGGGCGAGGATCTGGCGACGCAGCCGGGCGTGGTCGGGGTGGGCAAGGCCGGGATCGGCGGCCACCAGGGCCTGGGCGTCGCGACGGGCCTCTTCGAGCACCTCGGCGTCGCGCAGGAGGTCGGCCACGCGGAAAGGCGGAAGGCCGTGTTGCCGCGTGCCGAACAACTCGCCCGGGCCGCGAAGCCCGAAGTCGATCTCGGCCAGGCGGAAGCCGTCGGTCGTTGACTGGAACGCCTTGAGACGCTTCGTGCCTTCGTCGGTCTGCGGATCGGCGAACACGCCGCAGAAGCCGGGGAGCGACCCGCGGCTGATCCGGCCGCGAAGCTGGTGCAATTGCGCCAGGCCGAACCGCTCGCCCCCTTCGATCGCCATGAGCGTGGCGTTGGGCACGTCGACCCCGACCTCGACGACCGAGGTGCAGACCAGCACCTGCGTCTCGCCGGAACGGAATGCGGCCATGGCGGCGTCTTTTTCGTCGCTCGTCATGCGGCCGTGGACCAGGCCGAGCCGGAAGGCCTCCAGGGGGCCGTTGGCCAGCGACTCGTACATCGTTTCCAGGCTCGCCGCCTGGATCACGTCCGACTCCTCGACCAGCGGCGTGACCACGTAGCCCTGCCGCCCCTCGCGGAGCTTCTTGGAGAAGAAGTCCCACCATTTCGTGCGGTCGGCCTCACGCACCAGGTAGGTGCTGACCTTCTGCCGGCCCGGCGGGCTGTCGCGGGGCGTGGAGACGTCGAGGTCGCCGAAGAGGCTCATCGTCACGGTGCGCGGGATGGGCGTGGCGGTCATGACGAGGTAGTGCGGATCGAGCCCGGCCTGCTTGAGCGTGGCCCGCTGACGCACGCCGAACTTGTGCTGCTCGTCGATGACCACCAGGCCGAGCTTGGCGAATTGGACGTCCTCCTGGAGTACGGCGTGGGTGCCGACGACCAGGTCGATCGTCCCGGCCGCGATCCCCTTGAGCACAGCCTCGCGCAAGCTCGGCAGGAGGCCGCCGGTGAGTTGGGTCCGGCGGACCTGGCTATTGGCCAGGAGCCGCTCCAAGGTGAGGGCGTGCTGCCGGGCCAGGATCTCGGTGGGGGCCATGAGCACGGCCTGGTAGCCGTGGGCCACGGCCAGGAGCATGGCGTAAAGGGCCACGATCGTCTTGCCCGAGCCCACGTCGCCCTGGAGCAAGCGATTCATCGGCGTGGTGCGGGCCATGTCGGCCGCAATGTCAGCGATGGCCTGTTGTTGCCCGGCGGTCAACTCGAACGGGAAGAGGCTGCGGATTCGGGCGTCGATCTTCGCGTCGGCCGCCAGGCACGGGGCGCGGCGGGTCGAGCCCTGCTGCTGGCGTTTGAGCGCCAGGGCCAACTGGAGGATCAGCAACTCCTGATACACGAACCGCCGCCGGGCCCGGTGCAGGGCGTCGTGGGATTCGGGAAAATGGAGGGCCGGCAACGCCCGGGCGAGCGGCCAGAGGTCGTGCGATTCGAGATACGCGGCGGGAAAGACCTCGTCGAGCACGCCGGTGTAGGCGTCGACCGCCTCGCGCACGATCCGCCGGATCTGCCATTGCTGGAGGCCCTCGGTAAGCGGATAGACCGGCAGGATCGAGCCGGGCGGGACCTCTTCGCCGTCCTCCAGGGTCGCCACCTTCGGATGGATCATCTCCCACACCAGGCCGTTGCGTTTCGGCTTGCCCGACAGGAGCACCCGCTGCCCGAGAACAAACCGCTCGCGCAAGAACGGCTGATTGAACCAGATGCCGCGGAGGTGGCCGGTGGCTCCGCGGATCAGGACGCCCAGCACGCAGCGGCCGGCCCCGGTGTTGCGGAGTTCCACGTCGTCGACCACGCCGAGGACCGACTGGAGGGGGCCTTCTTCGAGGTCGGCGATTTCGCGGCGGTCCGTGAGGTCTTCGTAGTCGCGGGGGAAGAAGAAGAGGACGTCGAGGACCCTTCGGAGCCCGAGCCGCTCGAGGAACTCCACCCGGTGCGGCCCGACGCCCTTGAGGAACTCCACCGGCGTGGCGAGCTGCTGGGCGACGGATTTCGGGGGAACACTCATGGAGCCGGACCCCGCCGGACAAGTCCGGCCGCTGAACGAGCCACCGGGGAATTACTGCGTACTGCCTACTGTGTACTGCCTACTGCGTACCGCCTACTGTGTACTGCCTACTTCCGATACTTCTGATACGCGGCGACGGCCAGCGTGTCGCAGCGTTCGTTTTCTTCGTGGCCGGCGTGGCCGCGGATGTGGGTCATGCGCACGTGGTGTCTGGCCAGCAGGGCATCGAGCCTGCGCCAGAGGTCTTCGTTCTTCACTTCCTTCCAGTGGGCTCCCTCACGGCGACGCCAGCCGTTGGCCTTCCATTTGCGGAGCCACTCGGCCACGCCCTTGGTCACGTAGGTGCTGTCGCTGACGACTTCGACGCTGGCGGGCCGCGTGAGGGTCTCCAGGCCGCGGATGACAGCCAGCAGTTCCATCCGGTTGTTCGTGGTTTCGGGCTCGGCGCCCGATTGCTCGAGCTCCTTGCCCGACTTGGGGTGCCGCAAAATGAACGCCCAGCCACCCGGCCCGGGGTTGCCGCTGCACGCCCCGTCGGTGAAGAGGATCACTTCGGCAGACTTGTCGACAGACGGTCGGTTCATGCGAGGGCGTCTCACCCGGTGATGTGCGGCAAGGGGCTTGTGGGACGGGTTGCAAACCCGTCCTACCTACTTCGCTTGCGGTTCAGGCATTCCTTCGTCTGCCAGGCGGTGGGCCGGATCGAGCCGGGACTTGGTGAACTCCTGGAAGCTGGCGGCCAGGGGCGACTCCAGGCGGGGCTGCTTCTCCAGGTGCCAGGGGAGGCGGACCGTGAAGGCGCTGCCCGTGCCCAACTCGCTCTCCACCGACACTTCGCCCCCCAGCAGCTTGCAGATCTCCTTGACGATCGAGAGGCCCAGGCCGGTGCCGGAGTACTCGCGGGTCATGGCGTCGCCGCCGGGCATGGCGGTGCGTCCCTGGCGGAATTTCTCGAAGATCAACTGCTGGTCTTCCTCGGCGATCCCCACGCCCGTGTCGATGACCCGCATCACGAGCTGATCCCGCTCGCCGGATTGCGCCGTGACGAGGACCCGCCCGCCTTCCGGCGTGAACTTGATCGCGTTGGAGAGGAGGTTGTTGAGCACCTGCTGCACCCGGGCCTGGTCTTGCCGCATGGGCGGGAGGCCCGGCTGGACTTCGGTGTTCAGGTCGATGTTGCGCTTCTCGGTGAGGGGCCGGGCCATGTCGCACTGGGCGGCGATCACGTGCTCGATCGAGAATTCCGTGAGCCGGATCTCCATCTTGCCGCTCTCGATCTTCGCCAGGTCGAGGATGTTGTTGATCATCTCCAGGAGCATGCGGCCCGACTTCTGGATATTGCCCACGTAACGCTTCTGCTTCTCGTCGAGCGAGTCGATCGACCCCAGCACGTCGCTGAACCCCAGGATGCTGTTGAGAGGGGTGCGCAGCTCGTGGCTCATCG
>CAYSGY010000083.1:12473-14372 GCA_964430315.1 uncultured Planctomycetaceae bacterium
CAGGAAGTCGCTCTTGATGCGGTTCATCTCGTAGAGCTGCATATTGACCTGGGCGAGCTCGTCGACCTTTCCGTCGAGGTCGGCGTTCACCTGGCGAAGTTCGTCCTGGACGGTCATCAGGTGGCGCAGCATCCGGTTGAACGCCACGGCCAGCGACTCGAACTCGTCGCCCGTGTGGATCTCCGCGCGAAGGGCCATGTTGCCGTGGCTGATCGCGTCGCTCACGTCCTGGAGGTGTTTCAGGGGCCGGGCGATGAGGTAACGGATCGACACGTAGAACGCGATCATCGTCAGGAACGCCGTGATGACCGAAACGGCCAGAAGGGCGTTCCAGTAGAGGCTGGTCTTCTCCTGCATCGGCCGGTTGGGAATCGTGACCCGGACCACGGCCATCAGGTCGCCCTCTTTCCACTTCTGCTCCCCCGGCGCCGCCCGGCCGATGGGGGAGGGCTCCGGATCCATGGGCAGGGCCCTCACGTTCGGCACGTGGCACGTCCTCGTGCAATTCTGCTCCGCACGGATCGCCTGGAAATACTGGTACTCCTCGTTGTCCGTAACCGGACCTTCGAGGTACTCGGGCCGATCGAGTTTCGCGATCTCCTCGGGATTGTGCTTGGCAAACTCCTCCAGGATCTTCCGCTCGAACTCGTTCTTGGGCTGCTCTTTCTCGATACTCTTGTCGGGCGAGATGAACCGGAGGCCGTAGTCCTGCTTCTTCAGCCGCTCGTCGAGACTCTTGATGACCGGGAGAAACGTCTCCTTGTCGGGGTCGAGATTCTGCCAGTGGACGCTGAGCATGATGCGATCGACCAGAAGGCCGCCGGTCTTGGGGTTCTGCTCCTTGACCAGCCCCTCGGTCACCAGCCAGTAAGACAAGAAACTAGCCGTGATGACCAGGAGCAAGAAGCCCCCAAAGAGCATGAGGCACTTCAGCTCCAGGCTGGTCTCGCCCAAGACTCGATACAGTCGCCGCTGCGGCATGACGCCCCTCGCCGTGCGTCCTTTCCTCCCCAATCCCCGCATTCTAAGGGAATGGCGTCCTTTTCGCAAAGGCAGTTGGAAAGAGATGAGAGATGAGGGATTAGGGATTAGGGATTAGGGATTAGAGATGAGGGATGAGGGATGAGGGACTAAATGATGACGTGGGAAGGGTGGCATGCCGTCACTCGGCGAAGCCGAGGGTCGGCATGGAGATGGCCACGGGCCTTTCCACCGCTCAGCACGCCCTTCCGTGAGGCTGGGGGGGATGCCAAGTCAATCCGTCATGGCCCTCGAGCCGGGAGAGGAATCGTGACTTCGACGATGGCCATCAGATCCCCCTCTCTCCATTTCTGCCCGCCCGGCGCCGCTCGGCCGATGGGGGAGTTCTCCGGGGACGTGGCCAGGGCGCTCCCCATCGGAACGTGGCACGTCCTCGCGCAATTCTGTTCCACACGGATCGCCTGGAAATACCGGTACTCCTCGTGCTCCGTGACCGGACCTTCGCAATACTCGGGGCCGTCCTGCTTGGCGAGCAAAGCTCCTGCCGAGCCTGCGCACCACCGGGATCACCCGCGCTGCTGACGCCGTCTTTGTCCGTCGGACTCCTTCAAGGCAAGACTCCCAGGGACAGCCAAGGGTTCGGGAGCGGGGCCGTCAGCGCGATGTCTTGGCGGGTGGTGGGGTCCCGGAATTCGAGGGTGCGGGCGTGGAGGGCGATGGCACGCAGTCGGGCGTCGTCGCACGGAGGGCCGAAGGGGACGGTCGATCCGTAGTCGGCGTCCCCCAGCACGGGATGCCCGCGTGAAGCCGCCTGGATGCGGATCTGGTGCATGCGCCCGGTCTCCAGTTCGATCTCCAGCCAGCTTCCCCACGCGGTCGCGCCGAGGGTCCGGTAGTGGAGGATCGCTTCCCGGCCCT
>CAYSGY010000084.1:0-14318 GCA_964430315.1 uncultured Planctomycetaceae bacterium
ACCCCGGTCGGCCCCCAACCACCCCGAAATCGCTTCCGCAACAGAAACCAATTAGCGTGACCTCACTGCGAAGGCTGCCATGAACCACCCCAACCATTCCACCTCGCTCTCAACGCCGATCGAGCTGTTTGACGACGACGGCGACGAAGTCGATCCGATGTCCGGTCTGACCAATGCCTTCGACGCGGCGATCGTCTTCGCGTTGGCCTTCATGGTGGCCCTGGTCCAGCACTTGCACGTCCCCTCGATACTCCAGGCCAAGGACTACACGGTCATCACCAACCCCGGGCAGCCGAACATGGAGATCATCGTCAAGGAGGGCAAGGAGATCAAGCACTACGAGGCCACGAACGAAACGGGCGTCGGTTACGGCGAACTCCTCGGCAAGGCCTACCGCCTCCCGGACGGCCGCGTGGTGTATGTTCCCGCCGACAAGGACTCGCCGTCGCTGGAGGGGAAGAAGAGCGACGAAACGGGGGCGACGAAACCCCGGTGAGCACGGGGCGTCTGACTGGGGTTTCACGACGTTGGGAGGGCGAGGTCATTGAGTCCAACGGATGTCTTGCCATGGTACGACGTGCAACGATTGCGATCCTGATCCTGGTCCTTTGCGTCGGCGGAGGGCTTTGGGCCTATCACCGCTATCTCCGCTCGGTGCGTGTCGCCGTGCTGCGGGTCGACGACGTTGATTGGGCCGACTGGGAGGTCGCCGGCCGCCGGACGGGCTTCACGATCCATCGCTACGAGCATGAAGACCTCGCGTCGGCCCCGCTGGGCAACTACAACTTCATCGTCATCCGTACCATGGGGCTCGATCTCAACGAAGACCAGGCGGCCAATCTGGATCGGGCCAGGGCACGCGGCGCCCAGATCCTCCTCAGCGGCGCAGGCGACGAGCGGACCGAAAAGCGGAACACTCTGAGCGACGAACAACGGAAGACGGTCAGCCACTACCGGACGCATGGCGGCGTGGAGAATCTCGTGGGGCTTCTCTACTACCTGGCCCACGAGTTCGCGGGCAAGGAGGTCGAGGTGCCGCCGGTCATCGAGCGGCCGCTCTCGGGCTTCTTTCACCTGGGAGGACGGTTGTTCGAGTCGCTGGATGAGTACGAGACGTTTCTCCGCAAGGAGCGTCCCCGCTTGCCTGCGGATGCACCCAGGGTGGCGATGTTCGGGCCCCTGCTCAGGCCCTTCAACGAGTTGGACCGCAAGCCGGCCGAGTACGTCATTCAGTCGCTGGAGAACCAGGGCGTGCGGGTCTACCCGATCTTCGGCTACGAGCGTTCCCAATCGCTTCTGGAGGCGGCGAAGCCCGACCTGGCGATCGCCTTCCCCATCGGGCGCAGCACACGCGGCAGTTCCGCGCCGGAGGTTCTCGCCAGGTTGAACTGCCCGTGCGTCAGCGCCCTGACCATCTCGGGCAGCCTGGAAGACTGGCTGGCCGATCCGCGGGGTTTGTCCGGGCCGTTCATGGACCTGACGATCACCATGCCGGAACTCGACGGCGTCATCGAGCCGATCGCCATCACGGCCCGCGTACCCAACGAGCGGAACATCCGCGTGCGTACGCTCATTCCAGATCGCGCCCAGAAACGGATCGCCCTGGTGCTCCATTGGCTCAAGCTCCGGCGTAAGCCGAACTCGCAGAAACGAGTGGTGATCGTCTACTACAAAGGTCCCGGATCGTCGGCGTTGGCGGCGGGCGGCCTGGAGGTCGCGCCGTCGCTGTTCAACACGCTCAAGCGCATGGAGGCCGAAGGCTACGATCTGGGCGGCAAGCTGCCCAACACGCCGGAGGCCCTCACGGAGATGATCCAAACCAGGGGCAAGACCCTGGGCCAATGGGCGATCGGCTCCTATGAAAAATTCCTCGAAGAGGCCCAACCCGAGTTCGTGCCGGCCGCCGACTACGCAAAGTGGTTCAAGCAAGTGCTCTCCGAGAAGCGGCAGAAAGAGGCGATCGACCTGTGGGGACCGATCCCGGGCAAACAGATGGTCGCTGAACGGGAGGGAAAGCCGTATCTGGTCGTCAGCCGCATCCAACTGGGCAACGTGGTGATCATGCCGCAACCGACGGTCGGAGGGGGCGGCAAGGCCAAGGACGAAGTCTCGGCGATCCACGGCACCGACCAGGCGGCGCCGCATTTCTATCTCGGCGCGTACCTTTGGGCCCGGTACGGTTTCAAGGCCGACGCCATCGTGCATTTCGGCACCCACGGCTCGCTGGAGTTCACCTACGGCAAGTCCTGCTGCCTGTCGCGCGATTGCTGGCCCGACATGCTCATCGGCGACGTGCCGCACATCTACCCCTACGTCATCAACAACGTCGGCGAAGCCCTGGTGGCCAAACGGCGGTCCAACGCCGTGATTGTCTCGCACCTGACGCCGCCGTTTTGCCAGTCGGACCTGTACGGCGATCTGGCCCGGCTGATGGACAAGATCCACGCATGGGAAGCCGCCGCGGATCCGCAACTCAAGCTGGAGACGTGCAAGACAATCACCGGCATGGTCCGGCCGCTTGATCTGGCGACCGACATCCAGATCGCCAAAGACGCTCTCGCCTCGCGGCTCATGACCGACGACGAGATCAAGCGTCTCCACGAACACCTTCACGAGTTGAAGGACGAGGGCATCACCGACGGCCTGCACGTCATCGGCCGGCCCTTCACCGACGATCAGATTCGCAACACGGCCGCCCTGATGCTCAGCGACGACGACCGCGAGACCGTCCTGGCGTCCGCCGGCATCCGCAAGAGCCACGAAACCAGCCAGCACGACGTCGTCCGGGAACTCGTCGATGGCGTGCTCCGCGGCAAGATAACCCCGGAGCAGTTCTTCCCCCAACCCGAGCTTGCCCAGCTTCGCGCGTTGCAGACGTCGAAAGGGCCATCCAAGGGAATGATGGGCGCAGCAGCGTCCAAGCGCGGCAAGATGGGAATGCAGCGAAGGATGGCATCCGGCAGCGGTCCGGGGGCGGCTGCGGCAACTCCGCCGGCGGATGGCAAGGCGAAGCAGCCGATGGGGGCGATGAAGCCAGGGGCGTCCGGCACGCCGGAGAAGCCGCCGAGGAAGGGGAAGCCGTCGCAGCCCGCGAAGCCGAGCGGAGAGGCCGTCCAACGGACCAACGCGCCGCCGTCCGGAGTCGCTTCGCCAACGTCCGCGCCGACCGCCCGCTACTGGGGCAACGACGCGGCCTCGCGCCCGAAAATCCGTGGCGATCAGCAGCAGAAGCTGGCCTTCCTCGCCGTGCTCGACCAGATCGCGCGCTACGGCGACGGACTGCGCAAGTCACCGCCGCTGGAATTGGACCGCTTCCTCAATGCGCTGCGGGGCGGGTACGTTCCTCCGTCGCCCGGAGGCGACCCGCTGATCAATCCCGAATCCGTGCCCACGGGCAACAATCTCACCTCGATCAGCGCCGAACACACGCCGACCGAAGAAGCGTGGCGCGTGGGCCGGCGCCTGGCCGACGTACTGCTGGCGCAGCACAAGACGAACACGGGGAACTATCCGCGCCGGGTCGCGTTCACGCTCTGGGGCGGCGAATTCATACGCGGCAAAGGCACGACCATCGCCGAGATCCTCTACCTGATCGGCGTGCGCCCGGTCTGGAACTCGCGAGGCAACGTGAACGACGTCGAGGTCATTCCCTCCGAGGAACTCGGCCGGCCGCGGATCGACGTGCTCGTGCAGACGTCCGGGCAGTTCCGCGACGCGGCCGCCTCGCGGATCACTTTGATGGACAAGGCAGTGCAGATCGTCAGCGAACTGGAAGATGAGCCGTTTCCGAACTTCGTTCGCGACGGCTCGGCAGGGACCGAAATGCAGCTCAAGAGCCTCGGCTATTCGCCCAAGGAGGCCCGCGAGTTCGCCACGGCCCGGATCTTCGGTTCCGCCGAAAACCGCAGCTACGGGACCGGCATCATGGGCGTGGTCGAAAGAGGCGACACGTGGAAGGACGAGAAGCAGGTGGCCGACCGCTACGTGCAGAACATGGGCGGGATCTACCGCGACGGCGCCCACTGGGGTACGTACAAGAAGGGCCTGCTGGAGGCCCAGATGCAGGGCACCGAGATCGTCGTCCAGCCCCGCTCCTCCAACACCTGGGGCCCGCTCAGCCTGGACCACGTGTACGAATTCATGGGCGGCATGACGCTGGCCGTCCGCGCCAAGACGGGCACCGACCCGGTGGGCTATTTCAGCGACCTCCGCGCCCGCGGACGGCCCAAGCTCACCACCGCCATAAGCGCGATCCGCGAGGAGGCCCGCACCACGGTCTGGAACCCCAAGTTTCTCCGCGGCCTCCAGCGCGAAGGGGCTTCGGCCGCGGCGTCGCTCACCGAGACGGTCCGCAACATGTACGGCTGGACGGTGATGCAGCCGTCGACCATCAGCCAGGAAATGTGGGACGAAAGCTACCGCGTGTTCATCGAGGACAAACACGCCCTGGCGATGCGCCAGTACTTCGAGCAGAAGAACCCCTACGCTCTCCAGGACATGGCCTCCGTGATGCTCGAAACGGCGCGCAAGGGCTACTGGAAGCCCTCGCCCGAGATGCTTCAGAAGCTGGCCCAACTCCACGCCGAGTTGGTTACTAAATTCGGCGCCGGGTGTTCCTACGAGACCTGCGGGAACAAGAAGCTCCAGGAGTTCGTCAGCGGGCAACTCAACGCCCCCGGCAGCCAGGTGGCCGCCGGCCTGCTCGCCTCATACCAGGCGGGGTTGGCCGCCGCCTTGGAATCGTCGAAGCCCTTGCCCGAGGTGAAAGGAATCCGGCTTGAAGAGACGTTGAACAAGCTCTCCGAGCCCGAAGTGCCCGCCGGACCGCGCGCCACGGTCGCGCTGGCCGGCTGCCTCGTGGCGTTCGTCCTGGTCATGCTGCTTGCGGGCCTCCGGGACCGACGCGCGGGCCCCGGCTTCGGCACTCAGTCCGATGCGGACACGCGCGGGTGCGACAGGAGGGCGAGAACGAAGAACACCCACGAAATGCCCTCGTCCCGGAGTTCGGAGACTTGAATCGCCGTCACGCCAGCGGCACCCGCGCACCGAACGGCCGGCCATCCCGGCCGCAGCGGCACACGGTTCGCCGCTCGTACGGCCGGCGACGCCACCCAACCCACACGCCGATGCTCACTCCAGCCCAAACGCACCGGCCGTGGGGATTCGGGCGCCGCCGGCGCGTCCGAGGCGCGACTTGGGGAGGAAGCGGGGCTCGATCGAGAAGGAGGCCCCGTAGCTGCCGCGGCTCACGTCGGCGTGGAACCCGCCGCTGATGAGAAACGATTCGCCGATCCGCGTGATCGTGACGTTCTCTCCGATGTTCCCCTGGCTCCGCAGATCGATCGAGGCGCTCACCACGGAGACCCACTTCGGGCTCATCCGGTAACTGAAGGACGTGGAGAGGACGGTGTTGCTGATGGGCCCGTCGAGGAGAATGAGGCCGAGATAGAAGCCGCTTTGCGGCGGGCGTTCGAGGAAGGTGCCGATGCTGACGATCCGCTGCCCGCCGGAAAAGAAGTCAAAAATCCCGCTCGACAGCAGGGCGAGCCGGTCGCCGACCTGCCAGCGGGCGTCGTAGTCGAACAGGCCGACGGTCTGGCCGTAGTTGTCGCGGTCCGCCTTGGGAAAGAAGGAGAGGTTGGTGTCGAAGGTGACCCAGTCGACGATCCGCTCCTGGCCCGGCGCGCCCCGCTTGGTTTGCCACCGGTTCCGCATCCCGAGCCGGAACGCCATCAGGTCGTCGGCGATCTCGCTGGAGGGCGAGGTGACCCAACTCGCCATGCCGGTGCGCAGGGCGTAGAACCGTTCGTCGAACTTGACGGGAATGGCGGGGTTCGGGGCGAGATTACCGAGCGGGGCGGGGAACGTGTTGGGGACGAACCGCCGGCGGAAGGCCTCGATATCGTCGTCGTCCAGGGCGTCGTAGAGGGGCAGGTCGGTGAGGTCGCGGTTGGCTTCGGCGAAAGAGAACTCGGCGTCGAACACCACCTTGTGGGCCAGGCCGTTGAGGTTCCACAAGACGCTTTGCACGTTCGGATCGACCCGCCACATGGGCACGCTGGCCCGAATCCCCGCTTGCCCGTAAAGCCGGTCGAGCGGCTGGCCGCTGCGGTCTTCGCCCCAATGGCCGTACTCGCCCAACACGTAGGGGACGAATTTCACCACGCCGAGTTGGAAGGGGAGGTCGAGTTCCTGGCGTGTGACGAGCCGTTCGCCCCGGGCCGTGATCGGGTTGCCCGCGTTGTCGACTTCCCAGGGCAGGTAGCGGAACTTGTCGCCCGGGTTCTGCGCCGGGCCGGGCGCTGAGAGCGTGTGGAACTGCGCATAGGCGAGGCTGGTATGCTCGTACCACGTTAGCCGGTCCCTGAGCAGCGATTGCCCGAGCCAGAAATGGTCGGCGCGGGGAAGCCAATCGGTCTGGGTGAAGAAGTCGTTGACCCGGTAGTCGGCCGAGATGCTCCACGAGGTGTTGTCGCGAATCCGCTTGAACTCGATCCCCGTGTTCTCGTCCTTCATTTCGTACCATTCGCGCTCGTAATACTGCTCCAGGAAGTTCCGGTCGCTGATCAGGCCGACCTCGGCGGAGACCTGGATGTCGCCCGGCAGCATCTGGCGGTGCTGCCCGAACAGCCGGAACCGGTAGCTCCGTTCGGGCGGGACGCTCCGCCGGTCGAGGCCGAGATCGTCGTCGCCGTGGTCCTTGATCCCCCAGTAGTCCCACAGACCCGCGGCCGGGCCGGGAATGCCCAGGAACCCCTCCCGGCTGTACGAGAACTTCGTTCCGTGTCCCAGGCCGCGGAGGCTGAGGTAGTCGATGCTCGCATCCCACTCGGTCCCCTGCGGCGGGTGGCGCAGCCCGAGGATCTGGTACAGGTTGAGATCGACCATGGCCTGGGTGCCGAACACGCTGTCGTGCCGGAACCGCACGCGGCGCACATAGAGCGACGAATCTTCGAGGTCCGTGGCGAAAGTCGGCCAGAAGAAGATCGGGACGTCGTCGAGGAAGAGGAAGTTGTTTTGCAGGGTGGCGAGACGTTCGGGAACCGTCTCCGCCTCCCCGGTCTCGGGATCGAGGATCGGGGCGCCGGTGGCCGGATCGACCGCGGGCACGCGGCGGTCGGTGAGGGTGGCGCTGCCGGCCTGCAACCGGTAGCTCGGGGCGCCCATGCGGCTCGACGTGACGAAGGCGTGCTCGGCGTAGAACTCGTCCCGATTGAGCTGCCGGATCACCTCGGCCCGGAGCCGCAGCTTCCCTTCATACTTGGGAACGTCGGTGAGGAGTTCGGCGCGGAGCACGGTGCCGACCTGGTTGGTCACGTCGTAGTACATCTGGTCGGCATAGATGACCCGATCGCCCTGCCGGAAGACAATATTCCCCTCCATGTAGATTTCGAGGGGGACGTTGTTCGACTGGGGCCGGTTGCCGCCCAGGTCCGGTTCTTCGAGGCCGTTGGTCCAGAGGACCATGCGGTCGGTGGAGACGTCGATCGTGCCGGATTCGGCGGAACGGAGGAGGGCGGGCGTCCCCGGCCGGTCCGGGGCGGCAAGCCCTTCGACGAGCAGATTCACGCCCGACGTGATCACCCCGACCCACTGGTTGGTCTGCCGATCGGGGTACCAGTTGATCTGGGCCCGGACGTCGCTGCGGGGGAATACGCGGATCCGCCGCGTGCCGGGCGCAAGGTCGGTTGGGGCGGGCGTGGACGTGGCGCTACGGCTTGTGGGCTCGGCCAATCCGGAGGCCGCGTCGCGCCGGGCCTTTGCCCGAGCGACGATCGGCGGCAGGCTCTGCGGCGGCGGATACGCCTGGGAAGGCCGGACCTCGACCGACGCCACCGTGGCGAACCGCCCGTACCAGGCCTGGTCGGTAAGCCGAGTCCGCCCGCCGTCCTGACGAAGATCGAGGGTCGCATTGCCCTCGAGGTAGGCCAACACGCTGTTCGGCTTGCGCTGGCCGGTGCCCTGACGCAAGATCCAGAGCACCGCTTCCTGGCTGGCCGCCGAATCGTTTCCCTGCTGGATCCGGCAGTCGCCCTGGAGGGCCCAAACCTCGTAGGCCCCCTCAGTCCACCGCGTGCCCGATTGCGCCGTGATGACGATCGGCTCGCTCCGGCTGGGCTGCGGCAGTCGCACCTCGGCCGCCGCCGCAGGAGACGTCACGCCGAGCAGAAGTCCCGCAAGGAGGGCAGTCCCGACGCGCAGAACGAGAGCCCCGGCGCGCGACGATTCGTCCGCGCGCAGCATGCCGGCAGGCCTGTCTGGTGAGACTGGTTTCAGCAGACGTGCGTCCTTGCCTTTCCGGACCTGCGAGAAGTCGAGGGCCCGGACCACGCGATGAGCGTACTCGAAAGTGATGGATGCCTAAGGGGATCCGTCCCCAAGAGCGGGCGAGATTATAGGAGTCCCCACCCGGCGGATCAAGGCGGGTTCAGTAAGTCTGCGGTGACTCGAAGTCCTTGTGTGAAAAGATGTTACGACGCCATGTCCTATCCACAAGCCAGCACACCCCCACTCCCGCAGCCAACGCGATTGCCGGTACCAAGGGGGCGCGCATGCGCATGTCAGTCCAGTACAGGGAATGCACAGCGGCAAAACATGCCACCAATAGCAGGACGTAAATCCACCCGAGCAAGCGATTTCCCCTTCGTCGTGCCAGGACGCAAACCACCCCAATCCCCAAGACCGCCATCGCCAGTTCCACCCCGTACCACAACGCGACGCCGTAGCGGAGCCAACGCCGAAGCGTTCCTTCGTCGGGCGTCAACTGGTGGGGCATCACGCCGAACAGGCGCCCGAGCCGCACGAGGCATGCGTAGCAGAAGGTCGCCGGCTCGTTTCGGATGTTCTTGAGGGCCTCGACGTAGGCCAGACGATCGGCATCGGGTTCATCGGTCTGCCCGTGCGGGACCTTGGCGAGCCAGGCCCGATCGAGCTGTTTGTTCTCCCAAACGGCTCCCCAGGGGGCGCTGCGGAGATACTCGTAGAAGAACGGATTGTTGGCCAGCAGCAGGGTGTAGCCGCCGTGCGTCGTGGCAAGGATCGGCCGGCCGAACTGCACCTGGTTGCGGATGGCCCAGGGGCAGAGCGTGGCCGCGAGGGCCGCCACGAACACCACGGCAAGCCGCCACGGGGCGCAGCCTTGCGATTCAAACTCCTCATTCCCCGGGGAAGAGGCGGCGTCGGAACCAGCCCACAAACGCAGTCCCGACCTCGGCGGACTCTTCTGCTTCGGGCCGGCGACGAGCAAGACGAAAGGCACTGTCGCGGCCCACGGCAGGAACGTCGGCCGGCAAAGGGCGCACAGGCCGGCCATCAAGCCGGCGGCCAGGGCGCTGCCGGCGGTGCGTCGCTCCGCCGTCGCCGTCAGACACCCCAGCGCCGCGACGGCGAGGAACGTTGCGGGCGTCTCGGTCATCACCTGGGTCGATTGCGTCAGGAGGATCGGATCGCAGGCCACGAACACCGCGGCCAGCCACGCCCAACGCCCCAAGCCGAACCGCTGCCCGAGCCGGAAGGTGAGCCAGACCGTGCCCAGCCCGAGCGCCAGGTGCATCAGTCCAATCGCTGCACGGCTCGCCGGCCCGAGCGCAACGCACGCCGCCAGCAAGCACGGATAGAGCGGCGGCCGATAGGCCGTCGGATGATCCTGGCTGCCCAGCGTGCCGTGCTCGACCAGGTTCTCCGCCAACGCCCGGTATCCATCGGGATCGGCCCTGAGGGCGTCGGGTGAGAACAGCAATACCCCGGCACGAACGAGCAAGGCGAAGACCAGAACGCACCCCAGATCTCGTCGCCTGGGAGCGATCGGTTCTCTGGAAGAGATCACCATTTGAGCGGCAGACGAGCGAGGTACGTGTTCAATTGCCTCATTGCGTCATCCATGGTGAATCGTCTCGTGACCTGATGTTCTTCGTGGATCAGATGGTTGCGAAAGTCGCGAATCTCCTGCACGGCATCGAGAATGCCCTGTGGCACCCCGCACCTTACGGCGATCGACGATAGAAGAACCTCGGTTGGGGGTCTGGTGTCCCGTACTTCCGCTTGCCAGTAATGCCGAAGGCTTGATTCGAAGCAGGCGAACATGCGAACGAAGTAGACGTCGCGGAGTTCCGTATCCAGGGCCCGTATGACCGCCAAGTCAAGATGGTACCTGTACAAGTACTGCGGTTGTTGCGCACCAAGGTCCCTTAACGCTTGAACGGTTTGCAGCGCAGCCTCCAGCCGGCCCTTCACTCGCTTGATTCGATCGTGGCAGTCGAGGCGACGCATCAGGGACGAGGGAGCCTGGCGATTGAGGTGAGAAGTGTCGATTGGTTGAACGGTCTTGTGCGTGGTTTCCCGCGAGGCGAAACGATGTTCCAATGACCGTCTTTGAATGCGACGAGGTACACCGTCTCATAGGTGGGCATGACCACCAGATCCACGACGCCTTGACTTCCGCTGCCAAACCGGGCGATAGGATCGAGCACCACTTCCTTGTTGGGTGTCCTAATGCGAAGTCGCGGCGCCTTGTAGGTGCCAAGAAGGCTCTCCAGAACTTCCTTCTCGTCCCTCTCGACGTACCAGCCCCTTGCCTTTGCGGCTGCCGTCGCCTGCTTCACCATCTCCTGCTGGGCCCCAATCCACTCCCTCAGGAGATGGGGGCCTACGATCGAGATGACTCGCTCTAGGTGTTTGCGGGCTTGCTTGCTCTGAGTCTTGGTGGCCGGCTTGTTCGCTGGAACCTGTTGTGCAATCTCCAAGAACGCTTTCACGCTACCTGCCAGCTCGTCCAGCTCCTTCTTCGGCAAGTCCGCGAAATCCGCGCGATCGAAGCCTTCGAGGGACTTGGGAGTCAGCCAGAGATCTGCGGTGCGGAGTGTGGAACTGAGGTACTCGTCCGCCGAATGCCCCAAGTCGCTGCGCACCTGGGGTGGAGGAAGCATCCGCGATGCGAACCGCAGATTATCGATGAACTGTTCGCGTGCCATATTGCACCCTGTTAGGCGACTTCAAGTGAACTGGCGTGCGGCGCAGCGGAGGGCCTCTTCCACGTCTTCCGCCGTCAAGTGCGAGTACTCCCGGAGGATGTCGTCGCGCGTGGCCCCGCTGGCGACGAGTTCGAGAAGGAACTCGACGCTGATTCGTGTCCCCTTGACACAGGGCTTTCCGCGCAGAACGCCGGGATCCGCTGAAATCCGATCAAACATGGCCTGAGACTCCAAAACCTCATTCTACAATAGCCGCCCCTACGGGCTCAAGGAATAGAGAACGACATTGAGTCCGATCCTGGCGGCGTCTTCGCGGATGTAGCCGCGGCATTCAAGGGTGTCTTGCTTTTCCAGGGCGCAGCTCAAGTCCAGCGGAGAGAAGATCACGCCGTAGCGATTGCCGATCTTGACGGCCTCCAGTTCCGGAGGTCCTTTGCGCTGGAGGGCCGTGAGGGGCTCGTTCTTGGCCCGGCCCTGAGGGTCGCGGTGCGTGACGGTTGTGATATCGAAGCCGCCGAAGGCGGGCGTGAGCATGGGGTCGTTCTTGGGGATCGGTTGCAGCGGCGAGTCCGGGAAGAGGGTCCGCATCTCCTGGCGGAACGACTCGGCGAAGGCCTTATTCGCGCAGATGGAATTGGCGAACACCAGACCGCCCCGCTCCACGTACACCTTGAGTTGCTTGCGTTCGGCGTCGGTCAGGCGGAAGGCGTTCCGCCCGTGCATGAAGACGAGGTGGTGATCGAAGAGGGCCTGATCGGTGATGGCCAGGTCGGTGGTCTCGGCGCGGAAGCGGAGCTTGAGGGTGCGGGAGGCGGTTTCCAGGAGGGTGCCCAGGGCCCGCGGGGCGGCCGTGCACCCGCCCGGATGCCGAAGGCTGGCGATCCGGATCTTGCCGCGGTCGCTTGAATCGGGCTGCCGGTTGCCCGCCGTCGTGGTAAGGAACTCTTCCTTGGGCTGCAACTGGCCGCGGTTGGTGGCGTAGGCCAGGACATTCAGTCCGATCGTGAGTCCCCCCTTGATCCGCGTCTGCACGTCGGGGGTGTACTTCGTCTCGCGGCCGGCCCGCGAGAGTTCCCATAGGCACGAGAGCGAAGGCTGGACCTTTCCGCCGGCGGCGGGCGGCGGGGCGTAGACCACGCTAGTCCGGCAGCCGAACTCGATTCCCAACAGCGGGCGGACCTGGTCCGGCTCGACGAGTTCTTCGGCCCGCCAGATCGGGTGCTCCGGCGGCAGAACTTGCAGGCGGTATTCCCGCTCCGGGAAGACCCGCTCCATCAGCTTGCGGAACCCTTCGTCGAAGGCCGCGCCGCCGCAGTAGCCCTCGGCGAAGAGGAAGCCGCCGCGGTCGAGATAGTCGCGGATCTTGCGGGCCAGCTCGGCTTGGGCCTGATCGCCGTCCGGCAGGGGGCTACTGGCGCCGCAGTAGAAGAGCACGGGCGATTGGACGAGATCGTCCACCGAGGCCCTGCCGATTTCCATCACCTGCCACACCAGATCCATCTTCCACCGCGACTCCACGAAGCGGGTCAGGTTCGACACGTCGCTGCGGTGCTGGTTCCAGTCGTCGCCGCGCCCGTGCTTCACCTTGGAGATGAGCACCGGCCATCGCCCTTTGGAGAGGAACAACAGGGCGAAGCTCGTGGCGATCCGCGGATCGGCCTCGACGTTGATCAGCCCTCCGCTGAGGCTCCAGGAGTCGCTCAACGCGCCTTTCATCTTGAGGAGCTGGTCGCACCCTTCGCGGTACCAGTCGTGCTGTCCGATGAAGCGACGGGCCGTGAGCCGGCCGGTCCGCTCCAAGCCGTAGAGATAGTAGAGCAACCAGGCTGGCGAGCCGGGGTTCTGGCTTACCGCGAAATGGTCGCCCAGCCACTTGATCGCCCGCTGGATCCGATGGTCGTCCGATTCCCCTTGCCGGCAACAGGTGATGACGTCGCCTTCGGCCTGGGCGTCGGCCGCGTCGACGCGGTCGGAGACAATCACCATGCACGCGATTCCCGCGCAGGTCATGCTGCCGGTGCCGAAGACGCCTTTCTTGTAGCCCCACGAGCCGTCGGCGTTCTGCCAGTCTTCCCAGTGGGCCTTGGCCAAGCGCCACGTCTGCGCGGCGACCGGCACCCCCACGCGCTCCGCCTCGTGCAGCCCGAGCAGCGCGAACTGACTGTTCGAGTTGTCGGGTTCGCCGCCGCGGACATCGTAGGCCCAGCCCCCTTTTCCCCGATCTTTGCTGACCTGGGCCTCCTGGAGCCACTTCACGTTGCGCGTGATGAGCAGGAGATCGCGTTTCGGCTCGGCCCGGCAGAAGACCATGGTCTGAAGCGACACGGCATAGGTGCGCTCGGGCGGGATCTTGCGAAGGAAGGTGAGGGCCCGCTGAATACACCGATCGTCCGGCTCCACCCCGGCGTTCAGCAGGGCCAACGTGCACAGCGCGGTCAGACCACCGTACTGGGAGGTGTACTCCCTCCAACTGCCGTCGTCGCGCTGCTGACTCTTCAGAAACTTCACCCCCCGTTCGATGGAGTTCCGCACCGCCTCGGCCGTAATCTCCGCGGCCGCCGGCCGGACGATCAGCCCTACCAGCACGCACAGGACGAAAAGCCGGGCGACGAATCGGGGCATCGAGATGCCTCCTTCTTTCGGAACGGGTGGACGCTCGACATAAGTATATTACAATTCGTAGGTTAGGCCAGTAGGTTCCGACTCCCGGGCGGAACCGGCCCAGAGGAACATCCCGGGAGGGTGACGCTTCTGCCGAGCCATGCGCGACGGACGGCTTCCCGCCTGCCGAACCGGCTCGGCACGAGCCTCGCCCTCCCGGAATCGCAGAAGAAAGTCCTTCGAAACGTTGCGTCCCAACGCCCATCGAGGAGCGACCTTTGTCTACCGTCAAGCCTCGCAGTCTCGGCGACTTCCTCCAAGAGTTCAGCAACCAGCGGCGGCTCATGCAGGAGGAGTTGCAGAAAGTCATCGTCGGGCAGAACGAAGTGATCGAGCAGATTTTCGCGGCGATCTTCACCCGGGGGCACTGCCTGCTGGTCGGGGTGCCGGGCCTGGCCAAGACCCTCATGGTCAGCACGCTCGCCCGGCTCCTGGATATCCAATTCAAACGCATCCAGTTCACGCCCGACCTGATGCCCTCCGACATCACGGGCACGAACATCCTCGAGGAGGACGATCAGGGTCGGCGCAACTTCCGCTTCGTCGAGGGGCCGATCTTCACCAACATCCTCCTGGCCGACGAGATCAACCGCACCACGCCTCGCACGCAAAGCGCGCTTCTGGAGGCGATGGGCGACCGGCAGGTGTCGGCCGACGGCCAGACGCATCCGCTGCCGCGTCCGTTCA
>CAYSGY010000085.1:0-14098 GCA_964430315.1 uncultured Planctomycetaceae bacterium
GAGACCTTCTATCCGGAGTTCCTCGGCAATCTCTCCACCTGCAAGAGCCCCCAGCAGATGATGGGGGCGATCATCAAGAGCTTCTTCGCCGAGCGCGAGAAGATCGATCCGTCGCGGATCTACAGCGTGAGCATCATGCCGTGCACGGCGAAGAAGTTCGAGGCCGGCCGGCCCGAGATGATGCGGCACGGCCTGGCCGATATCGACGCCGTGCTCACCACCCGGGAACTGGCCAAGATCATCCGCATGCGAGGCATGGATCTGCAATCCATGCCCGCCGATTCGGCCGACTCCCCCTTTGGCGAACGGACCACCGCCGGTAAGATATTCGGGGCCTCCGGCGGCGTGATGGAGGCGGCCCTCCGCACCGCGCACTGGATGATCACCGGCGAAGAAATGGGCCAACTGGAAGTCGAGCCGGTTCGCGGCCTCGACGGGGTCAAAGCCGCGACCGTCGACGTCAACGGCCTCGCCGTCGGCGTGGCCGTGGCCAGCGGTCTGGGCAACGCGGCGAAGCTTCTGGACCAGATCAAGGCAGGCCGGAACGACCTACACTTCATCGAGGTGATGACCTGCCCCGGCGGGTGCATCGGCGGCGGTGGGCAGCCCCTGATCGCCGACCGCGACGCCCTCCGTGCCCGAATGCAGGCCCTGTACCAGATCGACGAGAAGGAGCCGGTGCGGGTCAGCCACAAGAATCGCTCGATCCAACGGCTGTACGAAGAGTACCTCGTTCAACCGTTGGGAGAGCGAAGCCACCATTTGTTGCACACAAGCTACACGAAACGGGAAGCATTGGTGTAAGAAGGTCCTTCCTCTTCCGGTCTCCGTTTCCCGAACGTCCCATGGTTGCCGCCTACATCACCACGATCCGCGAACGCTGCCGCATGTGCTACACGTGCGTGCGCGAATGCCCCGCCAAGGCGATCCGCATCACCGACGGCCAGGCCGAGGTGATCGCCGAGCGCTGCATCGCCTGCGGCAACTGCGTGCGCGTCTGTTCGCAGCACGCCAAGCAGGTCCTCAGCAGCGTCGAACGAGTGCGGGAGTTGATTGCTTCCGGACACCAGGTGGCCGCGTGCCTGGCCCCGAGCTTCCCCGCCGAGTTCACCGACGACGACTACCGGCATCTTGTGGGCATGCTCCGGGCCGTGGGGTTCTCGCGGGTGCTCGAAGTGAGCTTCGGGGCCGACCTGGTGGCGAGGCAGTACCGCCGGCTCCTGGCCGAATCGAACGGCCACCGCTACATCGCCACCACCTGCCCGGCGATCTGCACCTACGTCGAACGCTACTATCCCGACATGGTCCCCCATTTGGCCCCGATCGTGTCGCCGATGATCGCGACCGCGCGCATGGCCCGCCGCTTCTACGGCGATCCGATCAAGGTGGTCTTCATCGGCCCGTGCATCGCCAAGAAGGCCGAGGCCGACGGCGCGCCGGTCTCCGGGGAGATCGACGCCGTGCTGACCTACGCCGAGCTGCGCAGGATGTTGGCCGAGAGCCGGGCCGCGCAGGAGAGCGCCGAGGACAGCGAGTTCGATCCGCCCTACGGCGGCTCCGGGGCCTTGTTTCCGATCAGCCGCGGCATCCTCCAGGCGGCAAACCTCCGCGAGGACCTGATGACCGGCGACGTGGTGGCCACGCAGGGCCGCAGCCACGTGCTGGAAGCGATCCGGGAGTTCGCCGACGGCGACCTGGGCGCCAAGCTCCTGGAGGCCCTGTGCTGCGACGGCTGCGTCATGGGGGCGGGAATCGACAACGATCTCCCCTTGTTCGCACGCCGGCGCAAGGTCCGGCACTACGTCTGCCGCCGCATGGAAATGCTCGACCAGTGGCACTGGCATGAGGACATGGAGCGGGCCGAGGAGATCGACCTTTCGCGGGTCTTCACCTCCAACGACCAGCGCATTCCCACGCCCGCCCGGACCGCGCTGGCCGAAGTCATGGCTCGCATGGGCAAGTTCGCCCCCCAGGACGAGCTGAACTGCGGGGCCTGCGGCTACGACACCTGCCAGGAGCACGCCGTGGCGATCGTGAAAGGACTGGCGGAGAGCGAGATGTGCCTCCCCCACACGATCGAGCAACTGCGCAAGGTCGTCAAGGAACTTGAAGGCGCCAACCGGCAACTCGCGAGCGCTCAGGAAGCGCTCGTGCAGTCGGAGAAGATGGCGAGCATGGGCCAGTTGGCGGCGGGGATCGCCCACGAAGTCAACAATCCCTTGGGCGTGGTGCTGATGTACGCCCACCTGCTCCTCGACGACTGTCCGAAGAACTCGCCCACCGGTGACGACCTGCGCATGATCGTCGAACAGGCTGACCGCTGCAAGAAGATCGTGGCCGGGCTCCTGCACTTCGCCCGGCAGAACAAGCTCGTGCGCAGCCCGATCGACCTGCGGGAACTGACCGAGCGGGCCCTGCGCACGATCGAAATCCCCGCGAACATCGAGGTGCGGATCGAACACGATCTGGCGGATCCGATCGCCGAGATCGACCGGGACCAGATCGTTCAGGTGCTCACGAACCTCATCTCCAACGCGGTGGCCGCGATGGAGCCGGCCGGGGGCACGCTGACCCTGCGGAGCTCCGGCGACGCCGACCGCGTGCGCCTCGTGGTCCGCGACACCGGAGTCGGAATCCCCGAGGAGAACCGCAAGAAGATCTTCGAGCCGTTCTTCACCACGAAGCCGATGGGCAAGGGTACCGGCTTGGGGCTTGCCGTCACCTACGGAATCGTCAAGCTGCACAGCGGCGACATCTTCGTCGAGTCGCAGTCCGATCCGGCGGCCGGCCCGACCGGCACCGCCTTCACCGTCACGCTGCCGCGGAGAGGATAACGCCCGAAGATGGAGCCTGTCGCATCATTCCCGGGGAAGGACTTCACACGAAGGCGCAAAGACGCCAAGAGGAAAACAGCCTAGGAGCAATGCCATGGAACTTTCCGACGACCGCAAAACCGTACTCCTGGTCGACGACGACAGCGACTTCCTCTTTCAGCAGCGGCTCCAGCTCGAGACGGCCGGATTCCACGTCCTCTCCGCCGCCAACACCAGCGAAGCCTCCCGGCTGCTCGATCAACAGCGGCCGGACCTCGCGGTGGTCGACGTCATGATGGAGAACCCCGACGCGGGCTTCACCCTCTGCTACCACATCCGGAAGCGGGACCCGTCGATCCCGGTGATCCTCGTCACCTCGGTCAACAGCGAAACCGGCATGGAGTTCAACACCGCCACCGACCAGGAGCGATCCTGGATCAAGGCCGACGCCCTGCTCGCCAAGCCGGTCCGCTTCGAGCAACTCCGGCGGGAAATCGACCGCCTTCTCAAGGCGTGAAGGCAGACGCATCATGGAAACACTCCGGGTCCTGGTAGCCGACGATGAAATGGGGATGCGTCTCGGGGTGTTGCGCACCCTGCGGGGGTTCACCGTCCGCCTCCCCGACGTGAACGAAGAGGTGGGCTTCACGGTCGAGCAGGCGGAGTCGGGCGAACAGGCCCTGGAGATGATCGCCGCAGCGCCCCCGGACATCCTCCTGCTGGACCACAAGATGCCGGGAATCAGCGGCCTGGAGGTCCTCGACCACATCGCCCGCACTCCGACCGATATGCTGACGATCATGATCACGGCCTACGCCTCGATCGAGACCGCCGTGACGGCCACGAAGCGGGGCGCTTACGATTTCCTCGCCAAGCCGTTCACGCCCGACGAAGTGAAGGCCGCGATCCGCAAGGCCGCCCACCGCATCGTGCTGGGCAAGCAGGCCCGAAAGCTCGCCGAGGAGAACCGCCAGGTGCGGTTCCAGTTCATCCGCGTGCTGGGGCACGAGCTGAAGGCCCCGCTCAACGCGGTGGAAGGCTATCTCCGGATGCTCCAGGACCGCGCGCTCGGCGACGCCGTCGGCGCCTACGACGAGACGATCCGGCGGAGCATTGCCCGGCTCCAAGGCATGCACAAGCTCATCGCCGACCTGTTGGACCTGACCCACATCGAGTCCGGCCAGCGGCGGCGGGACCTGCGCGAGATCGACGCCCGCCTGCCCGCGCAGGCCGTCCTCGAAACGCTCCGGGCCGAGTCCGAGTCCCAGCAGGTGTCGCTGGAGCTCCACGCCGCGGGGCCCGTTCCCTTGATCGCCGATCGCAGCGATATGGAGATGATTCTCAGCAACCTCGTCTCGAACGCCGTCAAGTACAACCGCCCGGGCGGACGGGTCGACGTGACCCTCTCCAAGGAAGACGGCAAGACCTCGATCGTCGTGGCCGACACCGGAATCGGAATGACCGAGGAGGAGGCCGGCACGCTGTTCGGCGAGTTCGTGCGGATCCGCAACGAGAAGACGGCCGGCATCCTGGGAAGCGGCCTGGGACTCTCGATCGTGCGGAAGTTGGCCCTGCTCTACGGCGGCGAGGTCCGGGTCGAGAGCCGGCCGAACGCCGGCAGCACCTTCACCGTCCTCCTCGACGCGCCGATCGCCCAGGACCCGCCCTCGACGACCACGATCAGCCCCGGGGCCGAGTCCTGAATCCGCATCCTCGGCTCTCCCATCACGCGCGTCTTGGAAACCGCCCTTATCCTCAGGCTTTCCGGGGACTACGCGAGACGGCCAACATCAATCGCAGCCGCCGAAGAATCCGTCGTCGATCCAGATCGGTTTGTACCCGTGTTCCGTCACGTGACGCAACGCGGTATCCCAACGTTCGAAAATATCCGATTTGTAATTCCGATAGAACGGCCACCAGTACTGTTCGTGGCCCGCGATATTGATCAGCAGGTTTTGCTTCGGGTTGTCGAGTTTCCGATGATGGAGCCATTCGGTCTGCGTCGTCGGAATCCATTCACAGGTCGTCGGCATGGCCCCGTTGTAGAAGATGATGCCGGAGTCGGGGTCCATCCAGCCCTGATGTTCCCGAATGTAGGCCGTGATATGGTTCGGGAGCATGAAATCGCAGTACTTGTCCCCCGTTCCGGGATTCTTGCTTCCGGCAGTGGGAAGCATCTTGACGCCGCGATCGGCCAAGACCTTGTAGGAATCGGCGCGAACCATGGCGAAGTGGATTTGCAGTCCCGCCGTGTAGGCTTTGCCCGCGATCCGTTGGAGTTGCGTCGCGGTCAGATCGAAGTCGGCTGCGAGCTTTTCCGGTGTGGCGTTGCGGTATGGTTCACCGGGGAACTCGTTTTCCGAGTGGAAAGCCAGTCGGAGCCAATCGGCATGGTCCTCGAATTCCGGCCTATACTTTTCAGGAAACATCGAGAGGGTGAAGTCGCGCTGCGGCGTCGAGTTGAAGCAGTTCAGAACGATCTTCGTTTGATACCGCTTGTGCAGTTCGCGAAGTTTCGCGAAGTAGAAGCAGTCGAAAATGCTCTTGTACTGTCTTTGCAGAATATCCCGGAAGCAGAAGCTGTGGTCGTCGATGTAGCATCGATAGCGCTTGAAAGCGTTCTTCGCCCACAGAACACGGCAGCGATACTCGACGGGCTTGCCGTTGTTCGTGCCACGCGCTTTGAGAATGGACAAGCGGTCCTTGAGCAGTGCGGTCCCCATGAGCGCGCCGGAGACGTGTTCCATCGGGATGACGGTGCCTTCGGGATCGAACACCTGAAGATTCCCGACGTTACCGGGCCGGACGACGACGTGAATCCGAAGCCGTTTGACCCCGTCGGCTCCCGTCTCCGTGCCGAGAATCGGATAGCCGGTTCCTTCCTGAAGCACACCGCCGTCGAATGGATACTCGAAGCGGAATACCGGCTTCTCCTTGAAGTAGAACTGGTCGCAATACAGCATGCGGGGATCGTCGCTCGGAGCGAGGGGCGCGGGCGGGGCGGGGGTCGCGGGCTTGTCCGCGGCCGCCAGGGGTGCAACGGAAACGGCTGCGGCGGCAAGAGCGGAACTCCGAAGAAAACGGCGTCGTGATGTACTCATCAGAATACTCCTTGATATGAGAGGTCGTGGTTGGCGGGCGAGGGAGTGCCGAAGTTGCCCACCAGCCCGCCGCCAAGCCACGGGGTGATATTGCTGGTGGCCACCCCGGCCCGGAAGGGCTTCTTATCCGCCGCGCCGGCGGTGGCGGACGCAGCCAGAAACGCAATCGTCGCCAGAAGCAGAAATGCCAGTCGGTACATTTGGTCCTTCCTTTCGGGTTGGAGGATCTCTCTTGACAGCCCGACGTCGAGAGCACTACTCTTCGTCCGCGAGTTCGATACCGCAGAGGACCGGCCCTCGGGTCGAGAGCGACTGGAGTTCGAGGGTTAGCTTGTCGGCAAGGAGCACGCCCGGGAAACTTCTCACGATCGGGCGCATGGGCCCGCCAGCCTCGGCCACGGGGTCCAACCGTTCGAGCACGTTCCGTCCCTGGAGAACGACACGGAAAACCCTCTGCGCAGGCTTGGCGGCGGCGTCCGGCTCGAGAAGATGCAACCGCACCGTGTAGGGTTTGGGGATTGACGATTGCCGGGCGGGTTTGCTCGCCGGGGCGTCGTTCTTCCCGCGAGCCCCGAAGAACGCCCGCAGGGGCGATTGCGGCGTGGAGGCCTCTTCGACCGTGAGCCCCACCGTGATTTTCTCGACGCCCTCCACACCCGAGGCTGCGACCCAAGCCTGGCCCGCCCCCGATACCCGCAGGCTGTGGTGCCGGAACCAGCTTAATCGGCCTTCGACTTCGATAGGGACCTTGGGCGAGGGACCGCCGACCACGGGGTACTCGATCCACAGCACTCCGTCGTCGGAGCGGCGGTCGCCCGGCGCGCCGAGGTTCACGCCGAGGCGGCGAATCCGCGTCCCGGCCCCCTTGGGCAGCCCATAGGGATCGCAGGTCCACATCTCGTTTTCCGGCATGTGGACCAACGCCAGCGAGGTCTGGTTCTGATAGGCACAGGTGCAGGTCCTGGTGTAGTCGGGGGCGTTCAACACGCCGTCGGCCGCAATGAGATTCGACGTGCAGCCCGACTTGAAACCGCCGAAGTTGCCCGTCCCGCCGAAACCGGTCAGGTCATAGAATCCGGCGGCCCCCGAGCGAAACGTCAACAAGTGTTCGCTGGCCACGCAGGTATTGCAGCCGTAGGTGCGCGTGAAATTCCAGACCACCGGCTCTCCGGTGATCGGGTGAGGGATGGTCACCGGGGTCCCGTCGAGGAGCCGAAACGCGCCTTGCGACACCTTGTAGGCGGTCGTGTTGGTGAGGATCACGTCGTTGTGGAGGATGCAGGGACCGGCGTACGCCAGATCGGGCTTCTCCCACAGCGGCTTGCCGTCGGCCCCGCGCAACGCCGTCATGCCCTTGGCCGTCTCGTCGGGGCTGCGGTCGGTGGCCGCCGCGCCAGCCTCCAGGAGCACGTCGTGGCGTTGGGAATAGCCAAGCCAGGTCCCAAAGACCTTCTCCGTCCGCTGCCACACGATCTGCCCGCTGCGCGCGTCGAGCGCCAGCAGGCGAGGGGTGGGAGGCGTCCGGCCGAGGCGGCGCAGATAGTCCTGGATGCGTGCGGGAAGCCGGTCGATGCAGTAGATCCGCCCCCCGCCGGCCACGACGGCGTTGTGAAGGAAGCTCTGTGCCGCGTCGATCTTCCAGAGCGTCCGGCCGGTGTGCCGGTCAAAGGCCATCAGTCCCAGGCTGCCGTTGAGATCCGGTCCCCAAGCGATTCCCCGGTTCTTCGCCGAAGGATACGTGTATCCCAGGCGCCGCGAGTAATCGCCCCACCCCGTCCCGGCCAAGAGCAGGTCCTCGTAGACGCCGATGAATCCCCAGCGGAGCTGCTGCCCGTCCACGGACGGCAGGGCGAACTCGCGCAGCGTCCTGCCGGTGGCTGCATCCAGTAGAAAGCAGCGGCTACCTGCGGCCAGGTAGACCCCCTCCGGCGTGGCCACGTAGTTCGTTCCGCGGGCATTCGCGCCCGGAAGGTGTACCTGGTTGTAGGCGGTGCTCAGAGGCGTATCGGCATAGGTGCCGTCGTAGTAGACGTTGAAGGTCCCCAGGTCCTGGAAATCCCGGCGCCAGAGCACGCGGCCCGTGTACACGTCGCGGGCGCTGAGGCAGTTGATGCCTTGAATGAACAACCGCCCCCCAATCACCTGCGGACACGGGCCGTGGCCGTGACGCGGCAGCACGTCCTGATTGGAGCTGCCTCCGAACCAGAGCAGCCCCAGAGGGAGCCGCACGCGCTGGTCGTTCGACTTCACCGTGTTGGCGATATCGCCGTAGGCGTGGGTCCAGTCGGCGGCGCCGGGGAGCGGACCCTCGCGGGCAACCATCACGGCGCGGTCGGCCTGCGTGAGCCTGGCCTTCGCCAGACCGGCCCCTGCAAAACGTCGGCACGCCGTGGCGGCGTCGTCGGCCGGGACCCACAGCTTCCCGCCGTAGGGACGCAGCGATTCGTAGAGCGAGGCCAGCGCCCCGGGGATCGAGAGCCGTTCGGTCAGCGAGCTGCCCACGACGATCAGGTTGGCCATGTAGCGTGGCGGCTGGAAGGCGAGCGGGTCTCCGGCGTGGACCGCCACGCGGTGGCCGTACCATCCGGCGGCGTCGAAGCGGCGCCGGAGCCGGGCGACGCGCCCCTCATCGGAATCGACGACCACCACGTGCAACGTGCTGGCCGCCAGCACGGCCTCCAGCAGCGGCTCTTCGTCGGCCTGGAGCCAAAGGGCGTAGCCCTCGCGAGTCTCGGCATGGCTCAGCAGCCGTTCGGCCCGGCCCGCGGCGCCGGCGGCCGGCGCGACCGCGTGAGGCGGATCGACCCAGCTCTTGCCTTCGCTCGGTTCGGCGCCGAACGCCATGATCCGGCCATCGCGGGTGGCGGCGAACAGCATCCCGCCGGCGGCGAGCAACCGCTGGGGACGGCCTTCGACCGCCTTCGACCAGGCGATGCGAGCGGGCCTGTCGGCTTCCGGGGGATCGATGGCCACCAGGCCGGTCTCCCCGGCCGCGTAGAGCCGGCGCCCCGCCTTAATCAGGTCGCCCGTGCCGTCGGCTTCGACCTGCCAGAGGAGCCGTTTGCCGGAATCGAACGCCTGGACGACCCCAGGGGCGGGCTGGCCGTCGCGGCTCCTGCCCGGAGCGTTCGCGGTGTAGGTGATGCCTTCCGCGAGCACCGGCTCATTGACCCGGAATTTCGCGTTGCTTCCGTCGGCGAGGTTCAACGCCGTGGTGCCGCGGACGCGCGTGTGGACGAACATGCGGGCCTCGTCGGCGGCGACGAACGAGCCCCCCTCGCCCTTGGCGCCGAAGTTGAAATAGCGGAGCCTGCCCGTGTGCCGGTCCAGCACCGCCGGCAGCGATCGTCCGCCGGGCACCAGTAGCAGGTCTTTGGTGGCGGCGAGTTGCCCTTGGGGAGCGACGCCGGCAAAGGCCGGGGCTGCGTGCGGCTGCTTGACGTAGTCGCTGCCCATGGCGTCGTTGACCCATCGCACCGCGCCGCTCCCGGCGTCCAGGGCGTAGACGAACGTGCCCATGAACGGCCAGATGCTCGCGGCGAAATAGATGGTCCCGTCGCGCTCGACCGACCCGCCGCGCGCCGGCCAGGCCGAAATCACGCGGCGGTTTCCGATCACCTTGTTGCCCGCCGGAGCGCCGCGGAACCGCCATTGCAGGCGGCCATGGGATGCATCGACGCAATACAGATGGCCGTCGTCGCTCGTGAAGTAGACCTTGCCGCGGAAGAAGACGGGCGAGAACCGCACCGGCCCGTCGGCGTAGAACCGCCATTGCTCCCGGCCCGAACGCGCGTCGAAGGCCACGACCTTGTCCCGGTCGTTGAACCCGATGAATATCCTCCCCTCTGCGGCCACGGGCTCGAAGATCGCGTCGTAGGGCATCAGGTCCTGATTGAGCGGGTCGTCCCAGACCGGCGTGCGCGGCGAATACCGGCGCGTCCAGGCCAGATGCAGCGATGGGGGAAGCTCATGGGAAGAAACCGCCGTGTGTCCCGCGTCGTGCCGCCACATCGGCCAGTCCGTCTCCTGCGATGCCGCGGGCAGGGCCCAGGCAGTCTCCCATGCGATCGCCGCGACGGCGGTGAACAGCGATCCCAGAATGAAACGCTTATGTGCGTAATCGTAACGCGTCATCGGAGGCTCGAAAGAGGGGATCGGCAACGTTCTTTCACCATACGAGGTCTTGTGCGTTCTTCAGGCGGCGGCTGCCACGGTCGCGAACGCCCACTCGCCCGCATGCATCGCTTGCCCTTGGCCGGATTCTTCTTAGCGGACGTGCAGGTACTCCGGGACACGGTGGAAACACCTATTGTAACGTCACTGCGCAGCCCAAGCACCTGGCCGAACCGGCGGCAATGGTGTTGGC
This sequence comes from uncultured Planctomycetaceae bacterium, assembly GCA_964430315.1. GTDB lineage: Bacteria > Planctomycetota > Planctomycetia > Pirellulales > Thermoguttaceae > CALFBP01. The sequence goes on from CAYSGY010000085.1 coordinate 10,281, forward strand.
CGCCGGTGGGACGACGGGGGAGGTGGCCGTGAGGTTCCGGTTGACCCCGAGCCGCGTGAGCCAGATGCGGAGGGAGTCTATGGAGAGCTGGCAGGAGTATCAGGGCGAAAGGCAGAGGCGGGAAGACGCTGCGGTTGTCTGATCTCGGAGTGGATGCAGGCTGAGCCCCTGGCGCGTCACGGATAGGAGTCGCCAGGGGTTCTCGGTATTCCGGCCCCAAACGCTCACTCTGTGGCTACCGTCGCTGACGCCAATGCGGCGGCCGACTCGCGCGCACCATTGAGCCTTATTCCTCTTCCTCTTCCTTGAGCTGCGCCTTCTCGACGATCTCGCGCATGATGTTGCCGGGCACGATGTCGTAGCGGGTGAACTCCATCGTGTAGCTTCCTTGCCCGCCGGTGATGCTCGACAGGGCCCGGGCGTAGTTGGCGACCTCGGCCAAGGGGACTTCGGCGATCACCGTTTGCAGGTCGCCGCCCGCCGACGACATCCCCAGCACGCGCCCGCGCCGGCCCGACATGTCGCTGGAGATATCGCCCAGGTTGTTGCCCGGCACGGTCACTTCGATCTTCACGATGGGCTCCAGCAGGCTCGGCTTGGCCTGCTGGAAGACGTTGCGGAAGGCCATCGAGGCGGCGGTCTTGAACGCCTGCTCGGAACTGTCGACCGGATGGTGCTTGCCGAAGAAGACTTCGACGCAGACGTCCTTGACCTTGTATCCGGCCACCACGCCGCGCTCGAGGCGGTCCTTGAAGCCCTTCTCCACGGCCGGCATGAAGTTGCCGGGGATGGTCGCCCCCACGATCGAATCGATCCAGAGGAAGTTGTTCTCCGGGTCGTAGTGCGGCTCCTTCATCGACGGGAAGCGGTCCTTGGTGGCGAACTCCTCGATGTTGGTGCCCAGCGGCAGGGGACACATGCGGATGTGCACCTCCCCGAACTGGCCCCGTCCGCCCGTCTGCTTCTTGTGGCGGTACATCCCTTCGGCGTTGGCCTGGATCGTCTCGCGGTATGGAATCTTCGGATCCTTGGTCTCCACCTCGACCTTGTCGCGGCGCTTGAGCCGCTCGCGGAGGATCTGCAGGTGGAGCTCGCTCATCCCGTAAATGACCATTTCCTTGGTCTGGGCGTCCAGATCGCGGAGGAACGTGCTGTCTTCCTGGCAGATCTTCGCCAGGGCCCCGGAGAGCTTGCTCTCGTCGCCGCGGCTCTTCGGCGAGGCGGCCAGGCCGACCATCGGCGTCGGGAAGGGAATGGACGCCAGAGCCCACTCGCCCAGGCAACCTCCGGTCTGCAATTCCTCGACCTTCGTCACGGCCACGATCCCGCCAGGTCCCACCTCGTCGATCGGTTCCGTCTCGCTCGCCTGCACGTGGAACAACTGGGCCAGCTTGATCGGCTTCCTCGCCCCGACCAGCGGCACCGTCGAGTCCTTCTTCAACGTCCCCGAAAAGACGCGGATGAAACTCAGCTTCTGCACGAAGGGGTCGATGCGGGTCTTGAAGACCTGGGCCACCAGCGGACCGGCAGGATCGGCCGAGACCTCGACCTCCGAGCCGTCGGGCAGAGTGGCCTTGCGCGCGACCCGACCCGGCGGGAGGCAACACATGGCCATGGCGTCCATCAACTCGGGGAACCCCACTCCGGTCTTCGCCGAAACACACACGATCGGGATCAGGCTGCCCTCGGCAATCGCCTGGACGATCAGACGCGAAAGCTCCTCCCTGGTCGGCGGGGTCCCCTCGAAATACCGCTCCATGACCGCCTCGTCGGCCACGATGATCGAGTCCACCAACGACCGATTGATCTCCGCCGGATCGACCAGCGCTCCCGTCGTATCGGCCGGTACGTCCAGCGTGCTGGCCACGCCCCGAAACTCCGTCCCGTGGCCGAGCGGCACGTTCAACAGCACGCAGGCATTGCCCCAAAGCTCCCGAATCCCATGGAGGAGGGCAGTGAAGTCGATGTTGTCGCCGTCCATCCGGTTCAGCACGATCATCCGGCCCAGGCCCGCCTTGGCCGCCTCGGCGAACACCCGCCGTGTGTTGACCTCGATCCCGCTCTGGGCGTTGATGACGATCGCCGCCATCTCCACGCCCCGCATCGCGCCGACCGCCTGGCCGATGAAATCGGGATAGCCTGGCGTGTCGATCACGTGGAAGTGCTTCCCCGCATGATCGAAGTGAACCACGCTGGCCTCGATCGTGTAACGGTGTGTCTTCTCCTCCTCGTCGAAATCGCAGATGCTCGACCCCTCGTCGACGCTCGCCGGCCGGTTCACCGTCCCCGTCGAGGTGAGCATGCGATCGACCAGCGTGGTCTTCCCGCACGACTTGTGGCCACAAAATGCGATGTTGCGGATTTGATCGACCGTGTACTTCGCCATGGATAATCCCTTTGACTCACTCAGTGCGGAAAGCCGAAAGCGGAAAGCGGAAAGCCCCAACCATAAGTGTTCAACGGAATGAAGTGCGAACAGGGGAAGGGAAAAGGGAAAGCCCTGGAGAAATGGAAACGACAAGAGTCCGGGTCCTGATCACACAATTCTGAATGGGAACCCTTTCCTGTTCCTTTCCCCTTTTTCCCGCGACTTTTCCTTTTCCCTTCTCCTCTTCCGACAACTTCCTACGGCTGAAGTGTTACCCCCAACCTAGTTCTGCTCCGCTTTCCGCTTTCCGCTTTCCGCTTTCCGCTTTCCGCGTTCCGCTTTCCGCACTCCTCTTGCCCGCCCGAATTGCCTCGGGCAACGTCATCGTTCCCTCATACAACGCCCGGCCCACGATGCAGCCTGCCATGCCTGCCGCCGCCAACCGGGCCACGTCGTCCACCGTGGTCACCCCGCCGGAGGCCACCACCGGACAACCCACCGCTTGCTGCATCGCGGCCATCGCCTCCACGTTCGGCCCGGCCATCATCCCGTCGGTGGCTATGTCGGTATAGACAATTGCCGCAATCGGCTCGTCGGCGAACCGCCGGGCAAGCTCCGTCGCCTCCAGGTCGCTCGTTTCGAGCCAGCCGTGCGTTGCCACCTTGCCCTCCCGGGCGTCGATCCCCAACACTAACCTGCCCGGATATTCACGGCACACGTGCCGAAACCACTCGGGCTCGCGGATTGCCAGGGTACCAACCACCAGCCGACTCACCCCGATCTCAAAAAGACGGCGAATCGTCGCCTCGCTGCGGATGCCTCCCCCCAATTCACAAGGAACGTCCACTGCGTCCAGGATCGCGGCTATGCTGGGCTCATTGGCCGGATTGCCGGCACGGGCCCCATCCAGATCGACCAGGTGGAGACACTCGGCACCCTGGCTGACCCAGTGCCGCGCCATTCCAGCCGGATCGTCCCCAAAGACCGTCTCGCGGCTGAAATCACCCTGCTCCAGACGGACGCATTTCCCCCCACTCAAGTCAATTGCCGGCCAAATCTGCACTTTGCTGCCGCCTCCCCCTATCTATCGCGGACGAGCGACAAAACGACTAATATGACACATCGACAGCTCCTCCGCAAGGCGGACCTCCCCGATCTAGGGGCAAGGGGGCAAGGGAACGCTGTGTTTGGCAGGCATTGCTCCCCCCTTGACTGGCAAGCCAGCACGTGTCAGATTTGATGAGTCGTTGTGTGACGCGGCGGCGCAAGGCAACGCAAGCCGGGGAGAGTCCATATCACTTGGCCCCGGATTCTCCCGACTGCCCCGAAGCATCGCCGAGAACTCGCGACACCCCCCCGGGCGTGTAGCTCAGTTGGTTAGAGCGCCAGCTCGACAAGCAGGAGGTCAAGGGTTAGAGCCCAGTAAACCCCACATCAGAAGTACTTTCAG
>CAYSGY010000086.1:0-14000 GCA_964430315.1 uncultured Planctomycetaceae bacterium
TGCTTCGGCGTCCCGGAGAACCAGTGGAGGATGACGGTCCCGGCAAAGCGCTGTCCGACCGCGGCGAGAACGTCGGCAGCCGCCCGCCTGGAGTGGACAGTGAGCACCTTGTTCCCATAGGTCGCGCAGTGGCTGAGGATCTGATCGAAGGCATCGCGTTGGACGCGTCGCTCAGATTCGTCGGTCGTCGTGTAGTCGAGGCCGATCTCGCCGACATAGCGGGTCCGGTCGAGTAGGGACCACATCAAGTCAAGTTCGTGTGCGTGTGTGCGCATGAGTTCGGGGTGCAACCCGAGGGCAGCTCGGACGTACCGCTTTCCCTCGCAGAGCGACTGCGTATGCGAAAAGACCGAGGGGGCATTGGTGACAGCCACCGTGTAGATCCGCTCAGCCTCGCACCGCTCAAGGACGTCGGCAGGCGATGGGTAGAGGTCGATGTGGCAGTGCGTATCGACGAGAGATGCCGATTCGTCGTGGTGGCGTACAGTGTCGTTCATGCAGGCACCGTCAGGAACTGCTGCACCTCGCGCATGCCGCGTTCGTAGACGGCGACATACTCAGGGACTTCATCCGGAGGAATAGGGCCGGTGGCGAGCACTGCGAGCAGGTGGTCACGGCGACTCGCGTCTGCGAATCGGTCTACGGCGATCTGGAAAGCGCGGATATCCCGACTGGTGTCGCTGCTCAGTGGCGGTGGATTCGTGCGGACATCGACGAGGTACTGGGATGGATCGTCGAGCCCGACGGCATGGAGCGATGCCCGGCGGATGATGCAGGGAACGCAGTATCCGCAGTGCTGGCCGGGGGATGTGCCCTTGTAACGTCCGACGTCGGGATGGGAACAGGACACCGTGGCCGGCAGACCCTCGCGGAAGCCGGCGGCATCGAGGACACGCAGGAGCATCTCACCCTTCGTGAGGAATCGGTACGGCAAGTTCAGCGGAAGTCCGATGCCGAGAGAGGCGAGTAGCTGACGGTAGAGGGCGATGAAGTGCGGGTGGGTCGTTCGGGTGCTGAAGCTGCCCGTCCGCGAATCGGTCAACGGTGGATTGAGGGAGATGAGGCCATTCTCGGGGACAAGGAGGGGGAGCCCCGGTTTGATCGCGGCCGCGACGGCGCTGCCGAGGGCGAGGAACAGGAGGGAGCGGGCTCGCGTCGTGCGTTCGGGTTCTTTGCCAAGGGGAGGCGGCCCCTGGACGTAGAACGGGAGCAGCGCGGTGCGATCGGGATAGGCGGCGGTGACGGCCGCGTGGGCGCGTTCCTGGGCCTTGTTCGTGGTGCCCATACCATGGTGCCCCACGAGCACAAGAGACTGCCCCTGTGCCAGACACTCGATGGTGCCGGCGAATGAATCCAAGCCGCCGGAGAAGAGGGTGACGGCATCCGGCTGGAGGATACTGCCCGGCTTTCCCTGATCGTCAGCAGCAGTAGAGGCGAGGGGGCGGCAGTCAAGGCTCCAGTGGTCGCCGGTGAGGAACTCCAGCATCGCCGCGACACCGGGGATGGCGGTTGACCAGAGTGGAGCGTCGCTGACCGGGAGGTGGATGGCGAGATCGCGGGTCCAACCGTCGTAGCCGGACGACCGGGGAATGCCTGTGTCGGCGGCGTAGACGGTCATGGCGAGACGAAGCAGATCCAGGATGACAGGAGAGGGTGCGAGACCGCGTCGCTGCATCTCCTCGGCAATGTTGCTGCGGACGGCGTCGCGGCTGTCGGGGATTTGGAATGTGACGCGGTAGACGGCCTCGCCGTCCTGCAACGAGGGGGTGAAGCTATCCGCCGGTCCGACGTGGCACAGAACGTGGTAGGGCATCATGTCTCCAGGAACGAATAGGCCTCGGTGTAGATCCGCTCGATGACCTGCTGGGCAGAAGGACTCGACCAGTCCATGTGGAGGATGTCGAGGGACTGGAAGTCCAGCTTGACCGTCTCTTTGATGTAGTCCCGGACTTGGTGCTCAAGCCGCACGGCCTGACGCGATGTGACGGCGTTCTGGGCAATGCGAAGGCCGAGTTCCTGGAGCCATCGACGGTAGATGTAGCTGGTGACCGACGCCCGCAGAGCGTCACCAACGGCGGTTTGGTCCATCGAGTCGAGATTCGCGAGCGTGCCGTCATGGACCTCGAACTTGTCACAGAGAAACCCCAGGGCATCGTTCACCGCTTGTCGTGCCGCGGCTTCCTCAAGTGTGGCGCCGGCGGGCGCAATCGCGTTGACAATGGCGGCGAAGACAGCCTCGACGTTTCTCCCGACCACGGAGCCGAGACCGAGCTGGCGAGCGGCGGCATCGACGCCACGCGTGGCTACGTCGGCGAGGAAGCTGGCGAGGCGCCCTGTGGCTGCGCGGCCCGCCCGCGCGGCAGTGGCCGCGCCACGCGAACCGCCTCGCCCGCGGACGTAGCTTCTCGCGGGCCCACGAACGGATCGACCGCCGCCTCCTCCCCCACTTCGCGCAAACCGGGTCATGCTGGTCTTGGCGCCGCGCAGGTCGAACGTAGGAAGCGCGGGCGGCGCTACGGCCGACGGAACGATGTTGGGCGGGGCGGGCTGCGCCGGCGCTGGCTGGAAAGGCGGAGGGATGACGGGCTGGGCCCATGGGGGCAGGAGCGATGAAGGCCCTGTTGGGCCGCCGTAGGAGGAGGAAGTTCCCATAGTGGATCAGGTTCCTAGACGTGAGAGGGCCCGTGCGGCGGCCTTCGCGAAGGCGGGATTCGATGTGCTGTCCTTCCAGCGCCCGAGGAGTTGCTTCAAGGCGGGCTCAGTCTCGGTGCCGCGCATGATCCCGACAATCCGCATCGGCAGAGCCAGGGGAAGACGTCCGACCGGGAGGCGGCCGAGAAGTGAGAGAAGCTGCCCGCGAAGTTCAGCCCTGGCCTGTACCCACCCCAACATGCGAGTGAGGACGGAGCCGTCGCCCGTGAGATCCTCGTCCTGTGACGCTTTGGCACCAAGCGCCTCGAACACTGCGGCCGCGTCAGCCGCACTCAGGCTTGGGGCATCCTTGAGGACGAGCTGTTGCTGAGCCTCGCTCTCGTCGAGGAGCTTGTGGAGCGCCTCCTGCGCACGAGGCGTCATGCGTCTTACCGGAGCACCAAGCGGCCCGAGGGTGTCGCGCGAGAAGAAGAAGTAGGGACGGAGATCTTCGCCAGTGAGCGGCGGGGCGGAGGCAAGCCAATCGGCCATCCAATCATCGGTGATCCACGATGCGAGATCCCCCAACTCGGAGGCTCCTGCATCCTGGCTGCCACTTGCCGCCTCCGCGGCCCGCCGCGTGCCGCGTGCCGTCTTCCTGCGACCGTTGTCCTGTTCCTGTTCCGGTACATCACTTTCCAGGTGGTCGGGTGTGGCACGGACGGCACGTTCCAGCACCGTGAGGACGTGAGGGCGGCCGGCCTCAGCCGCTTGCAGTTCTGCGAGCTTCTTGAACCACTCGGGTTTGAAGTATTCGAGGAGCATCAGCTTCGCGAGGAGCCGCTGGGACAACTGGAGGTTGCGCGATTGGGCCATCGCCATTCGCATTAGGAGGGTGTTGAGGAACCGCTTGCATTGTCTGGGGTTCCCGCTGAGTCCCGCTGCGAGGATCGGGGCGATGCGTTCGGCGAGGCTGAGATTCTCTTCCAAGCCAGCAGGGATGGGGGCGAACAGCTCGGTTGCGATGCCCAGGTTGAACCGCACGGACATAAGGGAACTGGCGTCGCACTGTAAGGCCCGAGTGCGTGCCGCTTCGAACTGGTGTTCGGGCACTGCCGCCGCCTGGGCGAACAGGAGGCCGATATACGTTTCGAGTTCACAGGCATCCAAGGGCGGAATATGTACCGGGAACTGGATGAGCTTCTCCAGGTAGTCCCGTCCAACCTCCGCTCGCTCGCCCTGGATTTCCGGAAAGCGGCGTCGAACCGCGTACTTCACGAGGCGTTCGTCCGCGCCGATGATGAACGCAGTTCGCGGGGCGAACAGGAAGAGCTTGATGGCCTCCAGCGTCTCGATGATCGTGTCGGGCAGGCAGCGGTCGAGATCGTCGACGATGACCACGAGCCGCTCGACCTTCGTTTCCTCCAAGAGGGCTTGGAAGTCAGTGCGGAACTCGCGCACGGCGGTGCGAAGCTGTTCACCTCCGCCCTCCGCGAAGAGCCCGCGCACGTCGTCGGAATCGATCTCTCGAACCTTCGAAGCCGCCTGTGCGGCAAGGGTTGCGCCGTCCGCAGCGGCTGCGATCCCGACACCGGCTGGACCGCCCAGGGCGAAGGCGAGCCCATACTTGAAGATGGGCGTGAGGACGCGGAACAAGTTGAGACGCTTGACCTGCCTCTCGAACAGGTCCTTCGCCTTGCCAGCAATGGTCCGGCGTTTCTTGATTTCGTCGAGGATGGTGCCCATCAGGGCGATTTTGGCATCCTCATACCCCTCGAAGAGCCAACCATTGAACGTGAGGACTACCGCCGAGGAGTCTTGTGCAATGGTCTCTCCCGCCATGCGGAGGAGGCTGGATTTGCCACTGCCCCAATCGCCGAACACTCCAATCGTCGCGGGCAGGAGATGGTCGCTTCGCACAATGTCAACGACACCCGCAACAAGGTGCTGGAAGCCGAGGAAATCAACGGCGGTTTCGTTATCGGACCACATAGCTGGCAACTTGTGAATGTGAGGTAAATGGACAACATGCGCAAACGCAGATCACATGGCGGGATTCGGCTCGCCGAACCGCGGTCGGCATAGAGAAATCACTAGATGTTGTTGTCGTCATTGGCGCAATATACCACATATAGTGAAATCCACCAAGGAGGTATGCACGGATGAACACAGGTTGGCTGGTTCATCGAGGCTTGCTCCCTCCCACACGAGCCGTCTTCCGCTTGCGGCGTTCCGCGTCCTCTTCGCGACGCCTCTGACGGGTCTCAATCGCCTCGTGGGCGTAGGGGGTAGCGGCTTCGATGAGGCCGCTCAAGTCGTAGATGTTGCTCTGTTGGCCGTATCGCGGGTCCTTTCGGGTGATTCGGCGGATTAGGCCACCCTTCTCCAGGGACGCGATGTGGCGCTGAACAGTCCGAGCATCCACTCCCATGCACTCCGCGATGGTTTTCTTTGAGGGGAAAGGTTTGTCGCCTGGACGCCACCAGTGGCGGACCAAATGGAGAAGAATGTTGATATCGATTGGGTCGAGGCCGAGAGCCTGCTGGCGCTCGAGGATCACGTTCGGGATCATGCTCCAGCCGGCTTGGAGTAGGGGAAGGGTCCACTTCTCCTCATTGCTGCGGAGGCCCTCTTTCTTCTCCTGGGCGGTCAACGGCGCCATGGTTTCTCCTGCTTAAGCGAGGTGTGATTCGTGTTGTACTACGCTCATTTGTATCCGGTGTTCCGGCAGGATACAAGCCATAAGAGGGAGACCCCAGCGCCCCTGGGAAGAGACGAGAAGGTCTCCGGGGGTGAGGCACATGGGTCGCCCCCGCCGCGACGCCAGCGTCCGACGATGTAGGACGTAAGGCGATATAGCACCATTCACGTACTACTCGATTCGAGGAAGTGGATAGGATGAATACCCCCGCGACGTCTGTGCCCTGGGGGCCCGCCCGAATTCCTTCGATTTCCCTCTCCGATTCTCCAAGACCGTCATGCGTGAATGCTTCATCCGAACAGTTGCCCCTGTTCGTCAGCCAGCGGCCGTTCGTTTGTTGCTGGATGTTCGTGGCCGGGCAATGGCTGCTCTTCCGCCCGGCACTCCGGGCACACGCCCAGGTAGTTCCAGCCGGCCCCATCGTCGCGCTGGAGTCGAGTCCATCCTTCTTCGATCGCGGCGGCGAGGGATGCGGGCGAGTCGGCGTCACAATGGGCACAGGCAATCGTCTCGGGCAGCGCCTCGGCCCGGGTGTTCTTCTCGATCTGCCGGAGTCCCAAGGGCGTCGTCACGCCAGCATCGAGAGCCGCCCGGATCTGCTCGGCGGTCAGCCCCATGTCCAGGGCATCTTCAAGCGGGAAGGCACCGGGAGCCTGCACCCGGCCGGACTCGATAAGGTCGGCGAGGATTTCTCGAAGCTCTTCCCGGTTTCGCCAGATGTGGTCGAGGAGGATGTACAGTTCCTCGACGGCATCGCGAACCGCCTGGAGTTCGGCAATCAGGTCGGGTGCCTGGGCCTCGTTCCGGTCGGCGGGGCGGTCAGTTTCCATCGGCCGGAGCGGTGCCGAGTAGGCACAAAGCCTCCCGAATCGCCTCTCGCGTCTCCTCCTCCATGTCGTCCATGTTCAGCTCCGTCGTATCGAGCAGGCGTCGAAGGCACGCCGCGAGTTGCCGCTCGCGGGAGGTCTCGACGGACGCCGTCGAATGCTCGGTCGGAAAAGTCATTCCACTCCCTGGAAAATGAGGATGAGATGCTCGCGGAGTTCCTCGATCTCGTCTCGAACCTGGTAGTCAGGATACCAGTACACCCGCCCCGCCTCCGTCACCTGTCCCTGGTCGTTTCGCACGATCTCATCGGAGAGGATCGGGGCGGAAGTCAGGGCACCGATGTCCTCCGGCGGCACCATTTCCCAGCCACTCTGCAAATGGTCCTCCAGGAGGGCGCAGAGCGCTGCATGAATCCCGTGGGCATCGCGCTGGCCCCGAATCTCCGCAAAGGATCGGCGGCCGTTACGATTGAGGAGGATCGCCAGATTACCGTCCGGGGTCTTCCTAAGATCCACGTAGAAGCCAGGTTCTCGGAGGGGATTGGCTGACATCGGCTGCGGGGTATCGTCCCGCGCGCTGTAACGGGAACTAGACGAGGAGGGACAAGCGATATGATACCACGCACGGCGAAAAACGGCGTGCCAGCCCTGGACGGAAGGACTGAAGCGGCGTCGCAAATCACCCGCTGGGCGCGATCAGCAAGCGTGTATGTCACCCGAAAACATAGAACAGGGCCGTGAGAAGAACGGCCAGTGCCCCAATAGTCCAAACTCCTACGCTCTGCCACCGTGTCAACAGAAAACGGGATTTCGACATCGCCGTCGGAGAGGCACGTCCCATGTGACGGGGTGTTCCCTGGCGAGCATCTTCGCCGTGGTCACTTCCTGATCGAACGGGCAATTCGCCGAATTGATCATCGTGCCCAGCTTCTGCTGCGGTGAAGACGCAGACCAAATGGAGCAGTAGCCCCGGCAAGATGTAGAAAAGGTATCCGATGGGAACGAAAACAAGCCACAACAGCCCCCGCCCGACTTGCCCCTTGTAGATCTGGCCCGCTCCGGGGATAAGAAGACTCAGGAGCGCTGCAACGCCGGGGTTGAAGGGGCGTCGCTGCGTCACTGCGGCGAGAGCAGGGTCGAGGAACTCGTGGCAATGCCTGCATTTCTTGGCAGTGGCGAGAATAAGTTCCGAGCAGAAGGGGCACTTCTTCGTCTTCATGGGCAGGTGCAGGTTGCCTGGACACAGTAGTCTCCGACCATTCGGGACACAAGGCAGTTGCCGTCAGGCAACGGATGCGTCTCAGGCATGCGGGATATGCGCTCTGTATGTATGTTTGTTCGTGATAGCTTCCCCAGGAAAGTCTCGTGGAGATCGATCCGTGAGGCCATCGCTGCAGCGGAATTCGCCGGCACGGACCGGGTAAGTGCTGTTCTAGCCTGCGGTACAATTCCCGGATCGCAGCCACCTCAGAAGAGATCCCGCTGCGACGAGCCCGTCGCGTGCTTCCTCGCCTGCGGCTCCGCCGGCCCGCACGAAGAAACGCATCGCAAATAGGCAGTCCCCAAGAAGTTGCTCGACGGCGTTCCCCTGACACATCTTGCGCACCCGCGGTATCAGCGATAGCGTTGTCGTCAATTCCGCCGTGCGGGACAGCACGACAGATCCATCCCCCCAAACCTGTATGAAGCCTTGCCCATACTGCGCTGAGCCAATCCTCGACGAGGCACGCAAGTGCAAACACTGTCAGTCTGTGCTGGGCGACGGCCAGCACGTCGTGACGGAACTCACTTCGAAAGCAATCAAGAAGCAGATGTTGTGGTGCTTATTCGTATTCCTCCTTGGCGTCTTCCTCGCTTTCGCCGGTAAGGACACACCTGCGCTCTCCGCTACGGCAGGGTTCCTCATGCTCGGTTCCTTCGCGTACTACATCTTTCTACGACTGAAGCGATGGTGGCATCACGGGTGAGCCAGGCGTGCGGTTCTGGTCTGCGAGCTGAAAGGCGGACCAGATAACGCTAGAACAACTCCCGTTGCGGCGAGCTGGTCGGGTGCCTTTTCGCCGGCGACTCCGCTGGGACGGACGATGGTGAGTCCTCCTCTGGCTCACGCCAGCAGAGGATGTCGCCCTCGTGGGCCACCGGGAACCCGCAGTTCTCGCACGCAATGCCCGGCCGCTCGGGATCGCCATACCAGACGAGATTCGGCTGGTCGCAACAGTAGACGAGTGCGTCCACGTCTTCCATCGCCTCGGCGAGCGCCTCGGTCCCGACGTGGACGGTCTCGCCCTGCGAGAGCCGCTGCTCAACGTCCTTCCCCAGTCGGCGGATCGCCTCGCCGAACTGCTCTGCATCCACCTGTACCGCGGCCGGTGTGGGCGACGGCCTCCGTGGTGGCTCCGGTCGCTCCATCAGGTTTCGGACGCCGTACTGCACCTCCTCGCGGAGTTGATCGACCGCCTGCCGGAGCACGCGGACTTCCTCGGCGAGGTCGCGGATGGCGCCGGCGATGTCCTCGTCGCTGCCGGTCGGGCGCTCGCTGGATCGTCGTGCTCTGGGCATGGGCAGACGGGGGAGGATCAGAATAGGCGCAGTTGCCGGCCCGGTGCGTGCGGCCCGGCGCACGGCCCGCCCTCGTCCTCTTTCTGGTTCGCTGTGTCGGAGCGGTCCTCGGCGGATTCGGGAAGTCTCGGGAGTTCCGCGGGCGATGCGTGACGGATGACGCCGCGGCCGTTGAAGCCCGTGCGGTAGACGAGCTTGCACTGGGCGGCGAGGGAGTCGCCCCAGAGGACGTAGCCGTAGAGGTTGCGGAGGGCCAGATTGATCGCCGTGATTCGCACGCAGCGCAGGTCGATGTCCTGCCCGATGAACTCGCGTCCGCGATCCACGTCGGCCGCGGCAAGTAGCATCCTCCCGCTCCCGCAGCAGGGATCGTGGACGAACCGCCCGCCGGGGCGAGTCATGCAGGCGATGAGATCGCACACCGTCTCGGGCGTAAGGAACTGCCCCGCCTCGCCGTAGGTGATCGCGCCTTGGAAGAGGTCGCCCAGGATGTCGCGGCGCGTCTCCTCCATCGCCCCGACGACCTCGCCGAAGAGGTCGGCCATGCGGTCGATGTCGCGGTCGCTGTTCTTCCCCGCCTTGTGGCGTTCGACCATCGCCAGGTAGTCCTCCTCCATCGTCCCGCCGGCGAGCGCGCAGACCGCGCCCGTGAGAAAATCCTCGAACGCCTGGCCGCGGCTCACGCCGGAGCGTGCGGCGAGGTCTTCAAGGCCCTGGAAGATCGCCTGCGTCTGTGGGTAGAGGAACTGCTCCCTCGGCATACGGCACCCGGCAGCATGCCCCGGGCAGTCGTTGTTGGCAAAGGCGGGGGATGGTGGTGCGCGGAGCCTCCGGGGGATTCGATGCCCTGGAGACGCTTCTCGTGGTCGGTGAGGGTCGAGGTAATGAGAGCGAGTTCGTCGGGGCCACACGCGCCGACGATCTGAAGCGTGTGGGCGGAGAGCGCCTTCATGTACCGCTTCATCTCGCGGAGGAGTTCTTTCTTCATGCCGGCGAGCTTGCGGTCGATATCCTGCTCGATGAGTTTCTCCAGGAGGAAGAGATCGGCCTTCGTCGTGGGATCGGAGAGGTTGCCAGGCATGGGTAGTTCCTCACGGTACTGGGAGGGCCGGGCGGCGGCAAGGAGATTCAGGCGTTGCCCCACGGATCATCGAGGCCGGGGAGGGTGGGTGGCGGCGTCGAAAGACGTTCGGCCGGCTCGAAGAGGTCGGGACAGCAGGGATGGAGGATGTCGAGAATGGTGCGGCGTTCCTGCTCCGTGATACGGCGGAGTGCGTACTCGTACATGGCCTCGTAGACCTGGCGGCGGGCCTCGGCGGCGCGCTCGGCGACGTCAAGGTGTGCGCGGGTGCGCCGGGCATTCTCGATGCGGGCATCGGCGAGGCGGCGTCGGAGGAGGTCGGCAAGGGTCTCAGGCATGGGGTGCGCGGTGGACGCGGCGCGGGCGGGTGCTCGCGACGGAGTGGAGAAATGCGGCGGGAGTGTGCGACATGGTTATGCGGTGGGGAAGGCGGCGGCAATCTGCGCTTGGACGTGGTGAGAGGGGCGGGCGTAGTGTCGGCGGGAAACCTCGCGGACGGTCGCCGGGTCCTGGACGCCGCGGCGGTCGGTCGGCGGCGGAATGGTCGTCATGGAGAACGGCAGGCTCGGCATACCGTCGATGAGGAGACGGGCGTAGGCGGTGTAGCGAGGGAGAGCGAGGAGATCGCGTGGCGTGAGATCACCGCCGAGCTGGAGGGCGAGCGGTTCGGCGTCAGATGGGCCGACCTGGAAGACGAGGAGGCTGCCGACGTTTCCGAACACCGCGTGCATGGTGTTTTCGTCCATCTGGGCCAGGTACTGGTTGGCCACGGTGAGGGCGAGGTGGTACTTGCGGGCCTCGGAGAGGATGGTGGCGAACGCGTCGGTGGCGAAGTTCTGGAACTCATCGACGTAGAGGAAGAAGTCCCGTCGCTGGTGCTCCGGCACCTCGGCGCGGCGCATGGCGGCGAGCTGCAGGCCGCTGACGAGGAGCGACCCGAGGAAAGCCGAGGCGTCCTCGCCCATTCGGCCCTTGCTGAGGTTGACGATGAGCACTCGCCCCTCGTCCATGAGGGCGCGGAGGTCGAGGCGGTTGCGGTGCTGGCCGAGGATGGCGCGGAGGATGGGGAGGCTGAGGAACTGGCCCACCTTGTTGAGGATCGGGGCCACCGCTTCGGCCTGGTACTGCGGTTTCCAGGATGGGAACTCGGTCGTCCAGAACGCGCGGACCACCGGGTCGCGGACGCGGTCGATGACGGATCTCCGGTACGCGGCGTCGCCGAGCATCCGCTGGAGGGAGAGGAGGGACGTACCCGGCACTTCAAGCAAGGCGAGCAGCGCGTTGCGGAGGATGTACTCCAGGCGCGGGCCCCAGCTCTCGCCGAAGAGCTTCTTGAACGCGGCGACGGCGGAGGAGGCGATGAGGCCGCGGTCGTGCGGGTCTTTGGCAGTGAGCGGGTTGTAGGCGAGGGGGAACTGGTGGTCGGCGGCGTCGAAGAGGACGACGTCGTTGGTGCGGGCGAGCGGGATGTGGCGAATGACGGTCTCGGCGAGGTCCCCGTGGGGGTCGATGAGGGCGAGGCCGCGGCCGGCGGCGACGTCGGAGACGATAAGATGGGTAAGGAGCGTCGATTTGCCCATGCCGGTCTTGCCGATCACGGCGAGGTGGCGCAGCCGGTCGTCGGCGCGAATGCCGAAGAGGGCCGGATGGAAACGGCACGCGGTGCGGCCGAGCAGCGCGAGGCCGGGCTGGGTCGTCGGCGTGGGGAGACCGGCCGGGGGCGGTAACTCGCGGCTGTGGGTGACGGCGAGACGGGGCGTGCGGACGGTGGCCGTCGGCGGGTGCCAGAGCGTCGCGAGTTCCTCGCACGAGAGCAGGAATGGTCGGGCGCGCGCTGATCGGGAAGAGGGCCGTAACGGTCGAATGCAGGAGGGACGGAAGCTGGTCATGCGGGGAACCGTGAACTGGCCGAAGGCCCCGGCGACGTGGAGGAGGCGGTGGTGCGCTCGGTGGGCAAGTTCCGTGGGAGCCGAGACGACGAGGGTGAGGCGAACCTCGAAGAGGTGCCGTGCGAGCTTGTCGGCGGCGGCCTGGAGATCGTCTTCGCGGTCGTGGGAGCGGGCGGAGGAGAGCGTGAGGCTGGCGGAGTCCCGGATTCGAGAGAGGCGGGGGCAGAGCAGCGCGAGGCTGCGCGCGGCGAGGCGGACGGCGAGCGACGGGTGGGTGCGGGCGAGGGCGAAGGTCTGGGCGAATCGGGGGTGAGTGCGGAAAAAGGGCGATGCGAGAGTGCTGAGCGTGGCTTCGGCGGTACGCACGACGCGGGAACGGGCCGGCACGGCGATGATGGAAATCGTGGTGTGCAGGCGGTCGCCCGGGGCGGTTTGAATGAGGGCCAGGAGCGCAGCGAGCGGATCGGCGCTTGTGCGGAGGACGGGATCATCGAACTGGGGGTAGCGGCGGATCGGAAAAAGGTGCGGACGCAGGGCGAGCGTGAGGCGCCAGGAAGAAGAGTGCCGGGGCGGCGAGAGGGCGTCGTCGGGAAGTCGGAGGATCGCGCAGTCCGGATAGTGGGCGGCGAGTTGACTCTCGGCGACGGCGTGCAGATCGGTCGGAAGGCGCATCCCGAGGAGCACCTCGCCGCGGTGGGAGCCGAGGAGGAACTCGACCGGGAGGAAGCGGGCATTGGCTTGGTGGAGTGCCGCGAGGAATTGCTCGGCGTACTGGGGACCGCGCTGGTTGTCCGGGGGGACGGTCAATCCGATAAGCACGGTGAGTAAGAGTAGCAGAGGACGGGCCGAACGCGGACGGATTCGGCGGGAGCACGGCGGCCCGGAGGCAAGGGAAGCACCCGTGGCGGCCGTGCCTTGTGCCGCCTGCGGGTGCTGCCGTGCGCCGTGACCTCGTGCGTTGCCGGTGTGCCCAATCCGGTAAGGGAGGCTTCTTGAGGAGCCGGGGTTCCCCGGGGCGTGGTCTGACTCATCGCAAGCGAGGACCAAACGGTGCTTCCGGGGACCTTGCGATGACGGAGTGGGGAGGCCGCGCGGTGGCGGACCTCGCGGGGCTGACGGGCGGCGTCCGGCTCCGCACAGCGTATCAAACACCGGGCGCGGGCGCGACGGGAGGGAGCGGGCCGGGGTGGTGGACGAGGACGGCGGGGTGCCCGTGGTGGTCACGGAAGCAGGGGAAGGCGACGGCGTGGGGCTGGGCAAGGTACTCGGGGAGGTGGGCGCCGAGGAAGAGGCGGCGCTGCGGGTTCGCGGCGTGCTGGGCCGCGGCCGCGAGGATGTGGTCGAGACGGGCGCGGCTCCGGGTCGTTATGACGAGCACGCGGAAACGGTGAGGCTGGGATCGCTCCTGAAGGCGGTCGTACGCCACGATCTTCTGCTGCAGTTCTGATCGTACTTCGGGGACTCGATCGACTCCGTGCTGTTATCGAGTTCAACGACGAAGTTGTATTGGCGCCGGTCAGGGGCGTGAAGTTCAAACGCGCAGTCGGGGAGAAGCGGTGTGCCGTCGATATTCATGCGGAGGGTGTTCTCGCGGTAGAAACGCGCCATGCGCAGGGAGGAGTGGTGCGCCGAGACGACCGTGTGGACGATGAACTCGGCGAGGGCGAAGGTGTGGCGCTGGTGGGCGAGGGCGATTTCGGAGAAATGCCGCTTCGTAGGCGGCGGGGAGTCCCTGCCGTGGAGCAGGGCGTACCCGAGCGGAGTGAGGCGGTAGTAGAGCGGGGAGCCGCCCGCGCTCATCGTCGCGTAGGGCCACGGACGCACCCAGCCCGCGTCGCGCATCTTCTGGAGTCGCTCCTGCACGGAACGGAGGCTCTGAAAGGACTGCGTGAAGGTGACGCTGAGTTTGAGAAGTTGCGCCGGCGTGAGGGGGCAACGGTCGATCGCCAGCAGAATCTCCGCGTCGCGGTCCGTCAAGTGTCGCCGGACGGCTTGGTTTGTCATGTCCAGCGGGCCAGCGTAGCATGAGCGGGTCAAGCTGTCTTCACTTTCTTGGACGATGGGACGCGAGCGCAGCGGATTCATCAAAGTGGAGGACCTCATTGCGCAGGTTCCTTTCGAGCGGACCGCGGAATACTACGGCGTTCAGTTGCCGGAGGTGCGGCGGATCGGCGACGAAATCCGCTTGCGCTGTTTCTTGAACTGCGGTCGAAGTGCAGAGACGGGAGATCGGGCGCTCTCCATCCAGCCTGAGCATCCCGCGAAGATCTGGCGGTGCCACCACGCGGGCTGCGGCCGGGGCGGCAACCTGG
>CAYSGY010000087.1:0-13973 GCA_964430315.1 uncultured Planctomycetaceae bacterium
GGAGCAACAGGGCGATCAGGATGCCGATGATCGCAATGACCACCAGCAGCTCGACCAGCGTGAACCCTCGTCGGTCCCGTTGGAGTCGATCCTCCCCTCGATTCATACCGCCTCCTCCCCAGAATTCGGAATACGTCCCAGCCAAGTGGAGCGGGACGGATCGGACTAAGGATGCAAATGGAATGCCCTACATTGTTATTCCACGGGATGCGCCGTAACATCTTTGTACAAATGAGGTTGGGGCCTTCAGACTCCAGGGCAGTTCACCCCGACGCGAGTCGGTGCTTTCAGCGCCCGCGTCGTTTTGCTCGACTCCTTCGCCCTCAATCCGGACCAGCCCAGAAGCAGGTGGGAACACCGAGTTGCCCACCGAGTCCTATGGCAGCGGACTCAACCCGCATCATGCGTGGCCAAACACTAGCCCGAAGCGCAAGCGAGGGAGAGGCAACGAGTTACCCTCGCTTGCGCTCGGGCTAGTGTGACACAGGGTGCGCCGGGATTTCCGAGGCGTGAATCATGCGACTGAAGCCGCTGGGCCAAATACCGACGCAGCCTATCAGACATCGAGGGTGGTATGCGAGGCGTTCAAATGGCCATAAACCACTACTGGGAAACGCTTTCCACGTCTTCTAGAAACTGCGATTGACACTCAAGCATCCGATTGATACGATAGATTAAATCAATCGTTTGAATCGGGTGCTTGAATGTCCACGACAACCGGCCTCACCACGTCGCAGGCAACGCGGGGCAAGTTACTGGAAGCCGCGGTGGAGGTCTTCGCGGAGAAAGGCTATCGCGATGCCACCTTGCGCGAGATCTGCCGTCGCGCCGGGGCCAACAACGCGGCGATCAACTACCACTTCCGAGACAAGGAACACCTGTATCTCGCGGCGATCGAGTTCATCGTTCAAGATGTTCACGACCACATGCCCTATTCCGGGGACGCGTCATCGTCCACCGCCGAGGTGAGGCTCGGTCGCTTCATCCGAGGGTTGCTGCGGGATCTCGCCAGCGGCAGATCCCCGAAACGGATCATGCTCATCACGCGGGAGTTCGTCGAGCCCACGCAAGGTCTGGAACTCGTGGCGGAGAAGATCGCGGAACCGTTACTCGAAGAGTTGGACTCCATTATCCGTGGACTGATCGGGCCGTCGGCGACGGATCAGCAAGTCTTCGACTGCGCGATCAGCGTGTTCGGCCAGTGCAGCGAGTACACTCGCGGGCAGGCGATCCTGAGCAGGTTCGGGCCGTACAAGGTGCTCGACGAGTCGGGCATCGAGCACCTGGCCGGTCACATCACGAGATTCTCGTTGGCCGGCATTCGCGCGATTGCTGCGTCTGAGGAAGCGGGGCCACAAGGATAAGGGTGACTCTATGTCGTCAGAGATGTCGCAGGTTCCGGTGGACTCGGTCGCAGGGGACCGCTGCACCGAGGGGAGCCCTCACGCGGAGGGCCCGCCCGTCGCGGCGGCCCCGCCTCGCAAGGGTCGGTTGCTGCTGATCTTGTCGGTGGCCGTGGTTGCCGTCGTCGGAGGGGGAGTCGTGCTGCCGTGGGCCGCGGCCCACCGTGGCGGCGCTGCCGGCGAATCGGCGATCGGCGAAGCACAAGGCGGCCGTAACGGCAAGGCGTCGCTGGGCTTCGTCTCGAAGGACGACACGGCCCGGAGCGACGAGGCGGCCGCGGGGAGCTACGACACCGTACCGGTCGAAGTCGTCGAGCGGAACCACGTCCTGCGGCTGACGGGCACGCTGACCGCCGACGAGAAATCGTCCGTGGTGGCCAACGTGAGCGGGATCGTCGCCGAAGTACGCGTGGACCGGGGGAGCGTCGTGCGCAAGAACGACGTCCTGGTGCAACTCGACGCGACCGACGCGAAGAACAAGCTGGCCGAAGGGCAGGCGTTGCTCGACGAAGCCAAGTCACGGTTGGGGCTGACCGACCTGGCGCAGCCCTTCAAGCCCGAGGAGCAGCCGGAAGTGAAGCTCGCCGCCGCCGCGCTCGAACTTGCCGACGGGAACCTGCGGCGTGCCGAGAAGGTGTATGCCCAGAGGGCCCTGGCGGAGGAGACGTTCCAGCAGATCAAGACCGAGCAGTTCCTGGCCTCGCAACGTTACGACCAGGCGGTCCGGCAGATGCGGGTCGCTTACCTGACGTGCAAGGCGGCCCAGATCCGGGTGACGATGCTCGAGAAGGCGGTCGCCGACACGACGATCCGCGCCCCGTTCGACGGCCTGGTGGCCGAGAAGCTGGTGTCGGTCGGGGAGCAGGTCTCGTCCGGCATGCAGGCCACGAAGGTCGTGACCCTCGTCCGGACCGACCCGCTGCGGCTCTCGTTGACGGTGCCGCAGCACGAGGTCGGCCGAGTCCGCGAGCGGCAGACCGTGCGGTTCGAGGTTGACTCCTTTCCGGGCCGGACCTTCGAGGGGACCGTGCGGTTCGTCTCGCCCACGGTGACGCAGGACACGCGGTCGATGGTCGTCGAGGCGGTGGTGCCCAATGCCGAGGGCGTCTTGCGTCCGGGGCTCTTCGCCAGCGCCCGGTTGGTGCTGACCGAGCGGCAGGCCGCGATCCTCGTGCCTGCCGGCGCGGTGCAGAAGCTCGAGGAAGTGGCCCGGGTGTTCGTGGTGCACGACGGGGTGGCCCGGGAGCGGGTCGTCGCGTTGGGCGAGCAGAGCGATCAGAAGGTCGAGGTGAAGTCGGGGCTCACCGGGAAGGAACGGCTGGTCCTTCGGCCCGGCCGGCTGCACGACGGCGACCGGGTGCGATGACATGAATCAACTCGCTGCGATCTGCGTCAAGCGTCCCGTCTTCGCCACGGTGCTGATCCTCGTGCTCGTGGTATTCGGGGTCTTCGGCTATTCGAAGCTCGGGCTCGACCGGTTCCCGAAGGTCGATTTCCCGATGATTACGGTGACGACCCGCATGCCGGGCTCCGCGCCGGAGGAGATCGAGACCGAGATCACCGACAAGATCGAAGAGGCGGTCAATACGGTCAACGGGATCGAGGAGCTGCGGTCGGTCTCGTCGGAAGGGATCTCACTGGTCTACGTCCAGTTCCACCTGGAGAAGGACGCCGACGTGGCCGCGCAGGACGTGCGCGACAAGATCAACCGCATCCTGCCCGAACTGCCCGAGGACGTCGAGCAGCCGACCGTCGAGAAGCTCGACCCGGACTCCTCGCCGATCGTCACGGTCGCCGTGTCGGCCCCGGAGCCGGCGACGCTGCGCGACATCACCGAGTATTGCGACAAGGTGCTCCGGCGGCAACTGGAGACGGTCAGCGGCGTGGGGCAGGTGATGCTGGTCGGCGGCCAGGCACGGCAGATCAACGTGCGGCTCGACCCGCTGAAGCTCCGCGCCTACGATCTCACCGTGGCCGACGCGGCCCGCGCCCTGGCGGCCCAGAACCTCCAGATGCCCAGCGGCTCGATGAAGGTGGGCGATACCGAGTACACGCTCCGCACGATGGGCCGCGTGACGAACATGAAGGAGATGGAGGCCATCGCGGTCGCCAACCGCAACGGCCACACGATCACCATCGGCGACCTCGGCCGCGCGGAGGACTCCACCGAGGAAGTGGAAAGTGCCTCGCTCTACAACGATACGCCTTGCGTGCTCTTGAACATCCGAAAGCAATCGGGCACGAACACGGTGGAGGTCGCCGAGTCGCTCAAGGAGCGGCTCGCCGAGCTGATGAAGACCCTGCCGGAGGATTACCGTGTTGAGGTCGTCCGCGATCAGTCGGTGTTCATCGAGGCCTCGGTCGACACGGTCAAGGAACACCTCATCCTCGGCGGCGGTCTGGCAGCCATCGTGGTGTTCTTCTTCCTGGCCAACGTCCGCGCCACCGTGATTGCGGCCCTCTCGATCCCCACCTCGATCATCGCCGCGTTTGCGATCGTCCAGTACATGGGGTTCACGCTCAACAGCCTGACGCTGTTGGCCTTGACGCTCTCCGTGGGCATCGTGATCGACGACGCGATCGTGGTCATGGAGAACATCTTCCGGTTCATCGAGGAGAAGAAATACACGCCCTACGAGGCCGCGCTGGCCGCGACCAGCGAGATCGGCCTGGCCGTGATGGCCATCACCCTTTCGCTCATCGCCGTGTTCCTGCCGATCGCGATGATGGAGGGGATCGTGGGCCGGTTCCTCAAGTCGTTCGGAATCACGATGGCGGCCACCATCCTCGTGAGCATGCTCGTGAGTTTCACGCTCACGCCGATGCTGGCCGCGCGGTGGTTCAAGAAGGCCGAAAAGGACGGCACCGCCCCGGAGGGCCATGGGGCCTCGCACGGCGGCGGCTCCGGGTCGAAGGGGCAGGTGTTCTACCGGATCCTCGAAGGCGCCTACTTGGCGCTCTTGCGGTTCTGCCTGCGGCAGCGGTGGGTCGTGGTCCTGGCGGTGTTCGGGTGCATGGCCACCCTGCCCATCCTCTTCAACGTCCTCCCCAAGAACTTCATCCCCGACGACGATTCCTCGGAGTTCGAGTTGAGCCTCCAGGCCCCGGAAGGGACCTCGCTGGAGGCGACCCGGGTCCTCGTCGCCCGCATCGCCCGCGACATCCGGCAACTCGACGGCGTGCGCTACACCGTCGCCAGCGTGGCCGACACGGAACAGCGCAACCCCTACCAGGGCACCATCTACGTGCGGCTGGTGAACATCGCGGACCGCGATTACGATCAGCTCGCCATGATGGACTTCGTGCGCAAGAACGTCCTTCCGAAGTTCGCCGGCGACAACTTGCGGATCAGCGTCAGCCCGGTATCGCTCATCTCCGGCGGCGGGATGACCAGCGCCGACGTCCAGTACATGATCGGCGGCCCGGACATCAACAAGTTGGAGCAGTACGCCCGGGCCGTCATGGAGGAGTTGAAGAAGGTGCCCGGCGCGGTCGACGTCGATTCATCGATCTCGTCGGGCAAACCGCAGTACGGCATCGCGGTCGACCGGCCCAAGGCCGCGGAACTCGGGGTCTCGATCGCCGACATTGCCAACACGCTGCGCCTGCTGGTGGCGGGCGAGAAGGTCTCGGACTACAACGACAAGGGGGAGCAATACGAGGTCCACGTCCGTGCGATCGCCGACGTGCGCAACCACCTCGACGAGCTCAAGATGATCACGGTCCCGTCGAGCAAGTTCGGCACCGTGCCCCTGGCCGACGTGGTCCAATTCCAGAAAGGGACCGGCCCGGCCCAGATTAACCGCCTCAGCCGCACCCGCCAGGTGACGATCAACGCGAACATGACTCCCGGCACGTCGCAGCAGACTCTCCTGGACAAGCTCGACGAGGCGACCGCGGGCCTGAACATGGGTCCGGAATACAAGACCGGACTTCTGGGCCGGTCGAAGGAGATGGCCAAGGCATTTCGGGCCTTCTTCCTGGCGTTTGTCCTGGCGTTTGTCTTCGTCTACCTGTGCATCGCCGCACAGTTCGAGTCGTGGCTCCACCCACTCACGATTCTGCTGTCGCTGCCGTTTACGTTGCCGTTCGCGCTGTTGTCGCTGCTGCTCTTCCAGCAGTCGATCAACATCTTCTCCCTTCTGGGCATCCTGGTGCTGTTTGCGGTGGTGAAGAAGAACTCCATCTTGCAGATCGACCACACGAACCAGCTTCGGGAGGCGGGCATGCCGCGGTTCGAGGCGATCGTGGCCGCCAACCGCGACCGGCTCCGCCCGATCCTGATGACCACCGTGGCCTTCGTGGCCGGCATGATCCCGACGCTCATCTCCAACGCCGAAGGGGCCTCGATCAACAAGGCGATCAGCGGCGTGATCGTCGGCGGGCAGACGCTCTCGCTTCTGCTCACGCTCGTTGCCACCCCCGTGGCCTACTCGCTGTTCGACGACCTGGGGCAGCTTCGGCTGGTCCAACGGCTCTTGCGGCGAGTCAAGTCGGAGACGCCGGCCGCTGACCCGGCCCCGAGCGGCGCCGCCGCGCTCGGTTGCGCAGAGCGATAAATGATGTCGCACGATTCTGGGAGCCGGCGTTGGCCGTGTGGCACTGCTTGACCGCTGCCGCCAGCGCGGTTTCTCCGATCGGATAACGCTCTTCCGGCAACGGTCAAGCAGTAGCACGCTCCCAAGATCGTGCAAGTCCATTCAGTTGAGTGGGGCAGGCCGCTGGTCTGCGGATGCACACCAACACGTCAACGACCTACCCCACGACGGTGCGAACCGTGCCGGCTACCGGGGCCGGGCGGACTTCCGGGCGGCCGGCCGGCAATAGGAGAGCGCGAGCAACGCGAATGCCGTCGCCAGGTTCGGGTCGCCTTCCATCCAGAGGGTGTTCTTGTTGACCCAGGAGCCGTCGGCCTGTTGGCGGCGGGCGAGCGTCTCGGTCAGTTCGCGGCGCCAATCGTGCTTCTTCCCTTGGGCGTCCTCGAACTCGTCGACGCCGAGGGCGTCCAGGGCCTTCGCAAACGTGACGTAGTAGTAGAAGAGTCCCGCATCGCCCTTGCCCGGATTACTCTGGAGGTCGTAGTGCTTGCGAATCCAGTCGACGGCGGCCTTGACGCGCGGGTCGTCCTTGGTCAGCCCGGCGTAGATCATGCTCTTCAGGCCCGAGTAGGTCATCGAGCCGTAGCTCCGCAGGCCGCCGGCGGCCGACTCCATCCCGTCGTCCTGGCGGCCCATCGCGCAGGTGTAGTAGAAGCCGCCGTCGTTGATTTTCGCGGCGAACTGCGTGGTATTGTGCTCGCTTTCGAGGTTCTGGCACCGCGAGACGAAGACGAGGGCCTTCTGGAGGGCCTTGTCGTCGGCCCCGGCGCCGCACGCCTTCAGGGCATCGACGAAGAAGGCGGTGTTCGACAGGTCGGGCCGCGACTTGCCGCCGTAGCCGACACCGCCATAAGAGACGTCGGACTTCTCGGTTCCCCGGCTTTCGCTCCATTGCCCGGCGCGGACAAACCCGTCGGCCTGCTTGAGGATCTTGTCGTACCGGCCGTCGCGGTTGGCCTCCTGCAAACAGACCGTGGCGACGCACGATTCGTACATCGGGATCCGCCCGCCAGGTATATGGATCCCGCCGCTCTCCTGGGTGTACTCCTCGAGGTACTTCAGCCCCTTGGCCACTTGGGGATCGTCGACCGACCGGCCCGAGCGCAACAGCCCGAGCGTGGCCAGCGCGGTCGGACCGATACCAAGCTGCGGGCTGACCGCGCCTTCGGGGGACTGCCGCGACGCGAGGAACCGGATCGCCCGGTCGATGGTCGTTTGAAGAAGCGCAGGGGCCGACGGAGCGGTGGGCGCGGCAGCCGGTTTGTCGGCCCCACTGCCTTCCGACCCGCCCGCCAGCCACACCGCCGGCGCCAGCGCGACCGGCCAGAGCCGGTTGAATTCTCGCCGCGAAATGCCCATGTCCTTACGTTCTCCGCAACGGCCTTCCACGTTGGGTCCTCCCATCGCATCCCCCTCCTTCAGGGCGCAAGGATGATCGCCTCGGAGGTTGGAAGCAGTCTTCTTCTATGCAAATGGCGTGCCCGGCGTTCGCGTCGACGTCGCGACGAATCTAATAGCTTTCCCGGAAAGGACTTGCGGCACACTCCTCCAGAGAGGGATTGAGCCCGGGTGTCGGTCTATTCGACCCGGGTGTCGATCCAAGTTGTAAGATGGAATCGGCCAACTGGCGCTGGCGCGGAGCCTCAGAGCGTGCTGAGCTTGGCGAAGCTGATGGTCGACACCAGGGGGAAGACGCCGTAGATGCCGCGGGTGAAGACCAGCTCGACGAACTCGTCGGCGACGAGGATTTTGCCCTTGGGCACGATGACTATGTCGGAGTCGGAGAGCCAGATTTCGCCGCAGGGATTGCAGTCGCGGCCGTAGAGAGGGGCCTGGATATTGACCATCGTGGCGAGGAGTTGCCAGTTGTCGTCGCGGCGAAAGACCACGACCTGGCGGAGGTTCGAGCCGACGTTCCACCCGCCCGCCAGGCTGACCGCTTGGATCACCGTGGTCGGGGCCACCAACTCGAAGCGGCCGGGGTTGCGGACCTCGCCCAGCACGTACACGTAGCGCGGCGCCCGCTGGGCCAGCACGGGGATCACCTCCATGCCTTCGATCTGTTCGCGGTAGCGCTCGTTCAGTTCCTGCTGGAGTTCCTGAAGTGTGAACCCCTGGGCAGGGACGGTCCCGATGGCCGGCAGGGAGATCGATCCTTCCGGCGTGACCCGGACCAATTGGCTCTGCCCGCCGATGCCCGCCCTGCGGTCGACCGTGGCCCGGAGGTCCTCCAGCTTCGTGTTCACCTTCAACGGCGTGACGCAGACGGCCGGGACTTTGTAGAACTTAAGGTACGCTTCGTCCAGGTCCTTGCAGAGCTGCGTGACGGTCTTGCCGGTGGCGTGGACCTGGCCGAGGAGTTGCACGGTGATCGTGCCGTCGGGCTGGATGAGCAGGTCGCGGTTGAGGGTCGGGTCGGTGAGCGACTCGACCCGGATCTCGTCGCCCACGTTGAGCTTGTAAGGCTGCGAGGTTTCTTCGCGGGTGACGCGGTAGATCATGTCGAGTTGATCGTCGGGCCGGAGGCGATACTCGGCGACGTGGGCGGCCCGGGCGCGGGCGACGTACTCCCCTTGGGCATACCCTTGCCAGAAGGCGGCCCGGTCGGCTTCCCAGTTGCTTCCGCCGCCGGTGAACCACGACATGCCCGGCGACTCGAACATCGACGGCCCGGCCGGCTCCAACGCCTGGCAGAGCCGGATGGCCGGCGGCTCCAGGGCGGCCGTGCCGCTGGGCCGGGCCGGCGGCGACGCGGGCTGGGCCGGCTTGAGTTGGACGTCCGGAGGGCTATACGTCTCGGCGAAGCGATTGGCGTCCACCCATTGGACGCTCCGCCCGCCGACGACGCGTCCCCGCCGCGAAGCCTCCGCTTGTCTCGCTCTCTCAGCGACCCGATAGGCGTCTTGGGCCAGGACCGGCTGCCCCAAACGCTGATACACGGTGGCCAGGTTGTGCCATGCCGCGGAGGTGGAGCGGATCGACACGCTGTGCTCCAGCGCGGCCCGGGCGTCTTCGTAGCGACTGGCGCGGGCCAACAGGACGCCGAGATCGTTCGACGCCATGTAGTTCTGCGGATTGACCAGCAGGGCCGCCTGGAAGAACGCCATCGCCTTCGGCTGCGCGGCCCGGATGGAATCGTCGGGACGACTCGCCACCGCGGCGTGCAGCTTCCCCAGCCCGTGGTACGCAATCGAGCCGGCAAACTCCGCTCCGGCTGCAACCGCGAGCTGTTGTTGCGCGTAGGTGAAATACGAGTGGAGCGCCGTCTGGGCCGTGACGGCGTTCGCCTCGACGTCCTTCAAAGCGGGCGTGCGATGGCCGGCCACCAGGCCGGGCATGTCGAGATCGGCTTCCAGCCGGGAACCCGTGGGGAGGAAGTCCTGGGCTTCCCGCATGGCGAGCAGGCCGCGTGCGAGGGCGTTGCTGTGGCAGGCCACCTGGTTCTCCGTATCGAGCGATTGAGCCACGAGCCGGAGGGCCCGGATGAACTCCGCACGCGACGCGAACCTCGCCCCGCGCGACGCTAGGTCGAACGCCTTTTGGGTATGCAGGTCCGCCTCGCGGGCCGCCAGCTCGATGGCCGGCGACCGCTGCCTCTTCACGGCCGGAATGGGACGCAGCGGCGCGGTCGCCTCCGAGGCCGACAGCGGCGGGTCAGGCAAAGTCGCGGCCTGCGACGAGGCCGGCGGTCCGGACGGCAGCGATTCCTCTTCCCTCGTTCCCGGCGTGGGCGTATTGTGGTTGTTCGTCGTGGGTGAGCCAGCGCCCGGCGAAGACATGCGCTGCAGCGGCAAAGGGGCCGCCTCCGCCGAGTCCGCGAGCGCGAGAGGGAGCGGCTTGCCGGGGACTTCAAGCTCGGCCGGGACATCCTCGCCGGCGGGCCTTTGGGCATCCGGCCAGGGCTTGCCAGCCGACGGGACGTCAGGTACGGCGGCCCGGTCGGCGAAGTCCGGGGAAGGAAGGGCCGGGGACGTATCCCAGTCCTCGGGGAGGTCGTCGGCTTGGGGAAGACTCCGGACGGGCGCGGGCAACGGCCGCCCTCCGGAAGAGACTGCCGGGGCCCGGGTCGGATCGCACACCTTGAGCCGGACGGCGTCGTCGGCGACCGGTCGTTCCTCCGTTGCGGACGTCCACCGGCCGCCGAGCCAGGATTCGTCGCCGATGGCAGGAAGGCGGACCACCGGTTCGCGGGGATTGTACGGTCGCTCCAGCGTGCAGGTGAGGCGTGCGTCGTAGACGTCGTTCTCCGGCAGGCTCTCGCTGGTCCAGAGCATGCCGACGGTCGTGAGGGCGGTCAGCGTCGCCGCCGTCCAAAGCAGCGCCTTCAGGGGGTAGTCCTTCATGCGAGCCTTTCCAAGTCCGTCTGGAAAGCGTCAACAGGGAAAGCGTCAAGAACGAAACGGTCCGTCCCTGGCTCGGATCGGAAGGAATTCCCGTTGCGTTGAGCAAAACCGTTGTGTCAGTGCGCGACCGCGCCAGGCTGGCCGGAACAGCCGGACCAGGCGGCGCCACCCGACCGGCGATTCGTCACGTCCGGCATCCGCCGTACCGCCCTTTCTTCTCGCATTGCCGGCAAGGGCGTTCTATCCTGCCGTTCCAGACCCCCTCCGTTCGGCGGCGGTTCCAAAGAGGGGGCGGTTGAAGCCGGCCCTACGTCCGGATAAGCTCGGGGGCGGAATGCTCCCGTGGCAGCTCCCGGCACTCCGCATTTCATACTTTCCCCGATTCCACGTCGATCCTGAAGGCCGGCCTGATGAAGGATGACCCGTCGGACGCTCCTCTTGCGCCGCATGACTGGCGGTCGCTCTATCCCTTCGAGTCGCACCGGGCGACGATTCGCGGGCAGGGGCTGCACTATCTGGATGAGGGCACGGGACCTGTGCTGCTCCTCCTGCACGGCAACCCGACCTGGTCGTTCATGTGGCGCGAGATGGTCCTTGCCTTGCGCGGCCAGTACCGCCTGATCGTGCCCGACCATATCGGCTGCGGACTCTCCGACAAGCCGGGCCCGCGGGAATACTCCTACCACCTCGCCCAGCGGATCGACGACATCGTGCAGCTCGTCGAACAACTCGGCCTGGAACGGGTCAGCTTGATCGCGCACGATTGGGGCGGGGCGATCGGCATGGGGGCCGCCGCGGCGGCGCCGTCGCGTTTCTCCCGATTCGTCCTGATGAACACGGCGGCATTCCTCTTGCAGCGGTGTCCGCCCCTGATCCGGCTATGCCATATCCCGGGCATCGGCCGGCTGGGCGTGCAGGGCTTGAACCTGTTCGTCCGGGCCGCCCTGCGCGTGACCGTCGAGCGGCCCCAGCGGATGACCCCGGCGGTGCGGGCAGGTTATCTCGCTCCCTATGACTCCTGGCGGAGCCGGGAGGCGGTCTACCGCTTCGTGATGGACATTCCCTTGCGTTCTACCCATCCGAGCCGGGCGACCTTGACGGCCCTCGAAGCGGCCCTGCCGCAGTTTCGCAGCGCGCCGGTCTGCCTGATCTGGGGAATGCGCGACTGGGTCTTCACCCCGGAGTTTCTCGACCGGTTCCTGGAGTCGCTCCCCGACGCCGAGGTCCACCGGCTTGCCGACGCCGGCCACTACCTCATGGAAGACGCCCCCGAAGAGGTCGTCCCGCGGGTGAAGAAGTTCTTAGCAGCACACTCTTGAATCCTCTCGTTCCCACGCTCCGCGTGGGAACGCAAGCCCCGCCGCTCTGCGGCGCGGACTCTGCTCATCCCCGCGAGTTCTTCACATCCGCGGGCAAGGTGCGTCGCCTCGCTTCCTCCGCACCATCGCTTTCGCCGGCCGCAGAGCGGCCTCGCGTCCGTTCCCACGCAGAGCGTGGGAACGAGGCTCGGATTCTCGCCGGGTCAATGCGGAGCGTGCGCGCCGTGGCCGCTCTGCTGATGGACCCAGTGCATCGGGGGTTTCACTCGGAGCTGGTCGATGACCAGTCGCACTCCCTGCACGCCCTGCGCGGCGCGCAGAATAGGTCGGCGCTGGTAGTCGAAGTCCAGCATGCCCGACAGGGTCACCGTGCCGTTCCGTATCGTCACGTTCACGTGCACGTTCGACCCCGTTCCACACTGCGACAACCGTTGATTCACCTTGGCCAAAAGGGTCTTGTCGGGAATCCGGTTCTCGTACGGCATGGCCCCACCTCCTCAAATAAGCGGGTACAAGGATCAATGAATCCCGGGAAGGGAAGCCACGCTTATCGAAGGGCCTGACACAGAGGAGGCAGAAGACCACCCTTCCGGCGATTATTCTAGTGGTCGCAGGCGGGGAGTGTCAAGAGGCCCGAGGGACTCACTCGGCAAAGTTCTTAGGGTTGTTCCGGCTTTGGGCGCGAAACGCGGCAGATGCGCCTTGGGAGTGCGGCGACCTGTCGCCGCTTTCGACCGTCGCAACATCTTGTCAGCCAAAGGAAAGCGGCGACGAGTCGCCGCACTCCAAAGTGCTTTTCGCACCCAGAAGGGGACGCGCCGCGGAGCGGCGGGGCTCGCGTTCCCACGCAGAGCGTGGGAACGAGGACTGAGGACGCGGGGCGTGGGAGCGAGCGGGCTCGCGCCGAATACTTGAGATCGACCGGCGCGGCGGCTACACTACGTCCCAGCGGTTTCTCGATTTGCGGAGGAGACATCCATGGATCGAAACCTGACGCGTCGCGGTTTCCTTCGGCGTGCGACCGCTGCGGGCGCGGCGATTTCTCTGCCGGCCATCGTGCCGGCTTCCGTGTTGGGCAAGAATGCCCCCAGCAAGGACGTGGCCGTCGGCTCGATCGGGGTGGGCGGACGCGGCACGGGCATCATGCTCGAGGCCGCCGGGTATCCCAACACCAAGATCGTCGCCGTATGCGACCCGTTCGAGGACCGCCGCGAGCAGCGCGCCGCAACGCTCAACCAGCGGTACGGCGGCAACGTCTGCACCCCCTACCGCGACCTCCGCGATCTGCTCGCCCGGGACGACATCGACGCCGTGACCGTCGGCACGAGCGACCACTGGCACGTGCCCGCCGCCTTGATGGCCGTGCGGTCGGGCAAGGACGTGTACGTGGAGAAGCCGCTCGGGCTGAGCGTCGAGCAGAACGCGGCGATGCGTCGCGAGGCGAACCGCTACGGCCGCGTTTTCCAGTACGGCACGCAGCAGCGCTCCATGGCCCACATCCGCTTCGGCTGCGAGTTGGTCCGCAACGGCCGCCTGGGCAAGATCCAGTCGGTGGAAGTGACGGCTCCGAGCTACGGGTTTGAGGGCGGGTCGATGGCGCCGATCCCGGTGCCCAAGGGGTTCGACTACGATCTCTGGCTCGGCCCGGCCCCTTGGAGCCCCTACACCAAGGACCGCTGCACGTGCTGGGGCACCTACTGGGTACTGGACAACGCCCACGGTTTCATCGGCGGCTGGGGCGCCCACCCGTTGACCGACATGGTCTGGGCCCTCGGCGACGATGCCGGGGCAGTCCCGATAGAATACGAAGGGACTGGAAAGTTCGGCACCGGCCTCTTCGACGCCCCCTATGACTGGGACATCCACGGCAGGTTCGCCAGCGGCGTTTCGTTTCACTTCACGCCCGGCGGCGACTGCGCCACGATCGTCGGCGACAAGGGACGCCTGTCGATCAGCCGCGGCGGGCTCCGGGCGGAGCCCACGTCGCTCCTGCAAGAGAAGATCGGCCCGAACGAAGCGCGTCTCTACAACAGCCCCAGCCACATGGGGAACTACCTCGACTGCGTGCGGACCCGGCGGCGGACCGTCGCCCCGGTCGAGGTGGCCGTCCTGTCCGACAACATCACGCAGCTCAGCATGATCGCCATCCTCACCGGCCGCAAGATCCGATGGGACCCGGTTAAGGAAGAAATCCTCGACGATCCCGGGGCGTCGCAACTGCTGACCCGGGCCATGCGGAGCCCGTGGCACTTGTAGGAAGGGATTGGGGACTAGGGACTAGGGATTGGGGATTGGGGATTGGGGATTGGG
>CAYSGY010000088.1:0-13963 GCA_964430315.1 uncultured Planctomycetaceae bacterium
GCCCGAGGAAGTGACCGACATGGAGCGGCAAGTCAAGGGGAAGAATTGCGAAGTCATCAGTTCCACCTTCGACGAGCCGGCCGCCCGGCACATCCAGGTCTCCGAGATGGTCATCGAGAAAGCCAAACGCATGGTCGAGTACGGCCACGACGTGCTCATCTTCCTCGATTCCATCACCCGCCTGGCCCGGGCCTGGAACCAGGAGTGCCCACACTCGGGCAAGATCCTCTCCGGCGGTGTTGACGCCAACGCCTTGCAGCGGCCCAAGCGGTTCTTCGGCGCTGCGCGCAAGATTGAAGGCGGCGGATCGCTCACAATCATCGGCACGGCCCTGATCGACACCGGGAGCAAGATGGACGAAGTGATCTTCGAGGAGTTCAAGGGCACCGGGAACCAGGAGATCGTGCTCGACCGCCGGCTGGTCGACAAGCGGATCTGGCC
Source organism: uncultured Planctomycetaceae bacterium (assembly GCA_964430315.1). Taxonomy (GTDB): domain Bacteria; phylum Planctomycetota; class Planctomycetia; order Pirellulales; family Thermoguttaceae; genus CALFBP01. The sequence goes on from CAYSGY010000088.1 coordinate 442, forward strand.
GGCCATCGACATCAACCGCAGCGGCACGCGCAAGGAAGAGATGCTCATGGACCCCGAAGAGTACCGCCGCGTATGCGTGCTCCGCCGTGTGCTCAACGACATGAACCCGCCCGAAGCCATGGAACTCCTCGTCAGCCGCATCGGCAAGACGAAGACGAACGCGGAATTCCTGATGAGCATGAATATGAAGTGAGTTGAGCGATGAAGGGGAATGATGAATGATGAATGATGAATGATGAATGATGAATGCTCACGCAGATGTCTTGCCTTGCGGGGCCGCTGGCGGCTCCGGCGATCCCGACCACTGACCACTGACCCCGACCCATGCCCCACATCTACCAAGGCGACTTGACCGGCTCCGACGGCCGATTTGCGATCGTCGTTTCGCGGTTCAACCCGTCCGTTACCGAGCGGCTGCTCGACGGGGCGGTGAGCACGCTCACCGCCCATGGCGTGGCCGACGACCGGATCGACGTGGCCCGGGTACCCGGGGCGTTTGAGATTCCGGCAGTGGCCGATCGCCTGGCCGGCAGCGGGCGGTATGTTGCGGTGATCTGCCTGGGGGCGGTGATCCGCGGCGAGACGTCCCACGACCAGCACATCAACCGCGCCGTGAGCACGGCGCTGATGGAAATCGGCATCCGCCACGGCCTGCCGGTGATCTTCGGCGTGCTGACGTGCAACAACTTGGAACAGGCGATTGCCCGATCCGGCGGCCAGTCCGGACGCAAAGGCAAGGACCTTCAGGAGAGCGGCACGAGCAACAAGGGAATCGAGGCCGCGGAAGCCGCCCTGGAAATGGTCGACCTGCTGGCGAAGCTCCCGGCGAGAAAGAGGAGCGAATGACCGAGTCCCGAGTTTCCAGGACGCAAGCCGCGGCCACGCGGCGGGCAAGCCCGCCCGCTACGCGGAGTTGCCCCAGCAGAACGCTGATCTCCGACCTCTGATCTCCGACCTCTGATCTCCGACCTCCAGCCCCCGATCCCCGCCCGTGACCCGCCGCAGCCGTGCCCGTGAAGTCGCCCTACAAGTCCTGTTCCAGGACGACATGAATTCCCGTGTCGATCCGGCCGCGGCGGACGAATGGCTCCGCCGCCGGCTGCGACTCCCGGAACTCGTGGAGTTCGCCAGGGGACTGGTTGCCGGGGTGCGGCGGAATCGGCCCGAATTGGACGCGAGAATCGAGAAGACCGCGGAGAACTGGACCCTGGGCCGGATGGCCGTCACCGACCGCAACGTCTTGCGTCTGGGCGCCTACGAAATCCTCTTGTCCGACACGCCGGACCCGGTGGCCATCGACGAGGCCGTGGAACTCGCCAAGCGCTACGGAGCGGCCCAGTCGGGCCCCTTCGTCAACGGCATCCTCGACCGGCTCATGCACGAGCGGGAGCAGGGATCGGAGGGCGGGGGGTAGGGTTCAGCGGTCAGCCGTAGGGTGCTCTGCGAGCACCGTGGCACGGCTCATGGCGCGGTGCTCTCAGGGCGCCCGACAGAGAGCCGCGTCCCCGCTCTTCACCGGGCGCGGTAGTAGCCGGCAGGAGATGGGTTGCCGTTGGTGACCTGCGGCGCGGGTGGGGCTGCTTTCCCCCGGCTCTCAACCAACAGGAGGAGGTCGGCCCGGGGCGGCCCGCTGGTGATCGGCAGCGGCAGCCCCGGCACGATCGACTTGGGATCGCTTGGCACGGGCACGGGAACGATGCCCATTCCCACGACCAGGATCCGGTCGGCCTGCCAACGGAACCGCTCGTGGAAGCGGACGTGGACCATCTGGGGGACCTCGATCTTCGTCGATTGCCGGGGCGCGACCGAGGTGGGGACGTTGAGCGTCACGGGGACCATGCGTTCGACCTGGTCGATGTCGCAGCGGATGGCCGCGTCGACCGTCTTACCGTCGAGGGAGAGCAGCGGAGTGAATTCGAGGGTGAACCCCTCGTCGACGATGGCCGTCTCCGGCTCGAAGCCCGGCCATGCGTCGGCGCGGATCTTCACGTCGCGGATGTAGTTGCGGCCGCGCGTGGCGGAAACCACGGTGGGCTGCCCATGGTTGACGAGCAACTGTGGAGAGTTGTGTTCCCGATAGTCGCTGCGGCGCCGCAGTTCGGTCAGGAGGACCGCAGCGGCCTCCTTCTCCAACAGCCAGGCTTGGGCCCCGGGGGTCTGCACGGGCACCGGACTGAGAAGCCGCTGCACGCGGACGCGCCAGTTGGGGCTGTCGACCGTGATCACGCGCAGGCTGAAGGCCTGGGCCTCGGAATCCGTGGAATTGAACCGGTCGACGATCTCCCCCACCGCCGATTGCACTTGCGGCGTGTGGTAGACGCGAAGTGTCCGCGGGCCGGCGCTGAGGATGGCCAGCGGATCGCTGTGCCACGTCTCGTAGCCCGTCTCGCGGAGGATCCAGTCGACGATCGCCTGCTCCGGGCGCTTGGTGGTCGTGATCCGGGCGGTGTAGGGGCTGATGTCGTATTCTCGATAGAGTTGTCCGCCTTCGTTGGGCAACGAGCCGTTGCCGGAGGTCACCCGCGTGACGGGTTGGCGTGGCGAGGCGTCGGCCGAAGCCTTGGCGGGCGATGCGGCGCCGGCGGGTCCGGCCGATGCGGGGGAAACGAACGTCGGCGTTGAGGCGGGGGCTGTCGCCGTGGAAGGCGCGGCCGCCTGCTGGGCTTCCGCCGCCAGCGCGGAAAGAAGAACCATCACCGCGGCGAGAAGGAATCGTACCGACATGCTCCAGCCTCCTTGCCGAAGTCGCGAAGCGGATACGGTAAATCGGGAAGGATGGGACAGTCTCCAGCGAGGTCCCACCCGATGGTCTCTCCTCCGTCAGGACCCGTTGCGCAAGTGTCCTACGATCAGCGAGGCGTTGTGTCCGCCGAAACCGAAACTGTTGGACATCCCCAAGGAGAACTTCCGCTGACAGGCCTGGTTCGGTGTATAGTCCAAATCGCACGCCGGGTCGGGCGTTTCGTAGTTGATTGTCGGGGGAATCACACCGCGTTGGAGCGCGAGGATCGTCACGACCAGTTCCACGCCGCCACTCGCCCCGAGGAGGTGTCCGAGTTGACTCTTCGTGCTGGAGATGCTGACGGATCGGGCGGCTTCCTTGAACACCGTCTTGATGGCCGCGGTCTCGGCCTCGTCCCCCAAGGACGTGCTCGTGCCGTGAGCGTTGATGTAGCCCACTTCCGCGGCGTCCGCCCCACAGTCCTGCAAGGCCAGGACCATGGCTCTCGCAGCCCCGGTCCCCTCCTTGTCGGGCTGGGTGATATGGCCGGCGTCGGCGCTGGCGCCGTAGCCGAGCATCTCGGCGTGGATGACGGCCCCCCGCTTCCTGGCCCGCTCGTATTCTTCGAGGACCAACACTCCGGCGCCCTCGCTGAGCACGAAGCCGTCGCGGGCGGCATCGAAGGGGCGGCTGGCCGCGGCCGGGTTGTCGTTGCGTTCCGAAAGGGCCCGCATCGCCGAAAAGCCGCTGATCCCCAGCGGCGTGACGGCAGCTTCGCTCCCCCCGGTAATCGCCACGTCCATGTCGCCGCGCTGGATCATCTTGAACGCTTCGCCGATGGCGTTGCTGGCGCTGGCGCAGGCCGTCACGACCGCCTCGCTCGGCCCTCGCAAACCGAACTCGATCGAAATCTGTCCGCTGGCCGCATTGGCCATCAGTTTCGGGATGGTGAACGCCGAGACGCGGTCCGGGCCCTTTTCCAAGAGGCGTCGATGCTGTTCCTCGAGTTCCTGGAGACCACCGATCCCGGAGCCGAAGATCACCCCGCAACGGTAAGGGTCTTCCTTCGAGAACTCGAGGCCCGAATCGCGGACGGCGTCATAGGCCCCGACCACGGCGAATTGGGTGAAGCGGTCCACCCGCTTCGCCTCTTTGGCCGGCATGTAGCCCTCGGTGGACCAATTCTGGATCTCACCGCCGAACCGCGATCGGAACTGAGAGCAGTCGAATCGCTCGATCGGATGGACCCCGCTCTCGCCTTGACACAGGCGCGTCCACAGCTCTTCCACCTTGCAGCCTAGCGAGGTGACGGCGCCCAAACCGGTGACGACGACGCGACGACTGGTCGACATGGTCAGGTGGCAGATTTCTCGCTGACGGCCCGCTCGATGTGATCGATCGCCTGCCCGACGGTTTGGATCTTCTCGGCCGCATCGTCGGGAATGTTGATGTCGAACTCCTCCTCGAGCTCCATCACCAGTTCGACGTTGTCGAGCGAATCGGCGCCCAAGTCGTTGACGAAGTGAGTGTCGCGACTGATCTGATCCTTCGCCACGCCGAGCTGTTCGGCGACGATATCAATGACGCGTTCAGCAACTGAGGCCATTACGACCGTCCTCCTGAATACCATACGGTTCTGGGGGGCAGAATCCAACTCGCTTGTTGGTCCGAGAGCCCAACTGCCACCCCGAGGTTGTTCAATCTTGCCTTCTTTACCCTATTTCTTACCAGGCCCACAAGGTATACCGAATTCTCCCGCCCTTGTCCATACATCCTCGCCGTATTTTGGGTGGCATGGGGGATGTGCGAAGGACTGGCTATCCTGTCAGCCCGCCGTCCACCGTCAGTACGTGACCGGTAATGTAATCCGCCGCCGGGCTCACCAGGAAGAGCACGGCATCGGCCACGTCCTGGGGTTCCCCCAGCCGTCCCAACGGGATCTGCTTCCTCACCTCGGTGATGATTTCCGGACGCAGGGCGGCGGTCATTTCCGTGGCGATGAAGCCAGGGGCAACCGCGTTGACCGTGATGTTCCGGCCGGCGAGCTCCTTGGCGACCGTGCGCGTCAGGCCGATGACCCCTGCTTTGGAGGCGGAGTAGTTAGCCTGGCCCGGATTCCCCATAAGGCCCGACACGCTGGCGATGTTCACGATCCGGCCCCGGGGCGAACGCATCAGGACCCTCGCCGCGGTCCTGGTGAAGAGGAACGTCCCCCGAAGGTTGATATTGATCACCGCGTCCCACTGGTCATCCTTCATGCGCATCACCAAGGTATCCTTGGTGATCCCGGCGTTGTTGACCAGGATGTCGAGACGGCCCCAGGCCTGGACGACCTCATCGATCACGGCCCCGACCCGCTCCGAGTTGGTCACATCGCAGGTGAGGGCCATGGCGGTCCCACCGGCGCTGCCGATGGCCGATACGGCTTGGGCGAGCAACTCGGCATTGACGTCGACGCAGGCGACCTTGGCGCCGCAACGGGCGAGGTTCTCGGCAATCGTCCGGCCGAGTCCCCGCGCCGCGCCCGTCACCAGGGCGACCTGGTCGGAGAGGTTGGTGGTAATCCTCGCTTCGACGTCCGGCATGGTTGGTCCGTTCCTCATACCTCGACACTGTGGCAAACGATCTTCCGGTCCATCCGTCGCAGCAGGCCGCGGAGCACGCGGCCGGGCCCCACCTCGTAGAACTGGTCGAATCCCTGCCCGATCAGATACCGCATCGATTCCTCCCAAAGGACCGGCTGCAAGACCTGCTTGACCAGCAGGTCTCGGATTTCCTCGGGAGCGTCGTGGGGACGGGCATCGACGTTGGAGATGACCGGGATTCTCGGCGTGTGCATCGGGACCTGGGCGAGGGCCTCGGCCAGGCGCTCGTCGGCGGGCCGCATGATGGGCGTATGAAACGCACCGGCGACCGCCAGGGGAACCGCCTTCATGGCCCCGAACGATTGGGCCGCCTCGGCCGCCCGCTCGCACGCCGCCACCGTGCCCGACACGACGATGTTCCCCGGACAGAGCAAGTTGGCGATTCGCAGCACCTCGTTGCCCCGGACCTTCTCGCAAAGGGCCTCGACCTGCACCCGCTCCAGCCCGAGAATGCTGACCATGCCGCTGGGCGTGGCGTCGGAGGCCTCCTGCATGGCCGCCCCGCGACGCTGGACCAAGGTGAGCCCGTCCTCGAAATCCATCACCCCGGCGAACACCATGGCGGTGTACTCGCCCAAGCTCAGGCCCGCGGCCGCTTCGCAGGAGAGGACCACGTCGGGCGATTCCGCGCGGAGCGACTCCAGGGCGACGAGGCTGGTCACGAACAGGGCCGGCTGGCTGACGACGGTGGAATCGAGTTCCTCCGACGGCCCCTCGAAGCAGAGCTTGGCCAGATCGTAGCCAAGCACTTCGGCCGCGCGGTCGTAGAGCCGGCGGACCGCGGGCAGCGACTCCGCCAGCCGCTTGCCCATCCCGACCGCCTGCGCCCCTTGTCCGGGAAAGAGAAAGGCAATCCTGCTCAAGACAGCCGGCCCTTACGATTCCGGTTTCACCACTTCCCGGCCCATGTAGTGCCCACAATTCGGGCATACCACGTGCGACGGGACGGCCTTACTGCACTGTGGGCAGTAGCTCAGTTGCTTGGGTTTCTTGGCGTCGTGAGCCCGGCGGGTGCCCGTCCGGGCGTTCGAATGTTTTCGTTTTGGGACAGCCATCGTACTGCTCAAATCGGAAGTGCGTAACCGGCCTGCCTTAGAGGATCGCCCTCCCCGGCCCAAATGCGAATCGCTTATCCTAAATGCCCCAAGGAGGTATGTCAACCGAGGCGCGGCCCCAAGTCACCGCAAAGAAACGTGAAACCCCCCACCCGAGGGTTGGCGCTGATGGAACGAGCGTCTTTGGTGTAGTGGTTCAGAGTTGGGGGGAGGGTTGAGTCGGACATTGCCATGTGCCCCGGAGGGGCACTTGAGAATAGCCCAGCGATTTATCGCTGGGGTGCCAATCCAAACGAATTCGCCGTTGTCCCGGAGGGACAATTGAAACGAGCCACTGGCGGTTCAAGTGTCCCTACGGGACACCCCGGGGGCTGCGCCCCTTCCACCCAGCGATGAATCGCTGGGCTATTGTCAAACGTCCCTCCGGGACGAACTTGTGGTGCGCACGCTCTGGAATGAGACCCCCAACAGCGTGAATCACTGCATCAGGTCCGATGCACTTCGAGAGTCCGAGTCCTGCAACGGGGGGCGACTGGCCGCTGAGCGAAGCGAGACCCCGGGTGCCTGTACCCATCCTGACTGGGGGTGCGATGCACTCGCCCGCGAGACAGGCGAGAGCGCCTTTTCCGGAGCCGCGTGAGCGGCGGCAGAGGGTAGCCCATGGCGCGAGCCATGGGAAGCGATCCCGCAAGGCCCCCGGAAGCCCCGTGAGGGGCGATAGAACGGGCCCTGCCGGCCCGATTCCGGCCGCCGCCTTCTTTCGCCCCTTGCGGGGCTTGGTTGGCCGCGAGAGGCCGAATCTCCCCATGGCTTGCGCCATGGGCTACGGTCTTACGCTCCTTCCGATACTCGCCCGGCTGCCACTCCGAGTCCGTTCACTCGTCTCCTTCGGTGAGCCATTCCAGGTTGAAACGGGCCAGGGTGATGTTCTTCGTGAGCGTCATGTTGTCCAGCATCCCGCACTCGTAGATGCACAAGACGGTGCCGTCGGGAAGCATGGCCAGGTCGGAATAGCCCGAGGGGCCCGGCTCCAGCACCTTCGACACCGGCCAGGTCCGGCATTCGTCGTAGCTCATCTTGACGGTGAGCCGCTTGCGGTCGTGCGCCAGGTTGCCGCCGGGTTTCACCAGTTCGTTTTCCAGGTTGTCGGGGTTGGCGAAGAGGATGCGGCTCCGCTGACCGCCCTCCGGCCACGACGCCCGGAGCAGGCTCGCCATGCAGACGGGCTCCAAGAGGGCCGGATCGAAACGTGGTTCGGACCAACCGCGCACGCCGTCGCGGCTGATCGACACCAACCGCCGGTTCTCCTTCGATTCGCTGCGGATGTTGAAAAGCACCCGGCCGTCGGCCAACTCGACCATGACGGTCTCGCTCGGGTTGCGGAAGCGGGCATCGTTGCGGCAGACGATGTCGCCACAGCGCCAGGAGCGTCCCCGGTCGTCGCTGTAGATCAACGACACGACCGAGGGCCGGTGCCCCAGCTTCCCTTTGCCCATCTCCTTGCCCGACCCGTCGGACATCCAGACGGGCACGACGAATCGGCCGCTGCGCAACTGCGTGCCGTGGGCAGGGCCCGTGGCTATGACCTTCCAGGGATAGCCCCGTCGGAACTCCTCGAGTGCCGGCGTGATTTCCACCGGTGCGGAGAAAGTGGCGCCGTCGTCCTCGCTGCGCAGGTGGAAGACCCGGCGGTAGTCGTAGCAGAACAGGGCGTGGAGCGTGCCGGAGCCGCGTTCGCCGAGCATCACGAAGTTGCTGATCGGTCCGGGACCGTAGGTCTTCTGGGCGACGACGAGCCGCGGCTTTTCCCAGGTCCGCCCTCCGTCGAGGCTGCGGCGCAGCAGGACGTCGTTGTCGCCCCAATCGCCGCTGCCTTCGCGGCGCGCCTCGGCCGTCGCCAGCACCACCCCGCGCCGGCTGACCAAGAGCCCCGGGACGCGGTACGTGTGATAATCGCCGGTGCGGGCCTCAAAGAGGCCCTGCTTTTCCAGCAGCGGCGCCGCGCGGGGCGCGTGGGCGGAGGCCGGCAAGACCGCGGAGAAGCGCTGCGGCGGTTTCACTGTGAAGAGGATTCGCTCGTCGGCGGTCCCGAGGTAGCCGCCCCAGCCGACGCTGATCGAGGCGACTTGCGACAGGTTCAGCTCGCCGTGGGTTTCTCCGAAGGGCTTGAACTGGTTGAACATCACGTACACGCGACCCTCGCCCGGCACGTTCAGGTAGTGCCCTGTCCCCGCCAGGAATCGGTCGCCTCCGGCGGTCTGCAGGAATACCAGCAATTCCGCGGGAGTGCGCTGACCTTGCGGCACGGCGACGTCGATGGCCAGGCCGTCGTTGGCCGTCAGATTCAGCGGCTCCGCATAGGGGAAGTTGAGGAAGAGGAAGGTATCGACCTGCCCTTCGGTCAGTGTGGCCGCGGCACGCCAACCGGAGACGCCGTCGCCGGTGACTTCGGACCGCACGGCCTTCGCTTGGGAGGCGGTCGGTTTGGGCGTCTTGGGCAGGGGCTCGCAGGTCAGGGAGAGCGCGGCGGCCACAGTGCGGCCCAGTCGTTTCGGGACGTTGGCCGTGGCCGATCGGAATAGCATCGCTCCGTAGGGGCCTAGCCGCACGGGAACCAGGACGCCGTCGGCCAAGGGCGTCATCACGCCGGTCGCAGGATCCCACTGTTCGCTCACCCCCTGCGCGCAGAAGCGAATCTTGCCCTCCCAGGCCGCGTCGCTGTCGTTGATCGCGAAATAGACCTCGTGGCCGTCGATGCGGCGTCGCGTGATCTTGACCGGTGCCTCGGCCTCCGCGCACGCGGCGTCGCGCTCGAAGAGAGCGTCGACGATCCGCGGCGTCACCCCCATCATCGAGGTCGGCAACCGAAGGCCCACGCCGCCGGCCGGATTGGTCGTGAGGCAAGGGGCGTCGGCCGTGCCGAACAGCTCGCCTCCGATGGCTTGCACGCGCGGCGACGGGAACTCCGTCTCGCTGTTGGCGGGACGCGCGCCGATGGCGATCACCACGCCGCCCTGGCGCCAGAACGCGGCCACCTTCTCCCACGCCTCAAGCGGCAGCGTATCGACGGCGGGCAACACCAGGACGCGCCATCGCAGATCGCCGAGCGTCAGCGTGTCTTGCGACACGTTCGCCTTGCAGAGCGCCTGCGCGTCGACGTAGCCGAAATCGCGGTTGGCGCCATAGAGCGCCGAACTCACGCCGTCGAAGACGTTCTCAACGCGATGCGCGGCGGGCTCCGCCGTCGGGCCGCGGTGTGCCGGAACGAAACGCGGCCACACGCTCTCGACGGGGTAGACCACGGCGATGTCCGCGACCTGGTGCCCGCCTCGCAGCATCGTCTGGCAGCGGCCGGCATGGACGTTGATGCGCTGCAACGACTCGTCGGTAAGACCTTGGAAGGAGTAGTAGCTGGTGAGCGTGTTGATCCCACCCCACACCAGCCGGTTGCAGGTGCCGCGGATCTCGTCCTCGGTGACGATCCGGACGGGACGCGTGTCGCCCTTGGGCCGATAACGCTGGCTGTGGTCCGACACTTCGCACATCGTGACGGTGCGGCCTTCCAGGTCGGCGGCGCTGCCGATCATGCGGGCAACGTACCACGGCACCTGGGACGGCAGGCTGGTCAGACAGTCGATGCCGGGGGCGTCCAGACGCCGCACGCAGCGGAAGAAGTGGCCGTAGAGCGGCACGTGCCCGACGAGCGATTCCTCCATCAGCAGGTGCCCGCCCGAGAGGAGGTTGTGCTTGTGGCACCAGGTCTGGATCTGGCCGAAGTAGTTCTCCGAGACCAGTTCGCCCACCGTGTTCCAGAAGTCGTAGCGGGCCCGCGCGCCGGCCGGCCCGGCGTCGGCCACCAGCGCGGGCAGCAGCGGGCGCAGCGCGCGGCCGCGGCGTTTGGCGAATTCGCGCTCGATGGAGAGCGACCACGGCAGCACGCGGTAGGGCATGGGGCGGAGCCAGAGGTTTTGCAGCGACGGCTCGTCGGTGAAGGTCGAGACGAAGTACCGGCCGAGATCCTGCCCCAGTTTCTCCGCGTACCGCTCGTGAGTAACCTCCAGAAACCGTGCCGTCGGCTCCGGCGTCAGCAGGTCGATGCAGGGCTTCTTGAAGGCGAGACTGAGCGCCGCATGGGTCCCTTCATAGATCAGCTCGTCGGTCATCACCACCACGAGCCAATCGCCGGTAGGCGCCTGCCACAAGAGCCGGCCCCCGTGGATCGCGGCCGCAAGGTCCCGCGCTTCCTCCAGCACGATCGAGCCTTCGCGACGCGGCAGCGCGGCCGCCAGCACCCGTTGGCCGGGCGGCAACGCGAGCGAAACCTCCCCGCCCGACGTGTTCGCCTCGGCGACGAGCAGGCCGCGGGCCGCCCATTCGGGGTGGCCTCGCAGCGTGAGGTCGCGTGCGCTCCCGGAGGGATAGCCGCACTCGTCGTAGAGCCAGAGCGACATGCCGGCCGCCTTGGCCAGACGCACGCCGCGCACGAAGGCGGGCCACTTCGTCTCGTCCTCCACGTAGCCGTCAAAGGCGACGTTGCCCGCAAAACCGCCGAACCCTTGCGCCGCCAGCGTGCGCAACTGCCGGTCCTGTTGTGCCGGGTCGTCCTTCTGCGCATGGATAATGCGCAGGATCCGCGCCGAAGGCGGCGGTACCGCGAAACGTTCGGCCAGCGGTCGGTTCTCCGCAGGCAGCGGCGTGAGTGGGGAAGCAGTCGGCTCCGCCGCCCGGCAGAGCGGGCCGCAGAGACCGAAGAGAATCCCGATTCGACACGCCAGTCTCATCCGGCGTCCCTCGGGGAAGCAGGATCGCAACACATCACTAAATGATCCGATCAGGAAAACGACGGAATGCTTCACGGTGGCTCCTTTCGCTTCACACGCAGTACCTTAATGAAGATGAACTTGCACGATCTTGGGAGTGCGCCACTGCTTGACCGCTGCCGCAAAAGACGTTATCCGATCGGGAAAACCCGTGCCGGCGGCAGCGGTCAAGCAGTGCCACACGGCCAACGCGGGCTCCCAGAGTCGTGCAACCCCATTCAGCGTAGTGATTCACGAAAGTGCCCCTCCGTGGCACACGACGCCATCCGAGTCGCGAGTCTCCGCAACTCTGAATCGCTGCACCAGGTTCGGCAGAGGCTCCTGGAGCGTTCGGCGTGGTGCTACCGTAGGGTGAGCCCCGCCCAACCGGTGCTATTCCGCTTCGTGCCGGATGACGGCCCCCTTGTCGGCCGACTCGGCCAGCCGGGAGTAGAGGGCGAGGTAGCCCCGCTTGAACTTCAACGGCGGACGCTTCCATTGGGCCTGCCGGTCACGGATCTCCTCGTCGGGCACCTCAAGCTGAAGACGGCGTGCGGGGATGTCGATCGTGATCCGGTCGCCGTCGCGGACAATGGCCAGCGGGCCGCCCTCCGCGGCCTCGGGCGACACGTGGCCGACGAAACACCCGTTGTTCGTGCCCGAGAACCGGCCATCGGTCACCAGCGCCGTCTTCAAAGCCAGCCCGCGGCCGTAAAGGAGTTTCATGGTCGTGTACATTTCCCGCATGCCGGGCCCGCCCTTCGGGCCTTCGTAGCGAATGACCACCACCTCGCCCTCGCGCACGACGCCCTCGAGCACGGCCTGGATGGCCGCCTCTTCGCAGTCGAAACACCGGGCCTGGCCCGTGAAAACCTGCTGCTGCGGGGCGATGGCGGCCGGCTTGGTGATCGCCGTGCGCGGGGCCAGGTTGCCCCGCAGCACGGCCAGGGCGCCGCCCGTGCTCCACGGGTCGTTCAGGGGACGGATGATCCGTCGATCGCCCGGGCCGACCGGGGCGAGGTTTTCCGCCCACGTTTGTCCGGTCACGGTCAAGGCGTCGCCGTGCAGGAGCGGGAGGATCTCCTTCATCGTGGCAGGCACCCCGCCCGCCGTGTGGAAATCGGGGATGTTGTACGGCGACGCGGGATTGACCTTGGTGATGTGCGGCGTGCCGCGGGCAATCGCTTCCAGCGCGTCGAGGTCGATCTCGGGACACTCTGCCTCGTAGGCGACCGCAGGGATGTGCAGGGCGAGGTTCGTCGAGCCGCCCATGGCCGCCCCGAGCCGGAAGGCGTTTTCGATCCCCTTCCGGTTGATGATCCTCCGGGCCGTGATACCGCGACGGGTCAGCTCCACGATCTGCCGGCCTGCGGCTTGGGCGGAGCGCAACCGGGCGGCCTGAGTGGCCGGGATCGTGGCCGAGCCCGGCAGGCACATGCCCATCGCCTCGGCCACGCAGCACATCGTATTCGCCGTGCCCAGGAAGGAACAGGAGCCGCACGTGGGCGTCACCTGGTCTTCCAGCCGGCGGAGTGACGCCTCGTCGAGCTTGCCGGCGGTCCACATCCCCAGGCCCTCGGTCAGCGACGTGACGTCCGAGGCCCGGCCGTCGAACTCGCAGCCTCCCTCCATCGGTCCACCGACCACCATAATCGACGGCACGTCCAACCGGGCCGCGGCCATGAGCATGCCGGGCACAATCTTGTCGCACGAGCCGAGGAGCACGACGGCGTCGAGCTGGTGGGCCTGCACCATCATCTCCACGTCGGCGGCGATCAGGTCGCGCGTGGGGAGGATGTAGTGCATGCCCACGTGGGCCTGGGCGATCCCGTCGCAGGCGGCAATGACACCGAACTCGACCGGCGTCCCGCCCGCCTGGAAGATCCCTTGCTTCACATACTCCGCCACCAGGGCGAGGTTGTAGTGCCCGGGCACCACCCGGTTCCACGAATTGGCGATGCCGATCAGTGGCCGCGCCAAGTCGTGGTCCGTATAGCCCATCGCCTTGTAGAGTGCCCGCTGCATGGACCCTTGCGGCCACTCCATAACCCGCTGACTCCGCAACTCGCCCGACAACGTCTCCATAAGTCGCTCTCCTTCCCGGGATCAAAGCCACCTAGTCGAGTAGGGTGGGCACCGCCCACCAAATGCCAATGCAACGCTACAGGGAGGAAATGGTGGGCATTGCCCACCCTACTTCACTGCCAAGCGGACTGTACAATCACGATCGGGCCTCCTCGGGGCGGACAAGTTGCTTTCGTTCAACAACTTAGACGCCCCAGGAACCCCAAGAATTCCCTC
>CAYSGY010000089.1:0-13888 GCA_964430315.1 uncultured Planctomycetaceae bacterium
GGTGGTCGAGGCGACGGTTCCGCTGCCCGTCACCGGCGTGCCCCCGCCGCTGCTGCTGACGGTGTAACTGTAGGTAGCTCCCACTTCCGCGCCGGCGAGCGTGAAGCTGGTCGACGACGCCTCGGCGGCAAGGATCTCGCTGTCGTCGGCCGTGATCGTGTAGCTGGCGGGCGCGGTCTTGTCGAGCGTCGCGTCGGCCGTGGCCGCGGCGCCGACGTTCCCGCTGGTATCGGTGAGCGTGACGCTGAAGGTGAGGGTCCCGTCGGGCAGCGAGGAGACGTCGATTCCGGTCACGTGCTCGGTGGCCGAGGAGACCGTTCCGTTGCCCGTCACGGAGCCCTCGCCGCCGCTGCTGGTCACCGCGTAGTGGTAGGTCGCGCCCACTTCCGCGCCGGCGAGGGTGAACCCGGTCGACGACGCCTCGGCGGCGCCGATCAGGCTGTCGTCCGCAGCGATCGTGTAACCGGAAGGGACATTGTCCAGGGTGGCAGTGGCCGTGACCGTTTCGCCGACATTGCCGGCCGCGTCGGAGAGCGTGACACTGAAGGTGAGCGTTCCGCCGGGCAAGGTGGAGACGTCGATTCCGGTCACCTGCTGCGTGGCGGACGAGACCGTCCCGTTGCCCGTCACCGGCGTGCCGCCGCCGCTGCTGCTGATCGTGTAGTAGTAGGAGGCGTCGATCTCCGCGCCGGCCAAGGTGAAACTGGTCGCCGAAGCTTCGGTAGCATCGATCTGACTGTCGTCCGCCGTGACCGAGTAACCGGAGGGCGCGGTGGCATCCAGCGTGGCGGAGGCCGTGACCACCTGGCCGACGTTCCCGGTGGTGTCGGAGAGCGTGACGCTGAAGGTGAGCGTTCCGTCGGGCAAGGTGGAGACATCGATGCCCGTCACCTGCTGGATCGCCAGGTAGACGGTACCGCTCCCGGTGACCGAGCCCTCGCCGCCGCTGCTTGTTATGGTGTAGTTGTAGACCGCGTCGACTTCCGCACCGGCCAAGGTGAAGCTGGCCGAAATCGCCTCGGCGGCATTGATCAGGCTGTCGTCGGCCGTGACCGAGTAGCCGATCGGTGCGTTGTCGAGGTTGAGCGTGGCGGTGGCCGAGCTGCCGGTGTTGCCGGCATCGTCGACGAGGTAGACGCCGAACGTGTAGGTTCCGTCGGGCTTGGAGGAGATGTCGATCCCCGTCACGTGCTGGTCGGCCGAGGTGACGGCCCCGCTGCCGGTGATCGACACGCTGTCGCCGCCCGACAGCGTGTAGTAGTACGTGGTGCCGACCTCCGCGCCGGTGAACGTGAACCCGACCGACGTCGCTTCGGCCGCATTGATCTCGTTGTCGTCGAGCGTGATCGAGTAGCCGGAAGGCGCGGTCTTGTCGAGCGTGGCCGTGGCGGAGACCTCGCCGCCGGTGTTTCCGACGGCGTCGGTGAGCGTGACGACGAACGTGAGGGCCCCGTCGGCCAAGGAGGAGAGAACGATCCCCGTCACTTGCTGGGTGGCCGAGGAAACGGTCCCGCTCCCCGTCACCGGAGTGCCCCCGTTGATGCTGGTCACGGTGTAATGATAGGTCGTGCCCACTTCTGCGTCGGCGAACGTGAAGCTGGCCGAGGTCGCCTCGGTGGCGTTGAGGAGCGCGTCGTCTGCCGAGATCGAGTAGCCGGAGGGCGAGGTCATGTCGAGCGTGGCGGTGGCCGTGGCTGCCTCGCCGACGTTGCCGCTGGTGTCGGTGAGCGTGACGCTGAAGGTGAGGGTCCCTTCGAACAGCGAGGAGACGTCGATTCCCGACACCTGCTGTGTGGCCGAGGAGACGGTCCCGCTGCCCGTCAGAGAGGCCTCGCCGCCGTCGCCGTTGCTGGTGATGGTGTAGTGGTACGTCGCTCCGACTTCTGCGCTGCTGATCGTGAAGCCGACCGACGACGCATCCGCGGCGTTGATCAGGCTGTCGTCGACCGTGATCGAATAGCCCACCGGAGCGTTGTCCAGGACGGCGGTGTCCGTGACGGCGTCTCCCACGTTGCCGGCCGCGTCGGTAAGCGTCGCGGAGAAGGTCAGGGTCCCGTCGGGCAAGTCGGAGATGTCGATTCCGGCGATGCTCTGGGTAGCCGAGGAGACGGTCCCGCTGCCCGTCACCGCCGTGCCGCCGCCGCTGCTGGTCACGGTGTACGCATACGTCGTGCCGACTTCCGCGCCCGAGAACGTGAAGCCCACGGACGAGGCCTCGGAGGCGTCGATCGAGCTGTCGTCGACCGTGATCGAGTAGCCCGACGGCTTCGTCTGGTCCAGCACCGCGGCGTTCGAGGCCGCGGCGCCGGTGTTCCCGGCGCCGTCGGTCAAGGTGACGCTCACCGTGAGGGTCCCGTCGAGCAGACCGGAGATGTTGATTCCTGTGACACTCTGGGTCGTCGACGAAATGGTCCCACTGCCGGTCACGGAGGAACTCCCGCCGCTGCTGGTCACCGTGTACGCGTACGTCGCGCCGACTTCCGCGCCGGAGAACGTGAACCCGAAGTCCGACGCTTCGTGGGCGGCGACGAGACTGTCGTTGACGGTGATCGCGTAGCCGGACGGGATGGTCTGGTCGAGCGTGGCGGTCGCCGTGGCCGCGTCGCCGACCGTGCCGTCGGTGTGCGTCAGGGTCGCGCTGACGGTGAGGGTCCCGTCGGCCAGGTCGGAGACGTCGATTCCCGTGATATGCTGGGAACTCGAGGTGATCGTCCCGCTGCCCGTCACGGTGTCGGAGTCGCCGCTGCTGGAGATCGTGAAATGGTAGGTGGCCCCGACCGTCGCGCCGGTGAAGGTGAATCCGAAGTTCGACGCCTCGTTGGCGTTGACCAGCGTGTCGTCGGCCGTGATCGAGTATCCGGACGGAGTCGTCGAAGACGTCTCGACCGTGATGGTGGCGACCGCCGTGTTGCTCTCCTCGATGCCGTCGCTGACCTTGACGTGGATCGTGCGGGCTCCCGCCTGGGGCGAGGAGTCCGTATTGCTGTAGGTGACGGTCATGAGAACGGCCTGATACTCGGCGAGCGTGGCCGCGCCGTTGATCGTGAGCACGCCGCCGGAGTAGCCGGCACTCAGGAGGGTCCCGGAGGTGTCGGCCGCGAGCACTTCCGACTCGCCATTCGGGCGATTGACGAGGGTGACGGTCATCCAGGCCAGCATCGTGCTATCGGCGTCGGTGATCGTGGCGTCGTCGTCGGTGATCCAGACGGCGTCGCCGCCCGCCGCGTAGGTGGCGTTGTAGCTCGTCCCCGAAACGGCCGACGACAAGTCGACCACGGGCGCGGCGTTGAGCGACGAGAAGATCCTCGAGGAGGCCGTGGATGCATAGGACGCCAGGAAGCAGCGCAGGGAGACCATGCCGGCCCGCAGCCCGCGCTCCCCGAAGTTGTACTCGGTGCCGCTGTCGCCCGCCCCGAGCGTGACCTCGATCGAGTCGTTGCCGGCGGTGCCGGAGGAGGAGCCGTTGACGGTCCCGGCGGTGTCGATGCCGTCGAGGAAGGCCGCGGGGCCGTCCTCTTGAATCTGGTACGTCCCTGCGGCCAATCCCGTGAACGAGTAGGCCCCCTCGGAGTCGGTCAAGACCGCCGCCACTTCCGTGAACGTGCCGTTGGTGTTCTTCAGGAAGAGGTGGACTGCGACGCCGGGAATCCCCAGGTGGGTCGTCCCGTCGGACCTGGTCCGCGAGCCGTCGTTGTTCGTGTCGACGAAGACGTAGCCGGAGATGCTGGCCGCGCCGCCGGTCGCAACGGTCACGGAGGCGGTGTCGCTGGCGGCACTGAAGGCGGTGTCGCCGCCGTTGTCGGAGGCGTCGGCCGTGTCGCCGGCGTCCCCCGTGGTCCCGTCCCAGGCGCGGTACGTGATCGTGGCCGTTTCGCTCCCGGTCCCGTCGGTGGGCGTGTAGCGGAGCAGGGCGTCGGCCGACAAGAGCAGGGCCGAATCCTCGTCGAGCGAGTCGGCGTCGATGTCGGTGTACGTGCCGCCATCGTTGAGAGAGTAGGCCCAGGTCCCGCTGCCGGTAACCGCGGTCAGGGCGATCCCGCCGATCTCGGCGTCATCGTCCACATCGGTCACGGTCGTCGAATCGCTGCCGCCATTGATGAAGTCGGAGACCTTGAAGACCTTGGCGGCGCCGTTGGTGATCGTCCCGAGCGACGGGGTGTCGGCCGTGAGCACGGGCGCGTCGTTGACATCGGTCACGGTCAGCGACGCCGTATCGGTGGCGGCGCTGAAGGCCGTGTTGCCGCCGTTGCCGGTGGTATCGACCTTGTTGCCGGCCTCGCCGGTGATCGTGTCCCAGGCCCGATAGGTGATCGTGGCGGTTTCCCCGTTGTTGCCGTCGGGCGTGTAGCGGAGGATGGCGTCGGCGGGCAGAAGGAGGGACGACGTGGACGAGACCGTGCCCACGGCCGTGTAGCTGCCGCCGTCGTTGATCGAGTAGGCCCAGGTCCCCTTGCCGGTGACCGCGGTCAGGGCGATCCCGCCCACCTCGGCGTCGCCGTCGGCATCCGTGATGGTCGTCGCGTTCGAGCCGTTGTTGATGAAGTCGGAGAGGGGGATGACCACGGCGGTGTCCTCGTCGGTCTCCTCCAGCGTCGGAGTGGCCGCCACGAGGACCGGCGCCGTGTTGACGGCAAGCGAAGCCGTGTCGCCCAGCAGGCTGAAGGCCGTGTCGCCGCCGTTGTCGGTGGTGTCGGCCGTGCTGCCGGCCGTGCCGGTGGTGCCGTCCCATGCCACGTAGCTGATCGTGGCCGTCTCGCTGCTGCTGGCGACCGGCGTGTATTTGAGAAGGGTGTCGGCGGTCAAGAGCAGGGCCGCCTGGGTCGAGATCGCGCCGGGGCCGATGTTCGTGTACGTGTTGCCGTCGTCGAGCGAGTAGGCCCAGGTGCCGTCTCCGGTGACGGCGGTCAGGGCGATGCCGCCCACCTCGGCGCCGTTGTCCACGTCGGTGATGGTCGTCGTGCCCGAGCCGTTGTTGATGAAGGTCGCGAGGGCAACGGTCACCGCGGTGCCCGGCTGCGTGTTTCCGAGCGAGGGGCTGGTCGCCGTGAGGACCGGGGCGTCGTTCACGCTGGTCACGGTGAGCGAGGCCGTATCGGTGGCGGTGCTGAAGGCCGTGGTGCCGCCGTTGGTGGTGGTGTCGACCTTGCTGCCGCTTGCCCCGCTGGTCGCGTCCCAGGCCCGGTACGTGATCGTGGCCGTTCCGCCGTTCTTCCCGTCGGGCGTGTAGCGGAGGACGGCCTCGGCAGGCACGAGGAACGCCGAGGAGGTCGACACCGTGCCGATCGAGACGAAGGTCTCCCCGTCGGCCGAGTAGGCCCAGGTCCCGCCGCCGGTCGTGGCCGTGATCGCGATGCCGCCCACGATGGCGTCTTCGTCCTCGTCGAGGATCTCCGTCGTCCCGTCGCCGTTGTTGATGAAATCCCAGACGTCGATGGTCAGCGCGGTGTCTTCGTTGGTGCTTCCCAGCGAGGGATAGGCCGGGGTGAGTTCGGGGGCCGCCGTATTTTCGGCGGCCACCGTAATGCTGAAGCTCTTCTCGGCCGTGTTGCCGGCGGCGTCGGTGGCCTCGACGGTCACGTCGAAGTACCACTCCTCCGACGCCCCCGCCGGCGGCGTCCACGTGATGACGCCCGTGGCTTCGCCGATCGTCATCCCATCGGGCGATTCGGTCAACGCGTAGGTGATCGTTCCCCCGTTCTCCGACTCGGCCGTGACGGTGCAGGTGTACTGAACCCCTTCCTGGGCGTTCGTGACCGGTGTGAAGGTGAACTCCGGGACGGCGGTTGCCACCTGGATCGTGAGGGCCGAGGAGGCCACGCTCGCCAGGTCGGTCGTGGTGTCCAGGTTGCCGACCTTGACCACCTGGTCCTCGAACGTCTGCGTCGCGGTGATCGAGACCAGCCCGTCGGCGAGCGCGGTCGAGCCGTCGGTGGTGATGGTCGCCGTGGTGCCGGTCGCGGTGGCGGTGCCGATCAGCACGCCGTCGGCGTACAGGTTGACGGTCGCACCCGCGAGGACGCCCGACACCTGGAATTGCAGCACTTCCGAGCCGCTGCTGTTGTTGAGGTTCGTGAGGTTGTCGGAGCTGCTCGTCCCCGTGTCGTAGCCCGCCACCAGCGTGATGCCGGTCGGCGCGGCCGGACGGACATAGACGGGCACCGCCTGGCTGTCCTCCGAGGTGGAGATCGCCGAGTAACTCGCAACGCCCACCTTGATGCCGTAGACGCCATACGCCCCTGCCGCCGGCGTGACGGTCACCAGGCCCGTCGAACTATTGACCGAGACCGTGAGCTCGCTGTCGTCGGTCGTGGCCGAGTACGTGAGCGTCAGGTTGTCGACGTTCACGGCCGGAATGGTGAATGTGGCCGACCCGCCTTCGGTGGTCTCAATAGGATCGATGTCGGCGAGATAGGGCGGCGACGCCGTGCTGTCGGCCGATACCGTTACCGTGAACGCCTGCGAGGCCGTCTCGCCGGTGACGCTGTCGGTGGCGGTGACGGTCACCGTGGCCGTGCCGGTGGTCCCGTTGGGTGCGTAGAGCCGGAGGACCCCGTCCTGGGTATCCTCGTAGACCCCGATGCTCGTGATCGTCACGGTGTTGACCGGGGCGTCGTTGGAACCGGTCGCGACCGAGTCGAGCGCGTCGACCACGTCGCTCCCCTGGGTGACGAACCCGAAGATCGAGTATCGGTAGTCGAGCCACCGCGTGGCGGCGGTCGTGATGAAGAACTGCGACCCGTTCGTGTCGGAGCCGCTGTTGGCCATCGCCACCACGCCGGCGCTGGTGAACTGGAGAGCGGAATTGAACTGGTCGTCGAACTTCTTGTCGGGTCCGCCGCTCCCGTCGCCGTTCGGGTCTCCGCCTTGGATCATGAAGTCTTCGATGATCCGGTGGAACGTCAGGCCGTCGTAGTACCCGTCCTCCACCAAGGCGAGGATCTGGCTGACCGTCTCCGGGGCGAGATCGTCAGCCAACTGGATGATGATGACCCCGTTGGTGATCCCGTCGGCCGTGTCGTTCACCACGAGCTTGATGCTCGTGTTCCCCGTGGGAACGGCCGTGGTCAACTCCGCACTGTTGGTCAGGTTGGCGTTGCTGACCGCCACAGTATAGTTCAGGGCGTTGCCCGCATCGCTCACCCCGTTGAGGGCGAGGTTCAGCGTAGTGCCGGATAGAACGGTCTGGTCGGAAATCGACGGGAGGGTGACAGAGAGCAACTGCCGCGATTCGAGCGACTCGAAGCACGGGCGGCGATACCGGCCCCGTCCCAAGCGATCGAAGCGACGATCCCCAGCGAGCCGACGAAAACCCCTCGGCATACGTGCATACCCCATGGCAATGTCTCGGTGCTCTCTGTTCCAAGAACTCGTAACATTTCAGCCGGATGAAGTTGGCTGAACACCCACCAAAACCCGAAACCCCGAGCGCAGGCTAAACCCTCACCATAATCTCTTGGGACGAATGGGTCCAAGACTTGTCACACGGTTCTTCAAGACGACGTAGATTTCCCAGTCTCCCACCGCTACAACACGACAGCCGTGCCATCTAGTGGTTGGTGTATACCCCCAATAGGGATGGGTGTCCGAGAGGGCACGTTTTCAAGAGCACCGAGCATTCTCAAGGAATAGCCGATGTGCCGATGAATTCCTCGAAAACGAAATCCCAGCAGCCGGCATATGGCCCCCCATTCCGAGGGCCCTGGGCCGTGCCGGTTCACCACGAGGAGCCTACGCGATGGCCGGTGTTACCGGTGTCAGTAGCTATGGGACCGATTCCTACGCGCTTTGGCTTCAGCAGATCGCGTGTCGCCGGAGCGAGGACACTTGCTCGAACCGTTGTTCGCCCGTCTTGGGAACGGTACCAACGATTCGCTCGCGGCGAACCTGATCGACGCCAGGATCTAGCGTAGGGATTCACGCTGTTGGGGTATTACTCCAGAGCGTACGCACCGCAGTTTCGTCCCGGAGGGACGTTGGACCGTAGCCCAGCGGTTCAGGGGACGTTTGCGTTGGAGTGCTGAACTCTGAACCCTGCCACGTTGGTTACGGTCGGGTGGCACGCCCTGAGCCTTTGCGAAGGGCGTGGAAAGCGTTGCGACGTGTCAAGCCACGCCCATCGAAGACTCTGGGCATGGCGCCCGAACCGTTGCCTGGGCGTCCCAGGGCGTCTATCCTGGATGAGGTCTTCGTGGTCCCAGGAGGTGTGTCATGCTGAGCCGACGAACGCAGATTCAACAACGATCTCCAAGCAGCGTGAGAGGGCCGTTTCTCGGTCTGCCGGCAGTAGCGCTGGCGCTGGGGATGGCGTGGACGCAGACGGGTCTCGCCGGCGCCCCGGCGGGTGGCTCGCCAGGCAAGGTGAAGGCGGTCCCGCTCTTCACGTCCCAAGATGCGGCCTCGGGCCAGTTCGCCGGGTGGAGCTTCTTCTCGGAAGACCCGAAGGCCAAGCCGGGCGACGTGTGGCGGCTGGGGCCGGACGGCGTCTTGACCTGCCGCGGGAAGCCCCGGGGCTACCTCGCGACGCAGAAGGCGTTTGCCGATTTCACGCTCCGCCTGGAATGGCGGTGGCCCAAGGAGAAGATGGGCAGCGGCGGCGTGTTGGTACGCATGACCGGGCCGGACCGAATTTGGCCCAAGAGCCTGGAAGCGCAGATCAATGCCGGCGACGCGGGCGATTTTTGGGGCTTGGACGGCTACGGACTGACCGGACCGGCCGAGCGGTTCAAATCGCTCGCGCACCCGCAGTTCGGCAAGCTCACGAACCTGAAGAAGACCGCCGGTAGGGAGAAGCCTGCCGGCGAATGGAACCGGTATGAGATCGTTGCCCACGGCGACACCGTGACGCTTTCCATCAACGGCCGGGAGGTGAACCGGGCCACGGGTTGCGACGCGGCGCCGGGCAGGATCCTGCTCACGGCCGAGGGCGACGAGTACTCCTTCCGAAACGTGGAGCTGGTTCCCGCCGGGCGGTAGACGAGGTTCTGCAATTCCGGGAGGGCGAGGCTCCTGCCGAGCCTGCGACAACCGCACATTCCGGCGGGTCCATGACGGCTCGGCAGGAGCCTCGCCCTCCCGGGATCGCGCAAGGTCCTTTCGACTTGGGACGCGGTGGTTCCCTTGCCGTCCGTCCTCTGGTACGCTTACGTCCGTGGTTGCGTCGTACGGTTCTGTTTCACCAAGGAGCGTGCAATGTTGCGCAGACAGTGGTTGATGGCATCCGTGGTATGGCTGGTCGCAGGGGCGGTGGCCGTGGCCGCGCCCCAGTACAAGGTCCTCATCGTCGACGGCCAGAACGGCCACAAGTGGCAAGAGACGACGCCGGTCCTCAAGAAGATCCTCGAAGACACCGGGATGTTCACGGTCGACGTGGCCACGTCGCCGGCGAAGGGCCAGGACATGAGCGGGTTCAAGCCGGACTTCGCGGCGTACAACGTGGTGGTGAGCAACTACCAGGGAGACCCCTGGCCCAAGGAGACTGAAAAGGCCCTGGCCGACTACGTCCGCAACGGCGGCGGCCTGGTGGTCTATCATTTCGCCTGCGCCGCCTTCCCGAAGTGGAAGGAATACAACGAGATGATCGGGCTGGGCGGCTGGGGCGGCCGGAACGAGAAGAGCGGCCCCCACGTCCGATGGCGCGACGGCAAGATCGTCCGCATGAAGAACGACACCGTCCCCGGCACGCGCGAGGTCGAAGTCACCGACCCGGCGACCGGCAAGAAGACCAAGAAGACGGTCGAGGTGTTCCGCGCCGGCTCGCACGGCCCTATGCAGCCGTTCCAAGTCGTCATCCGCGATCCGAACCATCCGATCACGAAGGGACTGCCGGAGAAGTTCATGCACGTCGACGACGAGCTCTACGGCTGGCTCCGCGGCCCGGCCAAGAACCTGACCGTGCTCGCCACGGCCTTCGCCCCCAAGGACAAGGGCGGCTCCGACGAGCATGAGCCGATTCTCTTCACCGTTTCGTACGGCAAGGGCCGGGTGTTCCAGAACGCGATGGGGCATACCGGCAAGGAACTGCAGAGCGTGGCCTTCCTCGCCACGTTCCAGCGCGGGGTGGAATGGGCGGCCACGGGCAAAGTGACCCAAAAGGTCCCCGCCGACTTCCCCACCGCCGACAAGGCGAGCGTGCGACCGTAGTCGTGGTATAATTCGGAGGGACCGTCGTCACGGCGGCGGTCCCTCCATGGACCACGAACCTCAAACATCGTGAAATTCCTCACCTCGCGGCATGGCCGCAAGCAGAACAAGAGGGTTCAGGGTTCAAGGTTCAGAATTTCGACGGAAGCGTCTCCTTAGAGTTCTGAACCCTGAACCCTGAACCCTGAGGTTGCGGCCGAGCCAAGCGAGGCTGCGATGGGTTTTCGAGTTGTTGTATCTCACCCCCAGAAGGCCCTACCGGAGCAAACCATGCTGTCGGCCAAGTTGCCGCAACCGTTGCAAGGCATTGTCCCCCCACTCGTTACCCCACTAACAGATCGGGGTTCGCTTGACGTTCCGGCGGTCCGGCGATTGATCGAGCATATTCTCTCGGGAGAGGTCGCGGGCCTGTTCATCCTGGGCACCTGCGGAGAGGGGCCCAGCCTCGGCTACCGCCTTCGCCAGGAATTGATCGAGGTGGCCAGCGAGCAGATCGCCGGACGTGTGCCGTTGCTGGTGGGCGTGAGTGATTCCGCGTTTGGGGAATCGGTGGCCTTGGCCGAGTTTGCGGCCGACGCCGGGGCCTCGGCCGTGGTCCTGGCCCCCCCGTATTACAACCCCGCCCGGCAAGATGAGTTGGCGCGTTACGTCGAGCGGTTCGCTGCCGAATCGCCGCTGCCGGTCTTCCTCTACAATCTTCCCAGCCACACGAAGATCGCCTTCGAGTTGGAGACGCTCCGCCGGCTGATCGAGGTTCCCAACCTCGTCGGTTTGAAGGACAGCTCGGCCAACATGGTCTACTTCCACAGCGTGCTGCGCCTGGCACGTACGCGGCCCGGCTGGACCCTGCTTACGGGCCCCGAGGAACTCCTGGCCGAATCGGTCCTCTTGGGAGGCGACGGGGGCGTGTGCGGCGGGGCTAACATGTTCCCTCGCCTCTACGTCGACCTGTATCAAGCGGCCGCCCGCGGCGACCTGCCCCGTGCACGGCAACTGCACGATCAGGTGATCCGCATTGCGTCGGCGCTCTACACGTTGCCCGGTCACGGGGCCCCGGTCATCGCCGCCTTCAAGGGCGTGCTCGGCTTGTGGGGCATGTGCCGCGACGTGCTGGCGGAGCCTTTTGGACCGCTCTCGGAGGACCATCGCCGGCAGCTCCGCCGGCGTCTTGAAGGGCTGGGGGCGGATTGGGCCAAGCCTCCTGCCGCCAACTCGGTAAAGGCTACTTCCCGAGGAGCCTAGCCATGGCGATTCTGACCCGGAACACCGACTTTCCGGCTGGTCCCCCGGCAATCCCGAGCGTGCCGGTCTGGCGTTTCAGCGTGGCCCAGTACCACGAGATACTCCGCGCCGGCATCCTTACCGAAAACGATCCGGTGGAACTCCTCGACGGATGGTTGGTATCCAAAATGGTCAAGAACCCGCTGCACCGTGCCGCCACTCGTCTGGTGCGTGCCGCCTTGGAGGGTGTCGCTCCCCAGGGGTGGTACGTGGATTCTCAGGAGCCGATTACTCTCTCTGCAAGCGAGCCCGAGCCCGATGTGGCCGTGATCCGGGGCCACACTCGACAGTATCTCGACCGTCATCCAGGCCCCCGTGACGTCGGCTTGGTTGTTGAGATTGCCGATGCAAGCCTAAGTCGTGATCAAGTCCTCAAGAAGTCACTGTATGCCCAAGCCGGGATCCCGGTCTACTGGATCGTGAACCTTGTGGAGCGGTGCGTGGAGGTTTACACCGATCCCTCCGCCCAGGAAAGGGACTCCGACTACCGCACGCGCCGCGACTACGTTTCGTCGGACGAGATCCCCGTGGTGCTCGAAACCCGCGAGATTGCCCGCGTGCCGGTCCGCGATCTCCTGCCTTGATTTCCCCGCAGCCATCCTATCCCAGGGGGTGAGAATGATGACGACGAAGATGCTCCGTTTCTGCAACCTGATCGTGGTCGCCGCGTGGTGTTCGGTTTCAACGGCCGCGGAAACGGTGCGGGTCGACGCCGCGTCGGGAGCGCCGCGATTGATGGTCGACGGGAAGCCGGTGCGGGCGAGGATGTTCTGGGGGGCCCCGGGAACCAAGCCGCTGCCGGTGTCGCCGGCCGGCGGCGAGATCGTCTTCGAGTTCCAGCCCACGCAAGACGAGCCGCGCTCGGCCACGATGCACTTCCGCTTCGGGCAGAAGCCCGGCACGATCGACCTCGACGACATCCGCGTGCAAGACCTGACCGACGGGCACGACGCCTTGGCGCGGTGCGATTTCGAGTCGGGGCCCGCCGCCTTCTCGGGCGCGTGGCACGTCTGGCCGACCGATGAGCAGAACACGGTGGGCAAGGTCGAGGTCCGGCCGGGCAGCGGGCGCAACGGATCGGTCGGTCTGCGCGTGACGCTCAAGGCGCCGCCCGGCAAAGCGTGGCCCGACTTTCACATCTATCACCGCGCCAACCTGGCGTTGAAGAAAGACCACCGGTACCGCGTGAGTCTCTGGGTCCGCGCGCAGCCCGACCGCGAATTGACCCTGGCCTTCTACCGGCCGGGCAGTGCGTTCGTATTCCTCGGCGGCCCTTCGAGCGGCTACGAGTCGCAGATCAAGATGGCCGGGAAGGCGGGGGCGCCGTTTGTGAGCTTCCCGGTCGCGATGCCGTGGCCGCGTCCGGGAGAGCCGGTCGATTGGTCCGCGTCCGACTCCCAATGCCAGGCGGTGCTGGATGCGAACCCCGACGCTCTCCTGATTCCCCGCATCGGCATGGACGCGCCCGGCTGGTGGCTCAAGGCCCATCCCGACGACGCGATGGTCTGGGACCGCGATCCGCAGTTCGGCTACGCCGTGGTGGCCTCCCCGGCGTATCGACGCGACGCCGCCGAGCGTCTGGCCGCGCTGGTGGCGCACCTCGAAGCGAAGTTCGGTCCCCACATGGCCGGCTACCATCCGTGCGGCCAGAACACGGGCGAATGGTTCTACCGGGAGACCTGGGGACCGGCGCTCAGCGGTTACGCGAAGGGCGACGCGCACCAGTGGCGGGCCTGGCTGAAGCGCCGCTATGCCTCGGACGCGGCCCTCCGCGCCGCGTGGGGCGATCCGAAGGCGTCCCTGGAAACGGCCGAGGTGCCCACGCCCGCCGCACGCCGGGCCGCTCCCGCCGGCGTGCTCCGCGATCCGGTGGCCGAGCGTCCCGTGATCGACTTCACCGAGTTCCAGCAAGAGGCCATGGCCGAGTGCGTATGCCACCTGGCCAAGGCCGTGCGTCAGGCCTCGCAGGGGCGCAAGCTCGTGGTCTTCTTCTACGGTTACGTGTTCGAGTTCGCGGCGGTCCACAACGGGCCCGGCACCTCGGGCCACTACGCCCTGCGCCGCACGCTGGAATGCCCCGATATCGACGTCCTCTGCTCGCCGATTTCGTACTTCGACCGCGGGCTGAGCCAGAGCGCCCCGGCCATGACCGCGGCCGAGAGCGTGGCCCTGGCCGGCAAGATGTGGCTCTACGAGGACGATACGCGGACCTACCTGGGCACCGGCCAGTTCCCCGGTTGGTACGACGGCGTCGATACGCTCGAGAAGACCAACCAGGAATTGCTCCGCAACACGTCGCAGTGCGCCCTGCGCAACTTCGGCACGTGGTGGATGGACCTGGGGGCGTCGGGCTGGTTCGACGATCCGCGGATGTGGGCCGAGATGGCGAGGCTCAAGGCCCTCCTCCCCGGCGACGCGCTGGCGCGCGGGGCGCTGGCCAACCTCACCGGCGAGGAGCTCATGTACC
>CAYSGY010000090.1:0-13829 GCA_964430315.1 uncultured Planctomycetaceae bacterium
CGTTTCAAGTGCGCCCAGCACCATTGCAGCCGCTCCACGCGCCAGTACATCTTCGGTAGCCATTCACGGGGGAAGCGGTAGGAGGGAGGGGAGAGGTTGGTTCTTGAAGTAGGCCAGCAGTGATTGGTGGAGGAAGGCGAACACGGAACGGCCTTGCTGCGCGCAGGTGGCCAGCACGGTCCACATCCGCTCGCACCAGCGGCGGCCTCGCTCGCCGCGCGTCCCCTGGGTGATCTTGCGGTCGATGGCCACGAACCGCATCCGCTGTTCCATGGCGTTGTTCGTGGGCTCGATGCCCGGCACCTTGAGGAAGGTGAAGTAGTACGCGCCATGTTCGCGGAACCGCTCTCGGATGTTCTGCGCCTCGATCCGCGAAGGGGCTCGCTTGGCGCGATCGAGCACGGCGTCGGCGGCCCGCTGCATCCTGCGTTCCCACTTGTCTTGGGGCATCGCGCCACGCTGGTGCCAGAGGCGGAACAGCGACTTGATCTTGCTCAACAGCTTCTGGCCGTAGCGGACCGTTACGGGGTCGGTCAGTGTGGTGAGGAACTTCACGTCCCGGATGAGGTGGGCCCAGCAGAACTGCATCACCGCGTCCGTCTCCGCGAGGAACTTGCGGTAGACGCTGTAGTAGTCGCAGCCGATGACGCCCGAAAAGGTCTCTCCCAAGAACTCGTAGAGCACATCCGAGCTGCGCGAGGGATCAATGTGGAACCAGGTGAAGCCCCGCGGCCCAGGCACGTGAAAGCCCCACGTCCACAGTTTCTTGCCGTTCTCGGGGTGCCCGGTCTCGTCGATGTTCATCGCCGCCTGGTGGGGCAAGGCCGTTTCCAGTTCCGCGTGGCTGGGAGCCAGGGCGGCGCTGGCCTTTTGCACGATCTTGGCGATCTGGCCCGTAGAAAGCGGCAAGCCCAGCACATCGTCCAGGAAAGTCTGGATCGAGGTGTACGACATGTGGCAGGCTCCCTTTTGGAAGGCCAACAGGGCCGTCAGCCGCGGGCCGACCAGTCCGGCCAGCCGCACCTCCTCCGGGAACGCCGCGGCCCTGATCTCGCCCGTGATCCGCGAGCGATACAGCCGCGCGCGATGTTCCGTCACCCGGAACAACTTCTTCACCAACTCCACCTGCTGCAGGGTGCGGAACTCATCCAACGACTCCCAGTCCGCTCCCGGTTCCGACCACTCGTACACCCAGGCCCGGTCGACTTGCTCCGGCGGGAAGAGGGGGCGGGTGTGCCGCGAATGCCCCTGCTGGCCGCCTCGCCTTCGCTTCCGCTGTTTGCCGCCGGGCAACTTCGGCTTGGGCGGCTTGACGATGTCGCTGGAGGGCGGCTTGGAGGACGTCGAGGAGTTCTTCTTCAGCCGCGCGATCTCCGCTTCCAATTCGGCAATCCTCGCTCGCAGCGGCGCAACTGCCGCTTCGATTAACTCGTGTACTTCATCTTCCGTGAACATTCGGGCCATGTCATCTTGATAACTGATCCAGCCCGATTCACCAACATCAGTTCTCCTGGAAACCGTGAACGGCTACGAACGAGGTCGGTCTTCACCCGCTGTTCTTGTATTTCCTCAAGATTGGTTCGGTGCTCTACGGCAGCGGCTATGTCCTGCTGGCCTACCTGCAGGCCGATCTGGTGATTCACTGGCATTGGCTGACTTCGTCGCAGTTGCTGGATGCCGCGGCGGTCGGGCAGGTCACTCCCGGCCCGGTATTCACGACCGCCACATTCATCGGCTACGTCGTCGCCGGGTTGCCGGGGGCGCTGATTGCCACGGCCGGGATCTTCCTCCCCTCGTTCATCTTCGTGGCGGCAAGCGGCCCCCTCATTCCCCGCCTACGGAAATCACCGGTGGCCGGGGCGTTTCTCGATGGCGTCAATGCGGCATCGTTGGCGCTGATGGCGGTGGTGACTTGGCAACTTGGCCATGCGGCCATCTTTGACGCGACAACCGCATTGCTTGCCGTCGCCAGTGCCGTCTTGTTGGTTCGCCATCGGGTGAGCTCGGCATGGTTGCTGTTGGGCGGTGCGGCGATTGGCCTGGCCCTTCAGTCATCTGCGTTTCGCTGACGGTGATGCCCGGACCTGCTGTACACGGCGATTACCATGAAGACCCGTGAAAGTGGAATGCCGGAAGAATCGATATGGCAAGGGTACTTCGAGCCTGAGGCCGTCTTGAAGAAGCTGGGGCTGACCTCGGCTTGTGGAAACGTCGTGGACTTCGGCTGTGGATATGGCACGTTCACGATCCCCGCCGCTCGTATCGCCTCCGGCATCGTGTACGCCCTGGACATCGAGCCTGGAGATTCGTCCGCGGCCCGAAGAATGTCGCGAATGGTGCGAAGCGGTCGGCTTCGAGTGTCAATCGCCCGCTCGGATCGACTTGCCGCCCTACCACTACGGCTTCGTGTTTCGGAAGCCGATCGGGCCACAATAGGCCGCGTCGCCCGGCGTATCGACGTCCTGCCACGCGCGGGTGCCACTGCCGGTTTGTCCGGCAGTGCGGCGTGGCGGTTCGATTGGCGGCATGAGCTACGGGCCAGGGCATCGAAAGACTGTCCGGCACTGCCGCGATCCCGGGCATGTCCACGAGTTGACCTCTTCCTGCAATCCTCGTTGGCCTTTGCTGGCCAACGATGTCCGGCGAGGGAGATTGACAACCTCCTCCCCGCGAGGCCACAATCAAGGCCGCGTTGGGAACCGAATCCGCGTACGTCCGTATCCCTTGTCTGAGAGGCAACCATGAGAAGACTACTGGCAGCGGCGATGGCATTTGGACTATTGGCTTCGTTCGGCCGGAGCGCGTCGGCGGCAGACGCGGAGGGAGGATTCGTTTCCCTCTTCAACGGCCGGGATCTCGCCGGCTGGGTCAAACGCGGCGGTTCCGCGGAGTACCACGTCGCGGACGGCTGCCTCGTCGGGAAATGCGTGCCGAACACGCCGAATAACACGTTCCTCTGTACGGAAAAGGAATTCGGCAACTTCATTTTGAGGCTGCAATACAAGTTCCTCGAACCCGGCAACTCCGGCGTCCAGTTCCGCTCCGCCGCCCGTCCGGAGGGCGACCACGAGCGGGTCTATGGCTACCAGTACGAAATGACTCCCGACGGCACCTCGACCGGCCGCATCTACGACGAAGGCCGGCGCGGCCATAAGTTCGGCGTCATCTGGCTCGATGCCTATACCCCGCAGGATCGCCTCGACGCCGCCCGGGCAAGCTGCAAGGAAGGCGAGTGGAACGACCTGGAGATCCAATGCGTCGGCCCGTCGATCAAGACATGGCTCAACGGCAAGCTGGTCGTCGATATCTTCGATAGCTTCTCGATGAAGGGCTTTTTCGGCCTGCAGATCCACGCGGGCAAGTCCGGCTCCGTGGCTTGGAGAAACATCCGCGTCAAGGATCTGGGCGTGAGCCGGTGGGAACCGTTCTTCGTCAAAGACAATTCCGGCAAGTACCAGCTCGTCGACGCCAAGTTCGTTCTTCCGGAAGAATGGTCCTTCATGGAAGACGGCGTTCTGCGCGGCGTTCACTCGAAGAACCAGAAGAAGGACGGGCTGGTCATTTCCACCAAGGATTACGACAACTTCATCGCCCGCGTCACGTACCGCATGCACGGCGGCAACAGCGCGCTCTATTTCCGCGCTGCAGAAACGGCCGCCCCGTGGGTCCTGCGCGGGTTCCAAAACGAAATCGCCAACAGCGGCAAGGACTCCGCCCTCTGGCACACGGCCGGCATCGTCGACGGCAAGATGATTCCGGGTCGTGGCTGGGTTGTCACGAACGACGAGTTCATCGAAAAGGTCCGCAACAAAGACGACCAGTGGAACACGACCTGCACCGCCGCGTACGGCGACCGCCTGGTCCAGTCGCTGAACGGATTCTGCACGTCGGATCTCGTTGACAAGGCGTGCGAGAAGACGGGCAAGCTCGGACTGCAAATGCACGGCGGGGCCGACTGCGAGATGTTCTTCAAGGATTTTGAAGTCATGCCCATCACGGAAGACATGAGGAAGCTCATCGAGCGGAAGTAAGCACCGGCCGAACGGCGCGACGCGTCGCAGCCAGTGGACCGGGCGCATCACTGCCACTGCAGATCGTCTTGCACCGTCTGCAGGGCGATGTAGGCGGGCTTGGGCGTGTTGTCGGTGTGCACGATGCCGAAGTGGTTCTCGATGTGCCACAGCGGGCAGGGGCGGTCCACGCGCCGCTCGCGCAGCAGGAAGTAGACTGCGCAGTCCAGCCCCAGCGCAAAATCCTGAATCTGCTGACGCAGGGCAAACTTCGCCTGGGTGATCTCGCAGATGCTGCGCTATTTGATGCCCAGCCTTCTCGGGAGTACAATCGCTCTCTCCCGACAACCGTGGTAGACTCTCTGTCGGCGTCCCTCCAAGAACCCTGCAACCTTCAGGAAAGATGACGTATGACTACCTATCGTTGGCGCCGCGTGGCCCTCGTGGCTGCTCTTGCGATGGGGGCTTCTTCTGTTTCGGCCGGCGGCGAGCGAGACAGGGCCGCTCCGCCGTTCGACCAGGCGCAGTGGATCGCACCGCCGGCCGGTCGCGACGTGGGCAGTCCGTTGCCGCTGCTGCGCAAGGAGTTTTCGGTCGCGGGAAAGCCACGCCGGGCCACGCTGCGGATCGCAGGCTTGGGCGACTACGACCCGCGAGTCAACGGCGCGCGCCTGGCCGACACCGGGATCAATCAGCCGTGGTCGCAGTACGACAAGACGCTGTACTTCCGCGACTTCGATATCACCGGGCGGGTTCAGGCCGGAGTGAACTGCGTCGGCGCGATGCTTACGAACTCTTTCTGGCATAATCCCAATCCGCCGCCGGGCCGATACAACAAGGTCGGGCCGCAGCGCCAGGCCGACGAACCTCTGCTGCTGTGTGTGGAAGTCACGATCGAGCAACCCGACGGTACGATCCGGCGCATCGGCACGGACGCCACGTGGCGAACCGCCGACGGTCCGATCGTGTTCTCGCACATCTTCGCCGGGGAAGACTTCGACGCCCGGCGCCAGCAGACGGGATGGGATCGCCCCGGTTTCGATGACCGGGCTTGGCAGCCGGCCCGTATCGCGGCGGCCCCGCACGCCGCGCTGGTTCCGCAGAGCTGGCCGCCGCTGCGAACGTTCGAGCGCTTTGCGCCGGTGTCCGTCAAGGAGCCCGCACCGGGCGTCTTCTTGTACAGTTTCGAGCAGAATTCGTCGGCCCAATTGCGGATCGAGCTGGCGGGCGGCAAGCCGGGCGACCGCATCTCCTTCCGTTGCGGCGAGCACAAGAACGCCCAGGACCGGTTGTTCGGCGGCTACGTCGTCGGATGCGAACTGATCGGCGACGGACAGCCGCTCGTGCATCGGTGGGTTTCGTACTACCTGGGCATGCAGTTTGTCGAGGTCTCCGGCGCGGTCCCGGAAGGCCGCCCGAATCCCCGGGGTCTGCCGGTCCTCCGCTCGCTGACTCTGGTCCACGTGCGCACGGGCTTGCGGGAGGCCGGCACGTTCGTATGCTCCAGCGATCTGTTCAATCGCACCCATCGGCTGATCGACTGGGCCGTGCGCTCGAACACCAGCCACGTGCTGTCCGACTGCCCGCATCGCGAGAAGCTGGGGTGGTTGGAGTGCTCGTACCTGCTGGCGCCCAGCTTCCACTATCGCTATGACTGCGACGCGTGGTTCAACAAGATCCTGCGCGATGTCCGCGACGCGCAAGAGCCCAGCGGGCGAGTGCTGACGGTGGCCCCAAGCTATCCCGCCGGCCGGTTCCCCGGGGCGTTCAACTGGACGGTCGAATGGGGCGCGGCGGCCGTGTTGCTGCCGTGGCACCAATATCAGTGGACGGGCGACGTGCAGGTGCTGCGCGACAACTTCGACATGATGAGGCGGTTCACGGATTACGTCCAGACGGAGGCCCGGGACGGCCTCGCCCCCGGTGGGCTCGGCGACTGGTATGACTACGGCCACGGCCATCCGCCGGGACCGTCGCGATTCACGCCGACGCAACTGTCGGCCACCGCCACCTGGGCGCTGTGTGCGCTGAACGTTTCGCGCGCCGCGGAAGTCCTGGGTCGGCCCGATGACGCCCGCCGCTATCGTGAACTTCACGCCCGGATCGCGACCGAGTTCCAAAGGCACTTTCGCGATCCGGCCACCGGCAAGCTGAAACACTTGGGCAGTCCGCAGTGCGCCAACGCGATGGCCTTGTGCGCCGAGGTCGTGCCAACGACGGACCGGGCCGCGCTGGTTGCAGAGATCCTTGCCGACCTGGAGAAACGCGGCTGGCAGCAGACGCCGGGCGACGTCGGCCACGTGTATTTCATCCGCGCGCTGGCCGAAGCCGGCCGTTCCGACGTGCTGCACCGCGTCTACGCCCGCGACGGCCTGGGCAGCTACGGCGGCATCTTGAAGAAGGGCTTGACCGCGTTGCCGGAGACTTGGGACGCCATGATGAACGGGTCGCAGTCGCTGAACCACTGCATGTTGGGGCACGTGCTGGAATGGTACTACGGCTACGTCGCCGGCATCCGGCAGAAACCGGGGGCCGTGGGCTGGAAGGACATCGTCATCGCACCCCAACCCGGCCCGCTGACCAAAGCCGAGGCAACCCTGACGATACCTGCTGGCCGCATCCTCAGTCGCTGGCGAATCCAGGACGGCACGTTCCACCTGACGGCCCAGATCCCCGTCGGCACGACCGCCACCGCCATCTTGCCCTCCGGTGCCACCAGGTCCCTTCGCCCGGGCCTGAACGACCTCGCCGAACCGTGGAAATAGGGGAGACCCGTCCTGCAAACAGGTCTCCGAGCTCTCGATCAGTTGCTGGTCTCTCTCAGGGGAAAGGCCGAACGATGCTCACTCACATTCGCGTAACACAAACCGTACTGGCCGGACTGGCTTGCACGATCTGCACCTTGGCCGATTGCGCCGCCCCGCCCGTCAAGACAGTCAAGCCGGACGGCACACCCAACCGAGCGGCCTGGATGGCCCAGTCAGGTTTCGGGGTCATGACGCATTACTTGATTTCTCCACAAGGCAACTCACCGGCCGAGAAAACCGCCGACCTCAACCGTATCATCGACACCTTCGACGTCGAAACCTATGTGAAACAGATTGACGAGACACGGGCCGACTGGGTCATCTTCACCCTTTGCCAAGGCACGGGCTTTCTTTCCAGCCGTTGCGAATACCTCGATAAGCTGGAAGCCGGATACACACCCAGGCGGGACCTGATCCTCGAAATCGGTCGCAAGCTCCACGAACGAGGCAAACGCCTGATCCTCTATCTGCCGGGCGCGCACACCGGGGCCGATCCGAACGTCAAGCGCATCCTGGGTCTCGGAGGGGATGGCTACGCCGATCGCCACAACGCGTTCGTCCGCGAGTACTCACAGAAGATGGGAAGATCTTGCGACGGCTGGTGGTTCGACAGTTGCGGCCGGCAAGACAACACCGCCTGGGAGAAGGAAATGGCTGCCTGCCGGGCCGGAAACCCCGACTCGGTGGTCGCATTCAGTGGCGCAGAGTTCTGCGCATCGGGCGGGAATCTGAAGCCTGTCTGCCCGATCGAGGACTACCATGCGGGCGAAATCCACTTGCTGGAGGACGGCCGAATCCGCACGGACTTCATCTGGCCGCCGGGCAAGGGGATCGTCATTTCGACGGACGCCAAGCTGCGCAGGACGGGCCAGGCGGCACAGTACTACCTGCCCGATTCCCAGTTCATCGACAACGTGCAGTGGCACTGCCTCTTGCCCATCGACCTGACGTTCAATCCGGCCGTGCCCAATCAGTATTGCCACTACACCGACAAGGAGCTCTTCCAGTTCGTTGACCGGATCAAGTCCGTAGGCGGGGCCATCACGATCAATGTGCCGATTGACCGCACGAATGGCCACATTCCGCAAGACTCGCACGCTCAACTGGTTCGCCTGGGACGGCACCTTAAGAACGATCGCGACGGTCTTGGCCCAACGAGATCCGGCCGCTGACTGTCAGCGCGATGGGAGGCCTTCCCTTTGCGCGAGAGTTTGCCCTGATGAATCTCGGCGGACCCGGCCATACACGAGCCCGAGGGACACCCGAGTTGATTGACGTTCCGAGAAGGAGAGCCGCTGTGAGAAGAGCCCTGGTCGCATTGGTTTGCCTGCTGTCGCTGCCGACGTCCTTGGTTGCGGTCGAACTAGCCAAGGACGGCGCGACCGCGTGGAAGATTGTTCTGCCCAACAGGCCGACGACGGTCGAGAAGACGGCCGCGCGCGAGCTGGCGGAGCATCTCAAGCAGGTGACCGGCGCGGAGTTTCCGACCGTCGCCGAAAGCGAGGCCGCGCCCGGCGGGAAGTCGCTGATCTTTGTCGGCAACACGGCCAAGGCCCCCAGGAAGGATTACAGGTTCGACGAAATCGCCGTCAAGATGGACGGCGGGAACCTGGTTCTCGCCGGTCACGAGCGGCGGGGCTGCCTGTACGCGGTCTACTCGTTCCTGCAGGACGTCGTGGGCGTTCGTTGGTGGACGCCGGACGAGACGTATGTCCCGAAGAAGCCGACGCTGGTCGTCGCCGACGACTTGAACCTCTCCTACGCGCCGCAGATGATCTCGCGCGAGATGTATCATCGCAACGCCCAGCCGGGCGTATTCTCTGCGCGTATGAAAGGCAACGGGTCCGTGAGCCCGGAATACGGCGGGCGAGTGCAGATCGTCAACTTCGTCCATTCCTTCTACAAGTACCTCCCGCCGGAAAAGTACTTCGAAGCCCATCCCGACTGGTACTCGGAGATCGACGGCAAGCGTAAGCACGAACACGCGCAACTTTGCCTGACCAACGAGGAGATGACGCGGGAGTTGATCAAGAACGTCCTGGAGACGCTGCGGAAGAATCCCGGCAGCACGATGATCGACGTATCCCAGAACGACTGGCACGGGTTCTGCACTTGCGCGAAGTGCAAGGCGATCGACGACGCGGAAGGAAGCCACGCCGGCACGCTGGTCTTGATGCTCAACAAAGTGGGCGAAGCGGTCGCCAAGGAGTTTCCCGACGTTCTCGTGGAATCGCTGGCGTATCAGTATACGCGCAAACCGCCCAAGACCGTCAGGCCGCGCGACAACGTGCTGATCCGGCTTTGCACGATCGAGTGTTCCTATATCCAGCCGCTCGACGGCGAGCAGAACCGGGAGTTCGCCGCCGACATGGAAGGCTGGAGCAAGGTGGCCAAGCACCTGTTCATCTGGGACTATACGACGAACTACAACGACTACCTCGGACCGCACCCCAACCTGCGGGTCCTGGCGCCGAACATCCGCTACTTCGTCAAGCACGGGGCGATCGGGCTGTTCGAGGAGGGAGAAGGCGACGACTTCTGCGAGTTGAAGAACTGGCTCCTCATGCGCCTGATGTGGGAGCCGGGCCTCGACGACGAGAAGCTGATCGACGAGTTCCTGCGTGGCTATTACGGCGAAGCGGTCGCGCCGCTCATCAAGCGTTATTGGAATCTCCTCGTTGCCAAGGCGGAGCAGGAGAAGATCTACCTCGGCTGCTTCGGGATGAACTCGGCGAAATGGCTCGACCTGGCGGCGCTCAACCAGGTCACCGAGGTCCTGGACAAGGCGGTCGCGACGGCCACCCGGGTCTACGGTCCGGCCTCGGACGAGCTGCGCCGGTTGCAGAAGTCCAAGATGGGCATCGACCACGTCTGGCTGAGCCGTTACTATCCGCTCCGCTGCGAGGCCCGCGAGAAGCGCCTGCCGTTTCTCGGCCCGAAAGACCCCTTCGCGGCGGCGGAAGAGTTCGCAGGGCTCTGCAAACGATTCAAGACGCAGGCGGCGGTCATCTCGCAAAAGCAAGGCATGGGCCAGTACCTGGAAGGCCTGAAGGCGGGATTCGCCGCGCAGAGGAACCCGCCGGACCTCTGCAAAGGTCTCCCCCCGGACCGCTGGCTCGTGGTGGATGCCCGCTTGTTCAACAACTTCCGTGACGCCGCGACGGTCGTCGATGATCCTCAAGGCTGGAACGGCAAGAGCGTGCGCATGGGAACGAAGGTCGACTGGAACACCAGCTACGCTCCGCCGGTTCGCGGCAAGTACCGGGTGCTCGCCTCGCTGCGCTGTGAAGGGACTCTCAAGGACGGCAAGCTCGGCACGTGGGGCGCGTACGACGCGAAAGGGAAGCGGTCGCTCAAGACCATGGTCCTCTCGGTCAAGGACTTCGCCGCGGAAGACGGCTCGTTCGACAAGAAGTTCCGCTGGATCGAACTGGGGGAGATTGACTTTGTCGCCGGGGCCTACTTCTGGTTCGCCCACGCGCACCATCCCGCCTTGGACGCCATCTTCGTCGACCGCGTCGTGCTGATCGCAGTCGAGTGATGTGGCTGGCGCGTCGCCCGCCTATGCTGCGTCTATCGCATTCTGCCCGGACTCGTTGTTGGGGACAAGGTCCGCGATTCGATCGTGGCCCATTTCGCCAACCAACCGTCTCCCTGCCGCCCACATGGCAGAGTCAGTCGTAGGTCTTCAGCGCCGCCTCGTCGCCGATTCGTTTCAGGATCTTCTTCATCCCGTCGAGATTCTGTTTCAGGCTCTCCTTGGCATCCAGCGAGGGGCGTTCGGCGATGATGCCGATGGGACCTGCATAGCCGGAACGCTTGATGGTCTCCATCATGGATTGCTCGTATTGGCCCGATCCCAGGGGCAGGACCGAGTGGGTGCCGTTCATGCCGTTGAGATTGATGCACAGCAAGTAGGGCTGCACCTCGGCAAGCACTTGAGGGAAGTCGTGGATGTGGTTGAACGCGTGATGGAAGTTGTACACGATCCCCACATGATCATTGTGCCCCTCTTGCCGCAGCCGCTTCACGATGCGGACCATGTTGGCGGGCTCGCCTCCCCAACCACCATGGTTGTAGAGCCCCAGTTTGCAGCCGAGTTCTCGTGTCTTCTGAACCAACGGCCCCAATTGCTTGACCGCGGAGTCCAGTCTCTCGTCATCCGTGGTCCCGGGAGGGTTCGGAAGCATGATCCAGAACTCGGGCGTCACGTCATGCTTGGCCAGCAGCGGAACGATCGCCGGATGGAATCCCCAAAAAGCAAAGAAACCGATCGAGTGCTTCTTGAGTTGCACGATTTCTTCCTCGAACGCAGGCACATGCTCGGCCCGCCAGTCGTAGGCGAGATTGCGGATTCCCAACTCCTGCAGCATGTCGGCCCGCTGGCGTGGTCCGCGCTTGGCGGCATCGAACGGCACCACGCACCACGCCGCGAGGTTGGACTTGGCGAACACGCCGCCCGAGGGCAACGGCTCCGCGCTCCGGGCCAGCGCGGCGGACCAGGTTCCTGCGACCAGTGCCATCATCAACCGAAAGGAATTCGTCTTCATCTCGAAACCTGTCCTGGGGTTAGCCCGGTGTTTCCTGGAATGCCGTGAGCCCGGAGCCGATCCGGAGTCGTTCGGCCATCTTACCACAGCGCCCCGTATGGAGAAATCGGCGTCCGAGGTCCATTCCTCCATGATCGCGGCCAGGGCTGGGGCCGAGGCAATGCGACTTCCGGAGCGCCTCCCCATCACCGGTCGGTCAAATCGTAGACTCGGACGTAGTCGACCAGGAACCGGTCGGGGAGCGTGGCCTTCTTGATGTCGCCGCCCCAGTTGCCGACTTCGTCGCTGAGCTTGATGTAGAGCGGCACCTGGCACACGCCGCCCGCCTTGGTCCGCCACATCTCCTTCCCGTCGATGTAGAAGACGTACTGGTCGGGCAGCCAGGCCAGCCCGTAGGTGTGGAAGCCCTTCATGATCCCCGGGACCTTGACGACCTTGGCCTCCGACTTGTGCTGCTTGCCGTAGCCGTCCCAGTGGAGCGCGTAGTTGATGCGGTCGTCGAGCCAGGGCTTTTCCATGATGTCGATCTCGGTGCCGTCCCGGCCTTCATCGCCGACCTTGCCCACGCTCTCGTTGTAGAGCCAGAATGCCGACCAGTGGCCCTGCTGCTCCTGGAGTTGGATGCGGGCCACGTAGTAGCCGAAGGCGTGCTCGAACTTGCGCCGGGTCCGGACGCACCCGTCGAGGACCTTGTCGCCCTCTTTGAGCGTGCTGATGGCAAGGTTCCCCTGGCCGTCGAGCCGGATTGCCTTCCGGCTCCAATAGGCGTCACGGCGTTTGTACTCGGGAATGTCCCACTTCGACTGGTCGAGCTGGCGTCCGTCGAACTCGTCGTGCCAGACGAGCTTCCACGATTTCCCCTCAGGGGCTGAGGGAAGGACGTCGCGTGGGGGCTTCTGCTGGCCGAACGCCATCGAGCCGAACGGAGCCAGGACGACGAAGGCCATAAGCAATGCGGCGACTCTCACGGCGGTTCTCCCTGGAGATCGAGTTGGAGTGCGGAATAGCCGTAGCACAGCCATCTTGGCTGGTCCCTAACAGGCTGGCTGGTTGTGAAGAGACAGGCTGGAAGCCTGTGCTACTTATCGAACGACACGATACCCCGGTCGCTGGGCGTCTGCAATGCCCGTTGACGCCGCTCTACCGGGTGGTTAGACTGGCTTGTTCCGCCGTCTTGATCCTGCGAGAGAAGGTGGTTCTCAATTGATGGGGCTTGTCACGCAAGGGCGCTCTTCGTTTCGATGTCGCATCCTCTGAACACGGGACCGAGTCCTTCCGCGTCGACCTCCTCCAGCTTGCTGGAACGGGTCAAGCTCCGCGATCGAGAGGCGTGGGAGCGGCTGGCGGCACTCTATGGCCCGCTGGTGTACCGCTGGTGCCGGCAATGGGGTATTTCCTCGACCGACAGCCAGGACGTGGTGCAGGAGGTATTTCGCGCGGTCGCCTCGGGGATCGGACGATTCCAGCGGGATCGGAGCCGAGGGACCTTCCGCGGCTGGCTGTGGACCATCGCCCGAAACGAGGCCCGCGACCATTTCTCCAGTCGAGCCGGCCGGCCACAAGCCATCGGCGGCACCGACGTGCAGGCCACGCTCCTGCACATCCCCGACGAATACCCGGAGGAGGAGAGCCGTTCCGACGCAACAGGCGAGTTGGCCACCCTGATGCGGCACGCCGTGGTGGCGATCCGCGGCGATTTTCAGGAACGGACGTGGCAGGCGTTCTGGCGTACCACAATCGAGGGGGAAACGGCCGCGGAGGTGGCCTGTAATCTTGGGATGCCCTCCCGGGCAGTGCGACAGGCGAAACACCGTGTGCTGCAACGACTTCGGGAAGAATACCGTGGCCTGATCGACGCGTTGGATCGCTAGTTTCGCGTTTTCGCGTGGCGCCCTCCGGTTATCTCTAGTAGAGGAGCGAGCGTAGGTCAGGCTTTTCAGCCTGACGCAAGAAGTCCGTCGCAAAAGGGGACAGGCACCGTCGCCAGAGACCGCGCTGGCAGAGACACCGTCATCGAGGCGACGGAGCCAGTCCCCTTCTTCCTCGCGAGGAGACCGTTGCCCATGACGTCCCAGTCCCATCCCGATCCGGAACAGCTTGCCGCGTATGCCCGTGCGAAACTGCCCGAATCAGCGGCCGAGGCCGTAGCCGATCACCTTGAAGGCTGTCCGGCCTGCGACACTACGGTGACGTCGCTGGAGAAAGAGGGCGACACGGTCGTTTCCGCGTTGCGCCAGGCACCCATCCCGGAGGCTTTCTCCGACGAGCCGGAGTGCCGCGAGGCCGTGGAGCGGATCCGCGTCATGGAGCCGCAGGCGGCCACGGTGACCCAGGTGCTGCCGGAGGGGCCGGAGCCGGAAGCGACCGTCCGCACTCCCGCGCCGCGTCAACTCCGCGAGTACCGGCTCTTGGAGAAACTGGGGCAAGGGGGCATGGGCACGGTCTACAAGGCCCTCCACACG
>CAYSGY010000091.1:0-13718 GCA_964430315.1 uncultured Planctomycetaceae bacterium
GGGACTTGCCAGCACAGCCGGGGGCCGCGGTGCGGACCACACAAGCACAGCCGGGGGCGGCTGTGCCACTGGCCGGGGCGGCTGTGCCACTGGCCGGGGCGGCTGTGCCACAGGCTGTGCTCCGTCTATGTGATTTCGCCACGGCGGGATCGACCGGGGCCCGGTACGTCTCGTGGCTCCCGGCGGGGGAGATGGCACCGCCGGCGCCCGTTCCCGCAGGCCCCGCCGATGGTGCCGCTGTGCCGCCGGGAGCGATCGAGTTCCGATGGCGCCGCCCTGCCGCTGGCGACAAGGAACGGACCCACACGCTGATCGCTGCGGAAACGCCGGACTTCCGCAGTCCGGTGTTGGAGGTCGGCGGGAAGAGGGGATACCGGCTGGTGGTGACGGGCGAAGAGGCACGCCGATTGCGGCCTAAGGTCGAATACTATTGGAAGTTGTTGGCGAGGAACCGGTACGGCGTGACCGAGAGCCTGCCGCCATTCAAGCGGTTCCACGTCGATCCTTCGCTGCCACCGTCGACCGCCGACCAGCTCACCGAATTCGGTGAAGGCCCCGACGGGGTGATCGTCTGCGATCCCCTGGCGGGCGATGCGAAGCCGAGTTACGGCCGACTAGTCCGCAGCGCAGGCGTGCAGGCCGCTCCCGGGATCGAAGGCAAGGCGGGGACCGCCGTGCAGCTTGACGGGAAGGCGGCGATGTTGGTCTACGCCCTCAAGGCGTTCCCGGGCCACGAGTATACGGTCTCGCTCTGGATGGCCTACGACCGCAAGGAGGACCGTCTCGGCCAGGTACTCAGTGCCTGGGACCACGTGATGGACGATCCGCTCCGCATCTGTATCGCCGGCGGCAAGCTGTTCGCCCGGATCGAGGCCGGCGGCGGCTATTCGACCCAAGGGGTTGCGGTCGAGCCGGGCCGCTGGTATCACGTGGCCGTGGTGAAGTCGGGCTCGCACGTGACACTCTACCTCGACGGCAAACGTGTTTCCGTCGCGACAGTCCCAGTGGAGGTCCATTCCTCGGCCCGCGATTTCGCTCTGGGAGGGAATCCCCATTACACGGGCACGAGCGAACACCTCGCCTGCCGGCTGGCGAAGTTCAAGATGGTTGCCCGGGCCTTGGCCGCCGAGGAGATTGCCCTCGCCGCCCGGAGATGAAGGCACCTACGCGCCCGCTTGTCCTGGCCAAGCCGTTTGGCGCACGTCCGCATCCGTGATACCCTTGGGACTTCAGGAGAGAGTGATCGCATGCCGCCATTGTCGAAAGGCCGAGTGGCCCTTATCACCGGGGGGGGCAAATACCGCGTGGGCAACGTGGTGGCACGCGCCTTGGCGGCCCGCGGCTTCCGCATCGGATTGAACTACAACCGCTCGGCCCAGGAGGCCCGCGATACGGTCGTCAGCCTCAAGGAGCAGGGCGTGGTGGCGCAGGCGTTTCAGGCCGATGTCGCCGTCGAGGCCGAGGTGGAGCGGCTCTTCCGTGAGGCCCTGGAATGCTTCGGCCGCTTGGATGTGCTGGTGACTGCCGCCGCCATCTGGGAACCGAAGACGCTCGAAGAGGTCACGGCCGAAGACGTGCGCCGGCACTTCGAGGTCAACGCGCTAGGCACATTCCTCTGCGCTCGCCGGGCCGGGCTGATCATGGCCGGTCAGCCCGAGGGGGGTGCCATTGTGACGCTCGGCGATTGGGCCGTTGCCCGTCCCTATCCGGGCTATGCCGCCTATTTCCCCTCCAAGGGCGCCGTCCCGGCCATCACCCGGAGCCTCGCCGTGGAGCTTGCCTCGCGCAACCCGGCGGTCCGCGTGAACTGCATCCTGCCGGGCCCGGTCATGCTGCCGCCCGACCTTCCGTCCGAGGAGCGACGGCAGGCTGTCGCCGGGACGCTGGTCCGCCGTGAGGGGCGGCCGGAGCATGTTGCCCACGCGGTCGTCTTCCTCGTCGAAAACGATTTCGTCACCGGCGTCTGCCTCCCGGTCGACGGCGGACGCACCCTTGGCAGCGGATGAAGGACCTGCAAGGTTGGGCGGCATGAATGTAGCAAGCCGGCTGATTGCTGTTGCCGAGTCGACGCCCGAGGCGATCGCGGTCGTCGAACCGCTCGGGTACGACCGGGGCGGAAGACGCCGCTACCGGCATGTCACGTTCCGTGAGTTGGACGACGATAGCAGC
This sequence comes from uncultured Planctomycetaceae bacterium, assembly GCA_964430315.1. Classification (GTDB taxonomy): domain Bacteria; phylum Planctomycetota; class Planctomycetia; order Pirellulales; family Thermoguttaceae; genus CALFBP01. The sequence continues at coordinate 2,170 of CAYSGY010000091.1, forward strand.
CGCATTGCCCGCGGCCTGCACGCCCTGGGCGTTGCGCCCGGAATACGATTGGCCCTCTTGGTCCCGCCAGGGATCGACTCCATAGCCCTTGTTTTCGGCCTGCTGAAGGCCGGGGCGGTCAGTATCCTGATCGACCCGGGCATGGGACGTCGCAATCTCCTCCGGTGCCTCGCCGAGGCCGAGCCGGACGGATTCGTTTCGATCCCGTTGGTCCACGCGGTCCGTGTGCTCCTGCGAAGTCGGTTTCCCAAGGCCCGATTTCACGTCACCGTGGGCCGGCGGTGGTTCTGGGGCGGAGCGACGCTCGCCGAACTCCGCTCGTCGCCACCCAGGAAGTGCGGACTCCCGGTCCGCACCAACGCCGACGATCCGGCCGCGATCATCTTCACGACCGGCAGCACCGGCCCGCCGAAGGGAGTGCTCTATACCCACGGCAACTTCGACGCGCAGGTCGAGGAGATCCGCGATCACTACGGAATCCGGCCCGGCGAGATCGACGTGCCCTGTTTTCCCCTCTTCGGCCTCTTCAATGCGGCGATGGGGGTCACGGCCGTCATCCCCGACATGGACCCTTCGCATCCGGCCCGGGTCGATCCCGCGAAGATCGTCGAGGCCGTCACCGACTGGGGAGCCACGCAGTCGTTCGGGTCGCCGGCGATCTGGAGCCGGGTGGGGCCATACTGTCGCGAGAAGGGCATCCGGCTATCGACGCTTCGCCGGGTGATGTCGGCCGGGGCGCCCGTGCCGGTCCATGTACTGCGAGCCATGAAGGAGTGCATCCATCCCGAGGGCGACGTGCATACGCCCTACGGCGCCACGGAGTCCCTTCCCGTGGCCTCGATCGCCGCGAGCGAAGTGCTCGCCGAGACCGGCCAACGCACCCCCCAAGGGGCTGGCGTTTGCGTGGGAAGGAAATTTCCGCGGATTGCGTGGCGGGTCGTTCGGGTCGTCGATGGCCCCATCCCCACGCTCGCCGACGCGGAAGAACTCCCTGTCGGCGAGATCGGAGAGCTGATTGTCCAGGGGCCCGTGGTTACACGGGAATATGTCACCCGCCGGGAAGCGAACGCCCTCGGGAAGATCGCCGACGGCGACCGCGTCTGGCACCGCTTGGGCGATGCCGGATACCTCGACGATCAAGGGCGGTTCTGGTTCTGCGGGCGCGTGGCCCACCGGGTGCTCACGGAAACGGGGCCGATGGACACCGTCCCGTGCGAGGCGATCTTCAACCGGCATCCGTGGGTCCGCCGATCCGCGCTGGTGGGGATCGGCCCGGCGGGCAGGCAGAAGCCGGTGATCGTGGTGGAGCCGGTCCCGGGTCGATTTCCCCGCTCGGCCCGCAATCAGAAGGAGTTCTCTGAGGAACTCCTGGAACTAGGGAAATCGAGCCACCTTACCGCAGGGATTGGCAAGATCCTCTTCCACCGCTCCTTTCCGGTCGACATCCGCCACAACGCGAAGATCTTCCGCGAGAAACTGGCTGCCTGGGCTGCCCGGAACCCCTCCGGTTGAGTGGTTCAGTCTTCCTTCTGGATCCGGTCGGCCATACGCGAGACCGCTCGCCATACCCCACTCTGGCTTTGCCCCCAGACGAGGATACGGTGCTCCTGGCAATTGGCGTCGGCCTGCCAAAGCGTCGATCCGTCCCTTTGACGGTAGGCAGTCTCCTCGACCAACCACTCTGAAGAGGTGCCTTCCTTCCGTTTCTGACTCTTCTTGCCCAATTTCCCACCTAATAGACGGGGTACACGCATGTTCGCTCCATCGACTCTTCGCTAGGATGGCCTCTCCATTAGATAACGGATTGCTGGAAAAGGTTCTACCTGTCTATTTAGGACGCCATGCCCTCCTGTAGGGTTACAAGGAACCGCGGATTGGCTGCGGGTGTCTTGTGTCGCTGCCGGGGCATTTCCGAGAGAGGACTAGTGGGAGGTCGCTTGAATGGACGTCGTTGCGTGGGTCAAGGAGTTTCCGTGTGCCATGACGGTCTGCGACGCCGCCGGGGTCATTCTTGAGATGAACGACCGCGCGGCGAAGAGCTATGAGGATCAAGGTGGCCTTGAGCTTCTGGGGACGAATCTCTTGGATTGCCACCCCGAGCCGTCGAGGACCAAGCTCCGGGAGATGTTGGCCACGGCGCGGCCGAACGTCTACACCATTGAGAAGGGAGGCGAGCGCAAACTGGTCTATCAGTCGCCGTGGTACGACAACGGTCAGTACCGCGGCCTGGTGGAGATCGTCCTGCCCCTGCCCGAGCGACTTCCCCACTTCGTGCGCGATCCCTGATGCTCGTTCCCAGGCAGAGCGTTCTCGTTCCCACGCTCTGCGTGGGAACGCACGTCGGGCCGCTCCGCGGCCGTTCGAGGCGTCAGGTCGGACCGATGGCCGCCGTGGAGCACCGCTCGTGCTTCGCGCCGCGGAGCGGCGTGGCTTGCGTTCCCACGCGGAGCGTGGGAACGAGACGCGAGGCGTGAGGCGATGCTACAGACTCCAGCCGTTGTGCATGGGCCGCTTGAGCATCCGGTTGGCCTCGTCGTTGCCGGTGAACTGCTCCTGCTTGGCGTCCCACTTGAGTTTCCGGCCGAGCCGGGCGGCGATGTCGGCGATCAGGCCGAGCGAAGAGGCCTGGTGGGCCGCATCGACGTCCGAGACCGGATCCTTCCGGCTCCGCACGCAGTGGAGGAAGTTGTCCTGGTGGTGGTCCGAGTCGGTCAGGCTCAGCTCGCCGGGCTTGAGTTTCACCTTGAGCAGCGACTCGGGCTCCGCCCAGATGCCCGCGCGGTCGACGTGGACCCAGCCTTGATCGCCGAGGAAGCGGCACCCGGTCTTCTGCTGCCGGTCGTCGGTGAAGTGCATCTTCAGTCCGGAGGCGTAGACGAAGGTGGCGTCCCATCCGTCGACGTTGTCGGTGAAGCCCTCGTTGCGGTACGTGGCCCTGCACTCCACTTCAAAGGACTCCGAGCCGATGGCCGGGCAGCCCCAGTTGGCGATGTCGAGATGGTGGACGCCCCAGTTCGTGATGAACCCGGTGCAGTAGTCCCAGATCAAGTACCAGTCGGGCCAGGCCACGCGCCCGGGGTTGTAGGGCTTCGTCTCCGCCGGGCCGCGCCACATTTCCCAATCGAAGCCGGCCGGGACCGGCTGCGGGTCGAGCGAGCCCTTGTAGCCGGGCCGATAGTTCGGGCCGGGGGCGGCTACTTCGACCGTGTGGATCTTGCCCACGTAGCCGTTCCGGGCCAGCTCGCAGGCGTGCCGGAATTTGCCCACCGACCGCTGCCATGTGCCGGTCTGGAACACCCGCTTCGCCTTGCGCACCGCGTCGCGGATCTTCTGTCCCTGCTCGACGGAGACTCCCAGCGGCTTCTCGCAGTACATGTCCTTGCCCGCCTTCGCCGCCGCCGTAGCCACCAGGGCGTGCCAGTGGTCCTGCGGGGCGATCATCAGGGCGTCGATATCCTTCCGGGCGATCAACTCGCGGAAGTCGGCGAACATCTTGCATCCGGTGTCGCCGTACTGGGCGTCGACGAGCCCTTTCGCCCGCCGGCGGCGGTCCTCGTAGGTATCGCACACCGCGACGACGCGGCAGTCGGGCAGCCCGAGAAAGACCTTCATATTGCCGGTGCCCATGCCGCCGACCCCGATGCAGCCGATCGTAATCTTGTTGCTCGGGGCGGTCCCGGGATTCTGGCCGGAGGCAGCGGAAGAAACGAAGGCCGGTACGCCGACCGCGGCGGCGGACACGACCGACTGCTGAACGAACGTCCGGCGAGTTTGTTTGCGACTCATGGCGGGAACGCCTCGGGGTGTGGGGTGGGTTGATATCGTCTCGATTTTGAGGAATGATCGCTCTTGCCGCAAGTCCCCCAAAAGGTCACGGTTCATCCGGCGGAAGCGTACCTGGGGGCGCTGCCCCCAGACCCCCGGGATTTTCGGAGGCATCCGTCCGGTGTCCAATGGTACTTGCCTACGGTTTGTCAGCGCGGATATACTGGAGCCGCCTGGAGAAACGGAGTCGGGCTCTGCTGGCGACGCAACCCGGCACGACCATGCTTCGCACGCTGCCCGAGTCAGATCGGGGCGGGTGAATGAACCTGCCGAGCCCTGGTGGTTTCCGCCCCCAGGGCTCCTTCCCTGCTTCTCTGTTCGTCCTCGTTCGCGATCGTGGATCAGAGAAGAGGAAGCCGCACTGTCCGAAATCTCAGGCGGTTCTGTTTCCCGGAGATTCCGGATGAAGCTGAAATGGGACCCCAACAGCGTGAATCACTGCACCAGGATTGCAGGCCCGGGCTTGTGAGACTTCCCTTGGCAAGCTGTACCGCGAGCTGAGAGCCATGCTGACCCAAGATGACGCGGACCGCGTCGCGGTGCCCGAGGCACGGCTTCAAGTGTGCAATGCGGCGTCTGTCCGGAGCGGGGGGCACTACGTTGTCTACTGGATGACCGCTGCCCGGCGTACCGGCTGGAATGATGCGCTGGATCGGGCGGTAGGACTCGCCCGAGGGCTTGGCAAGCCGCTCCTGGTGGTGGAAACCCTGCCGTCGCGGCGCCGCTGGGCGAGCGACCGCCACCACGCCTTCGCGATCCAGGGCATGGCCGATAATGCCCGGCATTTCGAGCGTGCCGGCGTGTCGTACTATCCCTACGTGGAGACGGACTCGGGGGACGCCGGCGAGTTGCTCGCGGCGATTGCCGAGACCGCCTGCCTTGTGGTCGCCGACGACTTCCCAATCCGGTCCTTTGCCGAGGATCTTGAGACGCTTGCGGCACGGATCGCGGTCCGGATGGAGAAGATCGACTCCAACGGCCTTCTCCCCATGCGGGCCGCATCGAAGGCGTATCCGACGGCCTACGCGTTCCGCCGCTTCCTCCAGAAGGTCTTGCCCGACCATCTCATCGAGTCGCCCGTCGCGAACCCACTGGCACGGCTCGAGCTTCCTCGGCCCATTCCCCTTCCCAATCGCATTCGGACGCGCTGGCCGGCGGTCTCCGCGAAGCTCCTGAAGGGCGACTGGTCGCACCTGGCCGCGCTGCCCATCGACCACGAGGTGCCGGTTGCGGAGATTCCCGGCGGATCGCGTGCGGCCCGAGCGCGGTTGCGGGCCTTCCTCGACTGCGGCCTGCCGCGCTATCACGAAGACCGCAACCAGCCCGAGCAGGACGTGGCCAGCGGCCTCTCGCCGTATCTCCACTTCGGCCACATCTCCGCCCACGAGGTGTTCCGCGAGGTCGCCGCGTGGTCGCAATGGTCGCCCGGCCGTCTTTCGGCGAAGGCCACGGGCAAGTCCACCGGCTGGTGGGGCATGCCCGAGCCGGCCGAATCGTTCCTCGACGAGTTGATCACCTGGCGCGAGGTGGGCTTCAACTTCTGCTCCTCTCGCAGCGACTACGATCAATACGATTCGCTTCCCGACTGGGCCAGGCAGACGCTGCACCGCCACGCCAAGGACGGGCGCGAGTACGTCTACTCGCCGTCCGAGTTCGAGCGGGCGGTCACGCACGATCCGCTCTGGAACGCGGCCCAAGGGCAGCTCGTGCGCGAGGGCCGCATGCACAACTATCTCCGCATGCTCTGGGGCAAGAAGATCCTCCAATGGTCCCCAGGCCCCGAGGAGGCGCTCGACGTGATGATCGAGCTGAACAACAAATACGCCCTCGACGGCCAGGACCCGAACTCCTACTCCGGCATCTTCTGGGTGCTGGGCCGCTACGACCGCCCCTGGGCCCCCGATCGCCCGGTCTTCGGGCGCGTGCGCTATATGAGTTCCGAGAACACGATGCGCAAGGTCCGCGTGAAGGACTATCTCCGGCGTTATGCGCGAGGCGAAAAGTGAACGGCGCGGCGGAAAGGCAACGCGTCAGGTCCGCCTGAGGCGGGGCGTCGGGAGCGATTTGCCGTCCCTCGGTCCGCGCAGTAGGTTTCAGTTGGCGTTTTCTTCTCGTGCAACGTCGCCCGACTACGGTGGTCCTATGAGCATTGCGTGGAACCGGTTCAAGCGATTCCTCGTCTCCCAGGATGGCCCCACGGCGGTCCAGTACGCCCTGCTGCTCATGCTGGCGATCTTGACCTGCTTGACGATCATCACCGCCATCGGCCAACGCACGGCACGAAACACGTTTGCGCCCGACGCTCGAATCGAAGGACCGGCCGCCAATCGCTGAATGACTTCGCGTGATCCCGGGAGGGCGAGGCTCCTGCCGAGCCGCTGTGCATCCGGCAGAACGTGCCTTGGTCGCAGGCTCGGCAGGAGCCTCGCCCTCCCGGGATTGTGAAACCTCCTTTGGCGAGCAGCCGACCGGCGTGCCGAGCGGGACCTATCTCGCCGTGCGGCGTTCGTAGGTCGGCTCGGGCTGCCAGAGGTAGAGGAATGTGGGCAGTTGGCTGCGGTCCAGGCCGGGGATGCTCATCGGGAAGAGCCCGCTCTGCATCGGGCTGTTGGGAGTCGTGGCGTAGGGCGATCGCGCCGGATCGTTCGCGCGGCGCAGAAGCACGACGCCGGCCGACGGACACTGTCCCAACTCGCGGGCAACGTCCACGGCGTCGTCGAGATAGCCGATTGAATCGACGAGGCGGCGCTGGAGGGCTTGGGAGGCGGTGAACACGCGGCCGTCGAAATCCTCCTTGCGCGACGGATCGTGCTGCGGCCGGCCCGTGCGGACCGCCGCTTCAAACCGGGCGTGGAATTCGTCGGCCACGCCCTGGAGGATCGCCCGGGCCTCTTCGCCCATCGGTTCCACGGGCGACCCGAGATCGGCGTATTGGCCCGCCTTGACCGGCACGGCCGTCACGTTGAAATACGCCATCGTGTCCTGGAGGTTGTAGAGGTTGAGGATCACGCCCATCCCGCCGGTGACCGTGGTCGGATGGGCCACGATGTGATCGGCCGCCGTGGCGAGGTAGTACGCCCCGCCGGCGGCGACGTCCATCAGGCAGGCGACGACCGGCAGACGAGTCTGCTCCCGGAACGCGCGGAGGTCGTGCCCCATGATGTCGCTGGCCGTGACGCCCCCGCCGGGGCTGTTGATCCGGACGACCACGGCACGGTAGCAGGGGTCGGATGCGACCGCATCGAGCTTCTCGCGAAAGAGCGACACGGGATTCTCCCCCACCGAACCCAACCCCGCGAGGCTGCTATTCACTAGCAGCCCGTCGACATCCACGATGGCGATCTTGCCCTGGGGGCAGCCCCGGTCGGCGATGACCTCCTTCTCCAGCAACGGGCCGCGGTCTTCCACCGCCGAGTTGTGCATCGTGACGCGGCTCTGAGTCACCGCCTGCAACGGCCCCCGGCACCCGGCCGCGCAGGCGAGCAGCCAGACGCAGCCCAGGAGGCCGGGCTTCCAACCCGTCCGCGCCCACCTGCAACGCCATCCCGCCCAGGCGTCGCGACGACGCCGAGTCCCACGCAAAACGACAAGAGCGGCGTGTAGTTTCTTACCGCGCATCCCCGTAGAGTCCGCAAGAGCCGTACTTTCCCTATTTCCGGTATCGACCGGCCTAACCGTCAGGGATCAGGCCTTGAATGCCCTCTCACCTCAAGCAAGACCGACGTGGCCCGCAGAGTTTGCCTAACCCGTTCGGATTCCGCCGTGGCGCCGATCGTGGTAGGCTGAAGGGGACTTCACCGCAAGGGGGATGCAATGCAGACGGCTCTCTTGGTCCTGGCGACGGCACTTCTGGGCCCTGTCCCGGAGAACTCGGTGCTCGCGCAACTGACCGGGCAGGGAGTCGCGATCGGGAATGGGGGCGTGGTGAAGCTCCCCTCGCCTACGATGCCCGACGGCCTCGACCTCGCGGCCCAGCAGCAGATCCTCGCCCGCGTTGCCGCCCCCAATCGCCGCGTCGCGGACCTGGCGAGGAAGTCGGTCGTGAGCCCCTTCGTGCTGAAGCTCGGCGACGTGCCGACCTCCGACCCGAAGCGGCCGTTCCGGACCATTGACTTGTGGTTCATCGCCTACGGCCGGCTGGAGTTGTTCAGCCAGGAAGACTTCTTGCAGAAGCTCGTGGAAACGGCCGAGTCCGGCAAGAAGGGGCGGCTTCCTCTGGAGAAAGGGATCCTGAAACGCGAGGAGATGAAGGCCCTGGACCTCTTCGTGGAAGACACACCGGACCGGCTCCAGCGGTTCTTCTACAGCACGTTCGGGCTGTTCGATCGGGTCGTGGTGAGCGCAACGCGGAGGGTGGTGGTGACGCGATGCCCCGAGTCGGTGACGATCGCGGCCATCATTGATCCGCGGTTCACCGGTTCCTCGTCGCACCCGAATCGCTGGCGGCCGGTGACCCGCAACGATCGCGACGAGTTCTCATTCGGGCCGCCGCAGCCCTATGAATCGGCCGGGCTCTACGCCAAGGTGACCCGCCTGGCCGAGCCGGCCGGCGCCCTTTGGATCGAGTATCACCATGCGTTCTGCGAGCCCGAGGCGTGGTTCTCGGGCACGGCGCTTCTGCGATCGAAACTCCCGATGGTGATCCAAGACGGCGTCCGCAAACTCCGCCGCCGGCTCGCCGAGGAGGGACGCTAAATGGAAGCGTCCAGGCACGTAGGTCAGGCTTTCCAGCCTGACCATTGGGCCGTCAGGCTGGAAAGCCTGACCTACGGCCCAAGTCTTCAGACGTTTCCACCGAGGAGTCGCGTGATCGTCAGGGCGACGGGCGAGGGTCTCGGTTGGCCGGGGGCGATGGTCCGCGTGAGATCCTCGATCGTCTCGTGCAGGGCGTAGCAGGCGGCTGCGTAGTCGACGCCGGCAAGCTCAGCCACCAGCCGCGTCCCACGGTCGATGAGCTTCTTGTTCGTCGGCTCGACGTGGGCCATCCAGTTGCTCGTCACCCGCCCGAGCCGGGCCATCGTGGCCGTGGAGACGTTGTTGAGCACCAGCTTCAGCGCCAGCCGATCCCCCAGTCGCAACGGCGAAGCGGGCAGCCGGACCGGCACGTGCCACACCGCCGGGGCCACATCCTCAGGCGGCGGCGCAGGACCGACGGCCAGGACCGCACGCCCGGCGAAAGGCCGGGCAAAGGCCTCCAGTGCGGCCCGCAGCGGATCGCCGGGCAACGCCAGTCGCGACGCCTCGTCGCCTACAGCAACGAGAACGGCAGCGTTGGCGGCCGCGTCGCGGCGCGAAGGATCGTCCTCGCTGCCGATCATGAATTTGAACATGTCGTCCCTCGCCAGGCGCGGCGGGTCGGCCTGGAGACCGGCCGGGGCGTTGAGTTGCCGGTACGTCTCGGAGTTCCACGTAAGACAGCGCGGCTCGCGCCGCAGCACCTCCCGCCATGCCTTCGGCGTGGGCAGACGCGGGTTCTTCACGAAGGCCCACGGCGGAGGCGAGACCCGGTCGTCGCAATCGCGGAACCGCGGCAGCATGAACGTGGGCGAGCGTTCCGTGGTGTCGGTGAAGATGTCCAACAGGCACCGGTCGGCCAGGTACGTGACCAGGCCCTCCGAGCGGTAGATTTCCGCCTCGTACCGGATCATCGCCGCGAGGGCCGCAACGGCCTCGGGCCGGCCCAGGTCCTCAAGCAGGTCCGCGAACCGGCGTGAAGGGTCCGCGACCGTGGCCTCTCCGGCGCCGAGCCGAGCCAGGTCCGCGGCGTCCAGCTTTCCTCGGATCGCTTCAGTGAGTGCGATCTCCAGGGCCGCTCCGACCACGAGAAGCTCGGAGGTCGTGGCCTGCATGCGCGTGGAGCCCGCCACGGCCATCGGCCCGGAGGTCAAATCGAGGATCGTAACCCGGGGGTCCTCGATCACCTCGCGCGAGCGCTCGATGTGCCGCACCAGCACGTCGGCCGGGTTATTGAAGGCGAAGAAGACCTCGGCCCCGTTGTCGAGCGACTGCCAGATCGTGCCGATGACCGACGAAGTCTCCCCGCCCTCAGAGATGGCGACCAGAACGTCGCCGCGGCCGAGCCCGGCTTCCTGCACCTGGCGACGGCCGAAGGCGGAATGGTCCTCGAAGTTCTCCACCGACCGGATCAGCGCGTAGTCGCCGCCGGTCATGATGCTCACCACGCGGGATTCGAGCGGCGGCAGCTTCGCCGCCACGGCCGGGTGTTGCTCCCGGATCTCCTGCCAGAACCGTCGCCAGGATGCTTCGAGCAAGATGCTCAGCCGACCGGTAGCCCCGCAGCCGGAGAAGCAGATGCGGCCCTCGCCCTCGATCGACCGCCGCAGGGCCTCGACGAGCCGCCGGAACCCCTCGCCGGAGAAGGCCCGATCGGCTGCAGCCACGACGTCGCCGTCGACCGCCTGCAACATGCGGACGGCCGCCTCCGGATCGCGCTGGGCGGTCTCCGCCAGATGGACCGTCTTGGGATGCGATTGCTCCGTGGGCAGGACGCCCAAATGAAACTGCGTCTCGTGTTCGAGGAAGTGCCGCGCCTTGCGGCGGGCCTCGTCGAGGAAAGAAGCTCGGAGATCGTTCTGGCGTTCACTCATGTCAACCTCGCATCGAGTGGTTCGGCAGTGAGGCCCGGGGCGGTCGGGTCGGCTTGCAGCGTCATGGCGGATCTCCCTTCGTGGTCCTTGGGTTCCTGCGATGGCGGACCTCCCGGTAGGCGTCGCTCTTGCGACGGCGTCGCGAGCGGTGTTCTTCGGTCGTGTCGGCGCAGACGACTTCGTACAACACGGCCCGGGCGTTTCCCGATTTGCGGAGCACGCGGCCCAACCGTTGTTTCGCTTGCCGCGCGGAGGCCGTGCCGCCGAGCACCACGGCCACCTTCACTTCGGGAAGATCGACCCCTTCGTCGAGCACCTGGTTGGCCACGAGGGCCGGATACTCGCCGGCCTCCAGGCCGCGGAGCACTTCGAGCCGCTCCTTCTTGCCGCAATGGTTCAAGAGGCACGGAATGAGGAACCGGCGCGACACGTCGCGGGCCATGGCGTTCGAGCCGGCAAACACCAGGCACGGCTCCCCGGTGTGCAGGCGGAAGAGGTCTTCCAGCACGCGGAGTTTCTCCTCCGCCCGGTCCTCGATCGACTTCTTGGCGAAGTAGGCCTTCATGGCGCGGCGGGCCTCGGGCGTGGCGCCGGCCTCGTTGCAGAGGTCCTTCCAGGCGAATTCCGGCTCGGTCTTGCGACGGTCGATGATGTAGCGTCGCACCTCGTCGGAGAGTCGATCGTAGCGAGACTGTTCCTCAGGCGAGAGGTGGATGGGGATCCGCGTGACCTCGTAGTCGGCCAGCGATTCTCCTCGCGCGGCCGAGAGGGGCATTTCATAGAGGATCGGCCCGATCAGCCAGTCGAGGTCGGCGTGGAGATGGTCGGACCGCTCGGGCGTGGCCGTCAGGCCGAGCCGCATGGGGGCCGCCGACATGCGGGCGGCGTCGCGGCGCACCGGGCCCGGCAGATGGTGGCACTCGTCGAACACGATCAGCCCGAACTGGTCGCCAAGCCGATCCATGTGGAGATACGCGCTGTCGTAGGTGGTCACTGACACGGGCCGCACGCGGAAGACGTTGTCGCCGACGATCCCGGCGTCGTATCCGAGCCCTTCGAGGATCCGCCGGTGCCACTGGTACATCAGGTCGCGGACCGGCGCGACCACGAGCGTGG
>CAYSGY010000092.1:0-13691 GCA_964430315.1 uncultured Planctomycetaceae bacterium
AATCGTTCTTCCTCCGTTCCAGACCGAAGGAAAGGGCCTCGGAATGAAGTGCCCGCGTTGCTGGACTGAGAAGGCCTACCTTCGACCCGTAAGTCCCATCAGACGCCTGCTCCTGAGCCTCGCGCTGTTGGTACCGATGAAGTGCCAGCACTGCTATCACAAGTTCACGATCCCGTGGTTCCTGACGATCGGCAAAAGGATCGAGCCGCCCGTCCTTCGGATTGCCCCGGTGAGCCGGGAGGCGGGACCGTCCTACGCGGCCCGACACCACGCCACAACGCACCAAGGTCCGTCCGCCGTGACGCCGGCAAGCCTGGAGCGACGGCGCAGGGCTGACGCGGCCTAGAAGAGAAGGAAGACGTCGTTTGGAGACGCCGCTTCATTTCATCGACATTCACTGCCACCTCCTGCCGGAGATCGATGACGGGGCCGGCAGTCGGGACGATGCCTTGTCGATGGCCGGGATGGCCGTCGACGACGGGATTTCCACGATCGTGGCCACCCCCCATCAACTGGGCAACTTCTCCGCGAATCAAGGCGACGAAATCCGGGCACGAACCGAGCGGTTCCAGGCGGTGCTCCGCAGGAAGAAGATCCCCTTGAGGGTGTTGCCCGGCGCGGACGTTCGGATCGAGCCTGGGATGATCGGGAAGATCCGGACCGGGGAGGTGCTCACCTTGGCCGACCGGGGCCGGCATGTCCTGCTCGAGCTTCCGCACGAGGTCTTCCTGCCACTCGATCGGTTATTGCGGGAAATGAAGAGCGCGGGCCTGGTTGGCATCCTCTCGCACCCGGAACGGAACCAGGGGATTCTCGCCCAACCGGGCGTGGTGCGTCCTCTGGTCGACGCGGGCTGCCTGATTCAAGTCACCGCAGGGAGTCTGATGGGGGCGTTCGGTTCGCGGGTCCGGAACCTGGCCGACTCGCTGGTCAAGCAAGGGCTCGTCCATTTCGTAAGCACCGACGCGCACAGCCCGAGGTCCCGGCCGCCCCTGCTGGGAGAGGCTTTCGATCGCGTGGTTGAATTGGCCGGCCGCGCCCTTGCGGAGGAGTGGTTCTGCGCGAACCCGGCGTCGGTCGTCGCGGGGACGGCTGTCAAGCCGGGCCGCCGCAAGGTCGCCTCGCCGGCCCGCTTCGGCTGGTTTTGTTGGCAGAAGGCCGCCTGACGGATCCGTTGGAGTCCACGAGGACGTTTGCCTTGATTCTTGCGTCGCGAGTCGCCGAAGAACAGAACTTCCGTCTGCGGGCACGGCTTCTCCCGGCCCGACGAAGTGGCCCGATGAGGCGGTCGTGCCTGGCTTGCCTCATCGCCGCGGTGGTTCTCGCCGGCACGGCCCAACGCGCTGGGGCAGCCTGGGTCGACCAGCAGCGGGTGGGGCCGTTCGTGTGCCGGGCCGAGTTCCCCATGGCCGAGGTTCAGCCGCAACTCGTGGAATTGGGGCAGCTTCAGATGGACCTCGTGAAGACCCTGGGTATCCAGCCGGTGGAGGACCCCATTGAGGTCTACTTGTTCCAGAGCAAGAGAACCTACGACCGATTTCTCTCACGCAACTTGCCCACCATTCCGTACCGGCGTGCTCTTTATGTGAAAGATCGCGGTCAGGGACGCGTGTTCGTGTGTCGTGGGCCCCACTTCGAAGTCGATCTTCGCCACGAATCAACCCATGCGTTGCTTCACAGCGCGCTGCGTGTCGTCCCACTCTGGCTGGATGAAGGGCTGGCGGTCTACTACGAGAATCCCGTCGAGAAGCGTGTCAACGGGAGCCCACAATGGGACGGAGTGCGCTGGTCCGTGCGACTGGGGGGAGTGGAGCGTCTGGAAGTTCTGGAGAAGAAACGCCGCGTTGAGGAAATGGAACGGGGGGATTACCGGGCGGCGTGGGCCTGGGTCCACTTCATGTTTCACGGGTCCCCGGAGGCGAACGACGAGTTGGTGCGATTCGTGGCCGACCTCCAGGCCGGCAACCCGCCCGGCCTGCTGAGCCAGCGCTTGCGGCGTCGCCTGGCGAACCCCGCAGAGCAGCTCGCCGCGCACTTCAGAAATTGGTCGAGGTGATTCCCGAAAGGTCCTTTTTTGCAAGGGAGGTGGCAGGCAACGGATTCTCCGGAAAACCTGATTATTTGGATTCAAGCCGACTAGACGACACGCCGATAAAGATCGCAGCCCGTCCTTCGGTTGGGCGTGTAGTCTGTTGGGAAACCCGCCGCGCATGGGGGCAGGTGTTCGCAGGCAGATTGAAAAACCAAGACTTCACTCTGTAGCAGGAAGGGAATAATGAAGACTAGGCGAATCGTCAACGGAGTGATGGTGTCGCTGGCAGCCATCGGCTTCTTGTTGCCACAGCCGTTGGTGGCAGGAAATCCCGCTCCGGCGTCTGCGGTGGTCGATGTGGCGCTCCGCGACGGCGGCGTGCTCATTGGCCAGGTGGTCGACGCGCAAGGTGCCGCCATGGAGAACGTCGGGGTATCTCTGAGATACCAGGATCGCGACCTGGTGGCCTCCAAGACCTCGAAAGATGGCTATTTTGCCTTCAAAGGTCTCCGAGGCGGCGTGTACCAGGTCGTTGCGGCCCAGGGCCACGGCGTCTACCGCGTCTGGTCGCCCGGCACCGCCCCCCCGCAGCCCAAGAGGGGGCCTTGGTGGTGAGCGGCAACACGGTGGTGCGCGGTCAGGATCAGGGTGTCGGTGGGTTCCGCGCGTTCATCACCAACCCCTTGGTGATTGCCGGTATCGTCGCCACAGCCATTGCCGTTCCGGTGGCGATCCACAACTCGCAGCACCACGGGCCCCACAGTTGAGAAGCATCTGACCGATCCACGCCGAGAAGCCCTCGGCGCCGCCGAGGCATGGCATGATTGCCGAACCCTCGGGTTCGTCTTGACCGGAGCCTCGTGCCGCGGTCAGGACCAACCCGGGGGTTTCTTCATTTCGCCCTCGCTGCCGCCGCGGGCGGCTGCTTCCACAGATCGACCGGCACGTCGTTCTTCTGCGGTTTGCCGGGCGTGCTCCGGCCGTCGGCGACGTAGCGTTCCAATAGGGCGGTCAGCCGCCGGACCACTTCGGGATGCGCGGCTTGCAGGTTCTTCTGCTCGCCGATATCGGCCGTCATGTCGTAGAGCTGCATCTTCGGCAGGCCCTGCTTGATCGCCTGGGGGTCCCTCGGCTGGCTCCAGCCCCCGCTGCCGGGACAGAGTTCCAGCTTCCAGCGGCCCTGACGGATCGAGAACTTGCCGTCGATCGAATGGTGAACCAGGGCCTCGCGGAGCGGTTTGCCGGCCTTGCCCAGGAGGGCGGGCAGGAGGCTGACGCTGTCCTCAGCCGCGTTGTCGGGCAGTTTCTCGCCGACAATCTCCGCACACGTGGCCATGAAGTCGACCAGGCTGACCAACTCCTCGCTGGTCGAGCCGGGCCGCGTCTTGCCGGGCCACCGGACGACAAACGGCACCCGATGGCCCCCGTCCCAGATGTCGGCCTTGTGGCCGCGGAGGATCGCGCTCGGGTTGTGCCCCTTGGCCAGCAGGGCGGGGAAATCGGCCAGCGGCGAGAAGCCGTTGTCGCTCGTGACGACCACCAGCGTGTTGCCGGCCAGGCCACGATCGTCCAACGCCCGGAGGACCTGGCCGATGCAGTCGTCGGTCTGCATCACGAAGTCGGCGTAGGGGTTCAATCCGCTGCGGCCCTGCCACTGGGGCGTGGGGACGATGGGGGTGTGCGGCGCGTTGAGCGGCAGGTAGAGGAAGAAGGGCTTGCCGGCCGAGGCGTCGGCCGCGCGCCTTGTGATATACTCGACCGCCTCGCGCGTGAGCGTCGGCAGCACGTCGGCCGCCTCGAACCCCTCGGCGCCCGGCCCGCGACGCGTGAGGCTCTTCTCCTTGCCGAACATCATCGGAAACGCCTTGTCGACCGTGGGAGCGACCGTCACGCGGTCATTGCGGAGGAACGTGTAGGGAACCATGTCGAGCGAGGCGGCGATGCCGAAGAACTCGTCGAAACCGACGGAGGTCGGACCGCCGGCGATCGGCCTGGCGTAGTCGGCGTTCCAGCCCTCGGGGCCCCGTTCGATGCGGTCGTCGAAGGCCGGCGTGCCGGGCTTGCGCGGCCAGTCCATTCCGAGGTGCCACTTGCCGATGCAGGCCGTGTGATAGCCCGCCCCGCGCAGCAGTCCGGCGACCGTGAGCCGGCCCGGCTCGATGAGCCGCGGCGACATCCCTCCCAACACGCCGCTCTGCAAACGCGATCGCCAGTTGTAGCGTCCGGTGAGGACGCCGTAGCGCGTGGGCGTGCAGACCGAGGAGGTCGTATGCGCGTCGGTGAAACGAATCCCCGCGGCGGCGAGCCGGTCGATATTCGGGGTGGCGATCTTGCCCTGCGGGTTGTTGCACTTCACGTCGCCATAGCCGAGGTCGTCGCAGAGGATGAAGACAATATTGGGCTTGTCGGGCCCCGAACCGGCCGCACGTCCCGCCGCAACGAGACCGAGCACAGCGGCCGCGGTGCAGACCGAAGCAGCGAGCGTTATCCGGGGGTGGAGAGTCGCCGCGTTCATTATGGAAGGTCTCCCTTCTTACGCATGGAGGCACGCGTGAAACCGCAGAGGACCAAGATGCAATGTTCCGCAGACGGCTTCATGGCTCCGTCCGACCGATCCTTGCCCATTCTGCCACAGCACCATTCTGCCGCCCGGTCCCTTCTCCGGCAAGAGACTCGCCAAGGGCCTCGCCCTCCCAGGATTGTGGAACCTCCTTCAGGGCGACGAGACCTCGATCGGCGAGAAATCGTCCGCGGCGTTCAGGGCGGCGAACCCCACGTAGGAAACGGCCGCCGGCGGGCGTGCCAGGGTGGCCGTGACCGTGGTCCCGCCGACCTTCATCGTGACGTGGCCCGAAGGCAACTCCACCGTCACGTCGAGCTGGTGAACCTTGGCCTGATCGGCGTCGCAGGTTCTCTGGGTCGCCTTGCCGCCTTCCAACGGCCCTTCGACGACGAGGGCCTTCTTCATCAGGAACCGCAGGCCGCACTTCACGAGGCCCGCGTCCTCGGGGCGATCGCCGAAGACGAGGAAGCCGTTCTTGATCGACCCGTCGGCGGTCGAGCGCATCTGCACCTTGAGATCGATCTTCCCGGTGAGGGGCGCGGGGAGCTTCTTGACTGCGAATCCGATCGTGTCGCCCGTCGCGAAGAGATGGTAGCCCAGTTTCGAGCCGGTGACTTCGGCCCGAACGACCTTGGCGAAGTCCCCTTCGCGCGAAGGGCCGCGGAGCGGCCCCGGCTCCGAAGCGAGTGGCTTCACGGCGGTATCGAGCGAGGCGAGTTTCACGTTGGGGACCTCGGCCAGCGGCGTGCCTTGCTCGCCGAGGCAGAGCACCTTGCCGTCGACCGTGGTCAGATAGAGCCGCCCCCTGGCCGCGGCCATCCCGTCGAAGGTGGGCATGGCGCCGAGGTCGCGCGCGGCCAGCAGCCTTCCGTCGTCGGCCGAGACGGCCAGGATCTGACCGCCCTTCCGGCCCCGCAACGCCGCGACCTGGGCCTCGAGCTCCGCCCGAACGGCAGGGGCGTCGGGATTCCGCAGCGCCCGTTCCTCGTCGAGCACGTCGGGCGGGCCGGCGACGAAGAGCGTCTTGCCGGCCAGTACCATGGCTCTCGCCTGGATCGGCAAGCCCCCCACACCCCAATGGAAACTCACCGCACTCTGGGACGCGAGGGAGAACTTCTTGCGGACGGCCCAATCGGACGAGCTCGCACTGCGGCTCGACGAAGCGGAGTCGATCCTCCGCGCGGCCATTTGGACCCGCTCGATCCCTTCGGGAGTGACCTCGCGGTCCGCCCCGTACAGGTAGTACTCCTGGACCGACGCATTGCAGAGGTACTCCGGCTTGCGGTCGAAGCCGAAAATGCGGGCGTCGTCGAAGACCAGGAGCCGGCCGCAGGGGGCGAAGTGTCCGGGCCGGAGCCATCCGCCGTAGTTGCTGTCGACCTCCTTGCCGTAGATCCAGTACGAGCGCCAGAACCACGAGTCGTCGAGGAATCCGGAGCGGGAGAAGACGTGATTGCCGATCTCCGCCGTTTCCTCGGGTTTCGACGCGGCGGCCTTCTTCTTCGCCGCCTTGCCGGCGCCCCGCGCCAGCGTGAGTCGCAAGGGCGCGATGTTCCGCCGCACGCCGTTCATGTCGAACGCCTGGGCCCGCATGTACACCGACCGTCCGTCGGAGGAGAGGATGTCGGGCAGGGCCACGGGCATGTCCTGGGCCTGCATTCTCGTCTGGAGGTTCTCGCCGGTCTCGGGGTCGCGGTCGTCGATCACGGTCTCGGAGAGGAGCCGGCCGGTTTCCGGGTCGAGGCGCACCACGCGCAAGCCGCCGTCGAGGAACGCCGAGCGACCGGCCACGAAATAGAGGGCGCCCTTTTCGAGCAGCACGCTCCCGGAGACCGGCCAGGCCGACTCCAATTGGTCGTACGCCACCAGGCGGCGGTCCCGCGGCGCGGCGCGGAACCGCCAAACGAGGCTCCCGTCGGCGACGCGGAGGCAGTAGACCCAGCCGTCGGCCGAGCCGAAGATCGCCCGCGCCACGTGGTCGCGTCTCTCCGAGACGCGAGTGCCGGTCTCGGAGAGGCCGGCCCACGTGCTGTAGATTGTCGGCGGCGAATCGACACGCCCGCCCGCCGTGAAACTCCATAGGGGCTTTCCCGTTACGGCGTCGAGGGCGTGAACGGTGTGGGCCTCGATCGCCGCCACCAACAGTCTGCCTTCGGCCACGACGACGCTGCTCAGCTTGCCGCCGAGATCGGTCTGCCAGACCCGCTTCAAATCGGTCGGAACCGTCGTCTTCACCGATCCGCTCCGTGCGGCGTCGTGCCGGTAGGTTGGCCAGTCTTCGGAAGGATGAGGAATGAAGGATGAGGGATGAGGGACGGGAGACGCGAAGGCGGGGCCGCGCTGGAGTCGCGGCGGTTCTTCCGCTGCCGGTTTTGGGCTTTCGGCTCCTTCCGCCGCCAGGGCGTTGAAGCCGAACAGCTTCGATTCCAGGAAGCAACCGCAGGAGTGCGGCGGGGCGTAGACCAGGCCGTTGGCGGGCATGAATCCGTAGAGGCACCCGCCGCGGACCCAATGGTTATAGTCCCAGTGCTTGGCCTCAAGGTCGATGAACTCGAACCCGGTCCGCGAGGCAATGAAGTACTTGTCCGTCGCGCGGCTGCGGTAGCAGCGGTGATGGAACCAGGGGGGACTGACATCGGGCGGGAACTCGCTCTTCACCTCGCCGGTATGGAGATCGCGGCCGGTGAACACCCCGGAGTCTTGGCCTCCGGCGATCGCGCCGGACCAGACCAGCCCGTTGATGACGAGCATGTCGTCGGGCGACATGTGGCCGCCGTGGTGGTGCGGGGCGGTCCAGAGGGTCTTGCCGTCGGCCGCCGCCAGGGCGGTCATCGAGCGGCTCTCGACCGACAGGAGGACCACGTCCTGCGCGACCACGAGCGTCGGCCCGTAGCCCGTGGGGAAGGACGACTTGCGCGCCACGGCCTGGGAAGTCCATATTTCGGCGCCGCTCTTACGATCCAGGCCGACGACCTTCTCGCCGTTGTAGAAGTAGACGCGATCGCGGTCGGCGGCCAACGTCAACGGGGCGACCCGGTGCGGCTTCTTCCAGAGGACCGCGCCCGATTCCGCGTCGACCGCCAGGATCGATCGCTCGGCCCGGTCCCACGCCCACTCGTCGTTGGCCCGTTTGGTGTTGTCCCACACGTAGGTGGAGGCGGGCCGGTAGGTTTTCCAGCGGTTGGCGTCGTGAGCGACGAGGAGGAAGAGCGTCCCGTCGGAGGCGAGGATTTCATCGGTATGTTCCGTGCCCGCATAGGTGCGGAGCGTCTGGCCCGTAGCGGCGTCGAGGACCGAGAGCGGGGCGTCGATCCCGAGGGTCACGTACACGCGATCCTCCACCGCAACCAGGCGCCGGGGCAACTGGTTCGGCCCGCTCTTGAGCGGCCAGAGCTGCGTGTTCCACTCGGGAATGGACCGTTTCCAAAGGACGGCGCCGTTGAAGGCGTCGCGCGCGATGAGCGACCACTGCGACGGCAGGAGGATCGCCTCGCGCGGGCCCTCGTCCATGATGTAGAAGATCCGCCCCTGCGACGACACCAGGGCGGTCATGCTGGCCATGTGGTCGTGGTGCCGGGACCAGGCGGGATCGCTCACCCATTGCAGGCGGCGCGGCGGGCCGACCGCGGAGTCGTGGGCCACGGCGTTGTTGCTGGGGTCGTGGAGATAGTGGGTCCACTCGTCGATCCCGGCCGGCCGCGGCTTCACGAGCTTCGTCCACTCAGAAGCAGACTTGACGTAGGCCACGCCCCCGGGCGCCAGCACCCGCATCATCTCCTCCCTCGACACCCGGCCCGGGCTCTCGACCACGAGGAGGTTCACGAGGTTGTCGATATAAGGGAGCCGCTCGCCCGTGCACTGGTCCGCCGACACCTTTCCATAGAGCCCGAGCGACCGGATGTGCCGCCGCGCGGCCTCGACCTTGGCGTCGTCGGCGTCCAGGCCATGGACCAGGGAGGTTGGATTGGGCTGAAGGGCCGCGGTGAGCTTGCCGTCGCCGCAGCCGAGATGGACGATCAGGCCGCCTCGAATGCCCGTGGCCTCCAGGATTTGCCGAGCCGCGGCCTGTTCGGCCGCGGTCGCCTGTGAGGAAGTGACTCCCGGACGGATCGCGGAAACGGCGATCACGATCAGGACGACCGCGATCACGCAGGAGCTTCTGGCCCAAGACAACATGGTGTAGTCTCCCTATCGTGCGGCGGAAACGGGGTTCTTGAGCACGCCGATGCCTTCAATCTCCACTTCCACGACGTCGCCGGGCTGGATCGCCGTCGTGGTACCCGGCGTGCCGGTGTAGATCAGGTCGCCGGGCTCCAAGGTGACGTGCTGGCTGATGAAGCTCACCACGGCCGCCACGCCGAAGATCAAGTCGCTGGTCCGTTGCTGCTGCCGGACCTCCCCGTTGACGCGAACGGTGAGCAGGAGGTCGTCGTAGGGAATGCCCGACACGACCCAAGGGCCGCAGGGGCCGAACGTGTCGCAGCCTTTCGCCCGCCACCACTGGACGTCGTTCTTCTGCCAGTCGCGGGCGCTCACGTCGTTGCCGCAGGTGACGCCGAGCACGCAGTCCATGGCCTTCTCGGGCGGCACCTTGCGGGCCCGCTTGCCGATCACGATCACCAACTCCCCTTCGTGGTCGACCTTCGAGGTCCCCTTGGGAATCACGATGGGCTGCCCTTGCCCGATCAGGCAGGAGGAAGGCTTGAAGAAGCACTCCGGGTTCTTCGGCGAGGCCTTGTCGCCCAGGTGGCTCTTGTAGTTGCCGGCCAGGGCGAGGATTTTGCCGGGGCGCGTGGGCGGCAGCAGCTTCACTTGGGTCAGTTTGAACGTCTTTCCGGTCGGCTTCTTAGGGCCGAGCAAATCGCCTTCGATCTGCCGGATGGTGTCCCCCTCGACGATTCCGCAGGCCGTCTTGCCGGCAACCTGGAACCGCGCATACTTCACGCCCTTGGCCTCGCCCGCCGCGGCCAACGATCCCGCCGCCGCAAGGGCCAACACCAACACTCCAAGCCCGCTCCCGCCACCAAGCAGAATAGGTTTCATGGCTGATTCGTCGCCTCCGCGTTAGGAGTTGTCGGCGGCATCGCTGCCAGGACCGCCCTGAGTAGCCGGTTCACCTGGGCCGAGTCGGTGAAGACGGCCGCGACTTCTGGCTCGAGGTAGACGACCCGGCCACCCGGCGGCAGTTCACCCGCGAAGCGATTATGTTTCGCTTTGCTGTAGTCAAATCCATACTCTTCTCGTAGTTCGTCAGTCATTTCTCCACCTGCCCATCTGGTTTTCCTCGTAGTCTCGGCGCTCGCGGGGATTCGCTCTGCGGGCACGGTCTATTCCTTTGCACGTCATACTCCCTTGGGCACGGCCCAGTGGCCGGGGCGGTACTCGCGGCGGAGCATCGCCGCGGCCTCGGCGTCGCCGGGGATCTTCTCCGTCTTCGGGTCGAAGCGGACCACCCGGCCCACGCGCGTGGCGATGTTGGCCAAATGACACAAGGAGGTCGTCAGGTGGTTGATCTCAATGTCGGCGTTGGGCACGGCGCCGCTGGCAACGCAGGCCAGGAAGTTGTCATGGTGGGCCGCCAGGTCGAGGCTGGCGACCTTGACCTCCTCGAGGAGCTTGTTGCGGGGACCGTAGACCCGGAATCCGCCCGACTTGCCGAGGATCATCATCCCGTCGGTGCCATAGAAGGCGTCGCCGTTTTCGAGCCCCTCCTGGACGTAGGGCGACCAGGTCCGCTGCTCGAAGATCAGTTGCCGCTTGTGGCCCACCTGGCCGTCGCCGGGGTACTCGTAGACGACGTACTGGGTGTCGGGCCATTGCTGGTCGTCGTCGAAGAAGTATTTGCCGCCCAGGGCCGTGATGGTCGAGGGATGCTCGGTAACACCCAGTCCCCAGCGGGCCAGGTCGATATCGTGGACGCCGTCGTTGCCGATGTCGCCTACACCGAACGCATACCACCACCGCCAGATTGCGTGGAGCATGTTCCGCTGATAAGGCACGTAAGGCGCCGGGCCGAGCCAGAGGTCGTAGTCGAGTTCCTTGGGCGGGTCCGACGGCTTGGCGTGGCCGATGTTGCCCCGCCGCTGGCTGTTCCACGCCTTGGCGACCAGGACCTTGCCGATCGCCCCTTCGTGCAGCCGCTTCATCGCCTGGATGACGTGCGGCGTGCTGCGGCTCTGCGTGCCGACTTGCATGACGACCTTATTCCGCCGTGCGGCCTCAATCATGAGCCGCCCTTCGCGGAGGTTGTGGCAGCAGGGTTTCTCGACGTAGACGTGCTTGCCCGCGTCGGCCGCGAGGATCGCCGCCGGGGCGTGCCAGTGGTCGGGCGTGGCGATCCAGACGGCCCGGACCGACTTGTCGTCGAGAATCGTCCGCATGTCCTTGACGGCCTTGGCCCCCTTCTGGCCGGCCTTCTCGATGACCTTCATCGAATCGGCGAGGCGGCCGGCGTCCGGCTCGCAGAGATAGGCGATCCGCACGTCCTTGCGCGGGGCCAGCAGGCGGAGGTGCCCCCCACCCATCCCGCCGCATCCGATCAGGGCGACCGTAATTGGCTCCGCCTTCTTCTCGGCTCCTGCCCCGAGGGCCCTCTCTCCCAAGCCTGCCATCGCCGCCGCCCCCGCCGCCTGGCCGAGAAAACGCCTTCGGGACTCCATGGTGCTCCGCTCCTTTCGTAGAGGAAATACGTAGGTGATGCTTCAGCATAACCGAATCTCGGAAAGGGAACCGAACCTGGGGAAGGGTTATGCTGAAGCATAACCTACCAGTTGCGCGGAGGTGCGTCCATCGCCGCGGAGGTCTGCAAGAAACGCATCGAAGCCGGTCCTACGATGTCTCGCAGGAACCGGCTTCGACACGGGCTGCTGCACGGGAAGCCCTCGCCGGTATCTCGGGCACCGGCGAGGGGCAGCGCCGTCTCACCATCCGATCAGTAGGTCGCCCCGGAGGTCTTCACGAATCCCGGGTAGGCCTCGTTGCCGTGTTCGCCGATGTCGAGACCTTCCATTTCCTCCTCGGCGGTGACCCGTAGTCCCACCGTGTACTTCAGCACGGCGAAGAGCACGAACCCGGTCACGACGCACCATGCGAAGACGCTCAGCACGCCGACGGCTTGATTGAACAGTTGGCCGAATCCGCCGCCGTTGAACAGGCCGAGCCCCGGCGCGGCCTCGCCGTTGGCGGTGGACCACAGCCCCAGGGACAGGGTGCCCCAGCTCCCGCAGACGCCGTGGACGGAGATCGCCCCGACCGGGTCGTCGATCTTCAGCACCCGTTCGATGAAGAGCACCGAGAGCACCACAAGGACACCGGCGATTCCGCCGATCCAAATGGACCCGGAGATCGTGACCCAGGGGCAAGGGCAAGTGATGGCGACCAGGCCGGCGAGCACGCCGTTAAGGGCCATCGTGCCTTCCCACTTCTTGAAGATCAGCTTGCTGATCAAGAGGGCGGTAATCGCGCCTGCCGCACCTGCCGTGTTCGTGGTGCAGACGATGTGCGAGATGTCGTTGCCGGCCGCGGCCATGGTGCTGCCCGGGTTGAAACCGAACCAGCCGAGCCACAGGATGAACACCCCCAGGGCAGCCAGCGGGATGCTGTGGCCCGGGATGGCCTTCGGGGTGCCGTCCTTCGTGAACTTGCCCAACCGCGGCCCAAGTAGGATCGCTCCGACCAGCGCGATCCAGCCGCCCACGCTATGGACGACCGTTGAGCCGGCGAAATCCCAGAACCCGGTTCCGCCGAACTTCGAGAGCCAACCGCCGCCCCAGATCCAGTGTCCGGAGATCGGGTAGATCACCAGCGAGATCACGATGCTATAGAGCATGTACGACGTGAACTTCGTCCGTTCGGCCATGGCCCCGGAGACGATCGTGGCCGCAGTGGCCGCGAACACGAGTTGGAAGAAGAACTTGGCCTCCAGCGGCACCTTGGTCCAGGAGATCGGGTCGAAGTTGGTGGTCGCCTTGATCGTGCCGTCGTCCTGGGCGACCTGCACCGGGGACTCCGCGAGGAAGAAGCCGCTGTCGCCCACGAAGGAGTTCCCGATGCTGAACATCAATCCGAACCCGATCGCCCAGAACGCGATACTGCCGAACGAGAAGTCCAGCAGGTTCTTCATCAGGATGTTGACGGCGTTCTTGGCCCGGGTGAAGCCGGTCTCCACCATGGCGAAGCCCGCTTGCATCCACATCACCAGGAACGCGGTGATGAGGACCCAGACCGTGTCCAGGTCGATCGACTTGCTCTCGACGGTCGCTTGCAGGTCCTTGATTGCGGCATCGGTGGAAGTCGCCGCAGCCGGGGCGGCGGGTTCGTCGGCCCACCCCTCGCTGAAAGCCGTTGTCAACACGCACCCCAATAGCACAATCGGTAGCCACGTTCTCAGATTCATCACTTCTCCCAGCCTTGTCAAAATGCTCTTTCTGGAGTCCCAGCGGGCCGCCCCGCGGCGATCAGATCGCGGAATCGCCCTTTTCACCGGTACGGATGCGGACCGCATCGACGAGGTCGGACACGAAGATCTTCCCGTCGCCTACCTGTCCGGTCCTGGCGGCTCCCATGATGGCCTCAATCGTTGCGGGCAGGTCTCCGTCCGGGACGACGGCCTCGAGCTTGATCTTCGGCACGAAATCCACCGTGTACTCGGCGCCGCGGTACATCTCCTGGTGTCCCTTCTGGCGGCCAAACCCCCGCACCTCCGTAATCGTCATGCCTTTGACGCCGCAACGCGTCAGGGCTTCCTTGACTTCCTCCAACTTGAAATGCCGAACGAGCGCTTCCACTTTCTTCATAAGTCCCTCACAGGTCTCCACGCACGATGAAGCCACTGGGCAAGCGGCCGTGACGAGGCACCTCCACGCCACGACGCCTTGCCAACCCCTCACGCCGCCCATGCCCTACAAGCGACGGCCGGCCGGCAAACGCGCCCGAGGGCGTCTCTGCCGAGCGATTGCGATAAGCGAATCTGGTGCCATGCGACAGATTTTGTCGCGCGCTGGGTTCTGCTCGCGATGACAGAGCGGGGCTGAGTGATTTGCGCAACCTGGGAGTATGGATGCGGTTAGCGATGCGGCTGGAGAGGAAGATGGCCTC
>CAYSGY010000093.1:0-13687 GCA_964430315.1 uncultured Planctomycetaceae bacterium
ACCCCGGTCGGCCCCCAACCACCCCGAAATCGCTTCCGCAACAGAAACTATTTCGAGTTGAAGCGGAAAGAACGGGTTTCGCCGCGGCTGTCTTTGAGTTCGATGGATTGAATCTCGATGCCGGCCGCGATTTTCGGCGGATTGATGCGCAGGTGAATGATGCGAGATTTCTCAGGCAACTGAACGCGAACCTCCTGCCAATCCGCGCCGGCGGGCCAGTCGAAGGTGGCGGACTGATGCGAGGCAAAGCTCTCTTCCTTTGTGCGCCAGGTGATGCTGGCAGAGGCCCGTCCAGCGACTTGCGCGCGCCCGCGCAGAACGACGGTGACAGGGCCGGCCAGATCGAGACGCGAGTTGGTGAGAAAGAGTCGACCGCTCTTCGGCTGGTCTGCAGTGGCGGGCGTGATGACCAGCGCGCCGTTCTTCACCGTGAGGGTGCCGTTGCGAGCGATCCAGCCCTGCATGCTGCCGTCCGCGGCGTCCGGGCGCTGGCGTGCTGCCGGCGTCATGGGCCCGGATCGGTCGGCGGCCATGATGTGATGCTCAGCAAACAGTTCTTCGTGGTGGCGGCTGAATCCGGAGTTGTCGGTGGACAGTCCTGGCGGCTGGAGTTCCACAGCCCACGACCGTAGTCGTTGCTCCAGACGTGCCACGACCTCCGGACGTTGCGCCGCGAGGTTTCGCTCAATGTTCTCGCCTTCCGGCGTAGTCAAGTCAAAGAGCAGCGGCGGCCGGTTCCCGAGCTTGATGAGTTTGTAGGGCATCTCCAGCACCGCCGCCTGCGAGCCCCAGCGCCAGAACAGCCGTTCGTGCGGTGCGGACTTTGTCTCACCGGTGACGAACGGCGCGAGGTTCACGCCGTCAAGCTTGGGATCGTGCGGCAACCCGGCAAGGGCGACAGCGGTCGCAGCCACGTCGAGATTGATCACTGGCTGGTCATAGGTCACGCCCACCGGCCACTTGCCCGGCCACGCCGCGACGAACGGGGTGCGGATGCCTCCTTCGGAAAGCATTCCCTTCTGGCCGACCATGGGCAGATTGATGGAGCCGTCCCATGCCGCACCGAGCGGCGCGCCGTTGTCGCTGATGAAGAAGATGAGCGTGTTGTTCTCCACGCCCATCTCGCGCAACTTGGCGCGAATACGGCCAAGGCCATCGTCCATTGCGGCGATCATTGCGATCGCCTGACGGCGTTTCAGCGGAAGATTTTCGGGCGTCTTACTGAACCACGGCTCCGGTGACTCCAGCGGCACATGCGGCGCATACCATGCAAGGTAGAGAAACCACGGCTGATCCGGCCGGGCAGCGCGGCGATCGAGGAACGACAACGCCGCTTCTGTCTGCACAACCACGCGGAAGCGGTTGTCGGTGACCAGATGCGGCGCGTCGGCGAATGGCTTCCCCTGCAAGTCATGCGAGGCGTAATACTGCCGCAACTCCCCGCGGAAGTACTCGTCGAAACCCTGGTGATGCGGCAGGTGGTCGAGCAGGACGCGGAATCCCTTGCCCACGCCCTTCACGCCGCCGATGTCGAGGTGGCTCTTCCCCACAAAGCCGCTGATGTATCCGGCGGGCTTCAATCGTTCTGCGATGGTCAGTTCGCTCAACGGCAGAGGCCCCTTGTTGTTGTCTTCCAAGCCAAATCGTTGCTGGTAGCGGCCCGTAATCACGCCGGCGCGGGACGGCAAGCACTGCGGCGCGGAAACGTAGCCGCGAGTGAACCGGACACCGTCCTTCGCCAATTGGTCGAGATGTGGCGTGCGAATATCCTTATCCACGCCTTGCGCGCCCAAATCGGCCCAACCGTGGTCATCGGAGTAGATGAGGACGATGTTGGGCTTCGGCCTCTCGGCGGCGCGAAGGACGGATGAAGCGGCGAGCAGCAGGACCGAGAGGAGGGTGAGGGTGTGTTTCACGGCTTTGCCTTTCCGAATTCCCACGCCTTCGCTTGGCCGCTCCCGTCGGCGTAGCGGATGGATTGGACGTCGACGGGCGATTGCGCGACGGGGAGGTGAAGTTGGACGATGGCGGTCTGGCCTTTGACGGGGAGCTCGATATTGATGTCCTGCCACTTGTTGCCTGCGGCGAGAGTGAAGGCGGTGCCGGATAGGGCCTTGGGAAACTCGGCCTCTTCGACGGTGCGCCATTTCACGGAACCTGCGCCGCCGGTGGCGCTTCGGGCGCGGAGTTGGAGCGTAATGGGGCCGGTCAGCTTGACCTGCACAGTGCCAAGGTGCGGCTTCTTACCCGTGGCCTCGATGCGCACGGCTCCTTCGACGAGTGTGGCTTTGCATTGCTGCATAACAAGGCCCTTGATCAGCTTCTCCGGGGTGGCGGCGGCTCGTCGCGCCTGCCGCAATCCTGCCAGGGCTCTCGTCCACGAGAAAGAGGAGGATGCTGGGCTTGGTGGGCGCAACTGTATCCGCCACACCCAGCGGCGCCAGCAGGATCCCGGCGAGGAGTGTGAGCGTGCATTTCATGCTTGTTCCTTTCGTCTCGGTATTCGTCAGTTCCAGTCATTGGAGGCCTTCGCACGAAAGCCCTCCAAACCCTGGAAGGCCATTCTCTCCCCCGCCGGCGCGAGCAGCACGGACACGTGAATTGCAGGTTCGTTCATCGGCAAAATTCATTGTACACTTCGTGGCCGGGGCGGATAGTGCCGTTGGGGTCGATGAACGCCATGTACATCGTCTCCCATTTGCGGCCGGGGACGGGTCGGTGCAGGTCGGCGACGGGTGAATGATGCAGGGCGTGCGGCAGAAACCCGATGCCAGCTTGCTTCAGTAAGCCCAGTTCGTGGCGCACGAACTTCACCCGCGCGGCGTCATCGTTGGTGCCCCAGCAACACTCCGTGGCGATGACGGGTTTGCCCAGCTTTTCCAGGTAGGCGACGGTCTGCGCAAACTCTGTGGCATGCTTCTCCGCCGTCCGCTCCTTGCTCGGTATCCAGTAGGGATGGATGGCGTGGACATCCACAAAGGGATCGAGCAGGTCCAAATCCATCGGGCCACCAATGCCGAACAGCCCCTGCGTGCCGACGGAGATGGGCGTCTTGGCATCCAGCTCGCGAATCTGCTGGGCCATCGCTTTGAGGAAGCGCAGCTCGATGCTCCCTTTCTCTTTGCCGCCGTTGTTGAACGGCTCGTTGGAGATGTCGTACATCAACAGATTGCCGGCGGGCCGGATGGCATCGAGCAGTTCGCAGAGGTATTGGCGGTGTGATCCAAAAGGCGGCTTGTTGTTGAACGAACAATACAACTGCTCCCGCGAGAAGCCGCCAAAATCCACCAGCGAATGCCAGCCGTTGAAGATCACCGGGATCATCTTGAGCTTGCGCTCGGCCAGCAGTTCGGCGGCCCGCTTTGCCGCCGCGAGAAACCGTTTCGGGCCGGCGACATGGGCGTCGTAGGAAAACCAGATGCGCAGCGTGTTGAGCTTGGGAAAATGTTTCAGCCCCAAGTCGAGTTCCGCGGCGTAAGTCGCCTCGCGGAAATTGTTCCAGATCGTGATGCCGTGGCTGCCCCAGCTCGGCTGGTAGTTGAACCCGCGCACCCACGCGTACTCATGGATGCGTGAGACTTTGGGCGCAGTCTCCGCGGCCAATTGCGGTGTAACGCAGCCGAGGCCCGCGCCGGCGACAATAGCCGTGCCGGCTTTCAGGGCCTCACGCCGGTTGATGGGCGTTAACGCAAGCAGTGGTTTCATCTTCTTCTCCCGGTGTTGATGTTCTTCGTCTGTGGATGACCGGCTGTCCCCAACGTGACGAACGGACGTATTTCGGTCATGGTTGCAGCGTGATCTTGATCGCATTCCTTCGGCTCGCTCCAGGTGCGGGCGTCGTCCGTGCTCACGGAATACAGGGAGTGGTGCTTTCGGGTGTTCTCGCGCATGAGCATCAGCAGCCGTCGTCCGTCCGCACCGCGCGGATCCGTAAGACGATGGAGGACCGGAGTGGTCTTCTTCACCGCCCTTGGTAGTCCTTGTCCGTGCCTCGGGCGACGATGACATGCCGTCTGGTGTCTCCGGAGATGTCCACGGTCGGGATGGTGATCGAGCGCAAGGTGCCCGGTGTCGGCCCGGAGAAGGTGGGGATACCACACGGCCTGCCCTCAGATTCTTGCGCTGAGAGCGGTGCAGGAGGCGCCAGCAGCAGGGCGGTGAGGAGTGTGAGGGTGGGTTTCATGGCTTTCATTCTGTTGTTTCTGTTGCTGTTGTTTGCGACTAACGTGTTTTCCCGAGCAGCGTGGTGATGTCGCGACCGTTGAGTAGCCAGCTCAGATTGAACGAGACCACTTGAACCGCTGCGTGGCACCCCTTCGGGCCGCCTTCGAAAAGCAGATAGATTCTGCCCTGGCTTGGCGTCCCGTTCCGGCCCACGCCGAGACTGGAGTAGGCGCTGGGGCCGTCGTAGACGAGCCGCTTGACCGGCCAGGTGCGGCCGCCGTCGAAGCTGGCCCAGACGGTGGCCTTCTCGCGGCCCGTCGCGATGGACGCACCGACCTGTTTGGGCATCACGCCGGCGTCGGTGTCCACGTTGCTGTAAAGAAGGATGTCGTGGCCGGCGACCGGCAAGCGGATCATGCCGCCCATCAGGCCGTAGGAGGTGCCGCGAGCGCCGTCGGGCAGGTCGGGACTGCGGTAGGCGCCGATCCAGAGGTCGCCGCCGTCGTCGCTGTGGGCCAGGAAGCGGTTGCCGCGGCTCATGTGCTCGCGGGAGTTGTAGAGGATGCTGCCGTCGGACAGCTCGGCCAGCGCCGCCTCGCCGGTGCCGAGCACGGGGAACGGCTTGCTGGTCTGCCAGACTGCGCCGCCGTCGTCGCTGTAGAGCGCGGTGCTGTAATGGTAAGGCCGCCACTCGACGGCGTTGGAACTCTGCGGCCCCATGACCCGCGCCGGCATGATGAGCCGGCCCTTGTGCTTGCCGAACGCGAGGGTGATGCCGCACTGCATGGCCGCCACGCCCTCGGTCTTCGGGATGTTGCCGAACCCGTCGGGCCGCACCTGCACGCTCTCGCGCGTCCAGGTCGCGCCCAAATCGCGACTGCGGAAGAGCCAGCCGGCGGCCGGATTGACGTAGAGGATGTCGCCCTTGGTCTCGTCCACGAGCGCGCGGCCGCCTGTGGCCTCGGGAGCGATCTTGATGTCGGCGTCCCAAGTCTTGCCGCCGTCGCGGCTGCGGCGGCAGTTGCCGCCACCGGGCGACTGGAACGCGACCACCGTGCCGTCTTTCGCGGTGAGGACTCCGCCCCAGCCGCCGCGCTTTTCCCAGAGCTGCTGCATGGAAACGAAGAGCGGCTCTCCCAAGAACTCTCCTAAGCGGGACGCGACGGCATAGCCGACGCCGGCGGCGTCCGCCTGCGATGACTGCGCATGCAGGGGGACCATCGGGAAGAGGAACGACATGGCGAGAAGGGTGAGGGTGGTGACGATCGGTTTCATGGTGGCCTTTCCTTACTTGTAGTAGATCTCGACTCGGTCCAATTCGGCTGGGCCGCTCCAGAGCAGTTTCAAAAAGCGGTTGCCCGTGGGGACTGCACACTCGTATTCCAGCAGCGTGCGGCTCTGGCCCGCGGCGGGACCGGGCACTTCGTAGCTGAGCCAGTCGCCGGCGGTTCCCTTGGCACGGAACAGGTACTCAGCGTACAGCGCGTTGAAGTCGTTGGCCAGTCGGTCGGACACCTTGCCTGTCAACTGCCGCAACCCTTGGCCGTCGATCCCCACCTCCCACAGGAAGAACTGCCGCAGGTTCGGGTCGGCCGGCGTGTGGTCACAGAATGCGAACCCTACGCGGCGCGCGTCGAACGACAGATCGGGATGCATGACGGTCCTGGCAGGCGCGTTGATCGATCGCTTGACACACCGCGTCCACGTGGTAGAGATTCAGGGAGACAGCTATCGGCTGCAAGCCAGCCTGAAGGCCAAGAAGGGAGGTGGCGTCCCCAAAACGCCCACAACGTAACGGCCGCAAACTGCCCGAGTGGGCACCGGCCAGGGATTGACGGCCCCGCGACGGGGCCTATTCTTGAACCCAGGTGGCCCCCTTTTCGCCGCCCGCCTTGGCCCCCTTTCTGCTGCTCATCGCCAATGTCCGACCGTGACAGACTTTGTGTCTGAATTGACAGACTTTATGTCCGACACCCCATCGAAGCTCAGACATCGAGATTTCTGGCTTCCAGAGCGTGCTTTTCGATGAATTCGCGACGCGGTTCGACTTTGTCGCCCATGAGGGTCCGGAAGAGTTCGTCGGCGGCGCCGGCGTCTTCCATTCGGACTTGGAGGAGGGTGCGCTGGGTGGGACTGAGGGTCGTGTCGCGGAGCTCGTCGGCGTTCATTTCGCCGAGGCCTTTGAAGCGGGTGATTTGCAGGCCCTTTTCGCCGGCTGAGCGGACGGCGGCGAGCAGGCCGCGGAGATCTTCGAGGCCAATCGTTTGGTCGCCGCGCCGGAGGCGGTAGCGGGGTTCGTCCAGGCCGGTCCGTTCCTGGGGGATGAGACTATCGAGTTCGAAACCCATCGCGCGGAGGTCGGCCAGGTGGTTGTTGATCGAGCGGACTTCATGGAGTTCCACGAGGTGCAGGCGGGACGCCTTGGGCGTCTTGCTCGCGTCGTTTCCGTTGCCGTTGGCGGCTTCGTCGTCGGGCCGGTCACTGACCTGAAGTTCTTCGCCGGTGGCTTCTTCCTGCTTGGCGACGAACTCATCGAGATCCTGACGTGTGCTGAGCCAGTACTCGTCGTGTCCGACGAAGACGTGGTAGATGGGGAGCCGGCCGGTGGCGGAGTTCTGACGCGCGGCATGGGCCCGGAGGCTGATGCCGCGGCGTTCGAGTGCCACCAGCGCGTCTTCCAGCGCAGCGAGGGTGCGGCAGAGCCGCTCCATGTCGGGCCCCTGGATGACGCGCCCTCCGCCCGGTTCGAACGCCGCGTCGGCCAACCCGGCCTCGAGGAGTTGGGCCTTCATCTCCTCTTCTGTCTGGACGTAGTAGACTTCCTTCTTGCGCCGCACGCGAAACAGCGGCGGCTGGGCCACGTAGACGTAGCCGCCCCGGACCAGATCGTACATCTGCCGATAGAAGAAGGTCAGCAGGAGCGTACGGATATGGGACCCGTCCACGTCGGCGTCGGTCATGATGACGATCTTGCTGTAGCGTCGTTTCGTCAAGTCCATTTCGTCGCCGATGCCTGCCCCGATGGCCGAGATCATGCTGCGGACCTCTTCGTTGGCCAGGACTTTGTCTTCGCGCGCCTTGTAGGCGTTGATGATCTTGCCACGGAGGGGGAGGATGGCCTGGAACTCGCGGAGGCGCCCGCCTTCCGCGCTTCCGCCGGCGGAATCCCCCTCGACCAGGTAGAGCTCGCAGCGATCGACCTCGCGGCTGATGCAGTCGCGGAGTTTTCCGGGCAAGCCGCCGCCGGAGAGGGCGCCTTTGCGTTCGCGCACGAGGGCGCGGGCCTTGCGGGCGCTCTCCCGGGCCTCGGCGGCCAGGAGGGCTTTCTGGACGATGACCCGGGCGGTCTTCGGGTTCTCTTCGAGAAACGTGGCCAGACCATCGCCCACCGCCGACGTGACGATGCCTTCCACCTCGCTGTTGCCGAGCTTGGTCTTCGTTTGGCCCTCGAACTGCGGATGGGGCACGCGCACGGCGATCACTGCGGTGAGCCCTTCGCGGAAGTCGTCGCCGGTAGGCACGAGGTCCTTGAAGAGCCCCTCGTTCTTGCCGTAATTGTTGAGGGTGCGGGTTAGCGCGGCGCGGAATCCGGAGACGTGCGTGCCACCCTCCGTGGTGCTGATGTTGTTGACGAACGAATGCAGGTTCTCGGTGTATTCGCTGGAGTACTGCATGGCGATCTCCAGCCCGACCCCCTCGTACTCGCCGCAAAGGTAGATCAACTCCTTGTGAAGCGGCTCGGTGGCGCGGTTGAGGTGCTCGACAAACTCGAGGATGCCGCGGTCGTAACGGAAGGTATCTCCCTCGCCGGTCCGTTGGTCCTGAAACCGGATCGTAATGCCGCGGTTGAGGAACGCCAGCTCCTGAAGGCGGCGATAGAGGATATTGTAGTTGAACTGCGTGACCGGGAAGATGCTCGGGTCCGGGGCGAACGTGGTCTTGCTGCCCACCTTCGCCGTGCTGCCGATGCGGCGGACTTCGTTGGTCGGCACGCCTCGCTCGTATTCCTGCTGGTAGACGTGCCCCTCCCGTCGGACCTCCACTTCACACCACTCGGAAAGAAAGTTGACCACCGTGACGCCGACTCCGTGCAATCCGCCGGACGTGTAGTAGGCGCCCTTGCTGAACTTGCCGCCGAACTTCAGCACGGTCATGACGCCCTGAAGCGTGGAGAAACCGAGATCGGGATGGCTTTCCACGGGGATACCGCGGCCATCATCCTCAACGGTGACGGACCCGTCGCGGTTGATCGTCACCGCGATTTCCTTGGCGTAGCCCGCCATCGCCTCGTCGATCGAGTTGTCGACGACCTCGTACACCAGATGGTGCAATCCGCGCTGGCCCGTGTCGCCAATGTACATGGCCGGACGTTGGCGCACGTGCTCCAAGTCGCTGAGGTGCTCGAGTTGCTCCGCCCCGTATTCCGACTCGACCTTCCGATAGTGCAGGAAGTCCTCGGAATCCTCGGCAGGCTGGGGACCGTTGGTGGGCGTCGGTTGCTGTTCGGGATTGGTGGACATCGAGTTGATCTTTCTTTCGATCTCGGGCCCGAAGGGCTTCAGGGACTCGCGGGTTGAGGAGGGCTAGTGAACCGGTCCGACTCGGATGCGAAGGTCGCGGATGGTCTCGTCCGGGAGCGCCTTTCGGAGCGCTTCGAGGAGCGTAGGTTTTCGGAAGGTGATCTCCTGGGCCAGGGTCGAGTTGGCTACGGTGACTTCCAGCTTGCCGCGGCGGATCGCCCCTGCCCGCGTGTGCTCCCCGAGCGGCTCGCCCGCGGCTTCCCGCCAGGCGGTTTCGAGGGCGGCTGTGCTTTGGATCCGGGCGAAGCCGCGCCGCGCCATCAACTCGCTTAGAATCGCCCCCATCGACTGTGGACCTCGCGCCATCCGTCTTCCTCCATGTTGGCAAGGGTTCGCCATGTTCCTCGATTGCCCGACCAATCGCGGACCCCTCCCGGTTCAGTCGCGGGCCAACGGCATGATTACATAGCTGTAGCCGTCGTCGGTCGTGGCCACCACCGCGCTCTCCGAATCCCGCAGGCACAGCGTAAACGCCTTATCCTGGTCCAGCACCTTGAGAAAATCGCTCACGTACCTGGGATCGAGCATCACGGCCAGTTCCTGACCGTCGTACGCGATGGGCAACTCGACGTGGGACTCGCCCGCCTCCGCGCAGCGAGCCAACAGCACCACCTTCCCCTCGCCGAAGCGGAAATCCACGCCTCGGTGATTCTCATCGGTCACGATGGCCGCCTGCCGGACGGCCGAATGGAACGGGCCGACGGTCAATTCGATGCGGATCATCATGTCCATTTTCGGGAACACGTCGCGCCACTTCGGAAACCGCCCCTCGACCAGACGCGTGTACACCGTGGTGCGGTCGCTCTTAATCAGGAGGTTGTTCTCGCGGGCAGCGATCTCGATCTCGCCCTCGTTGTCGGCCAGGGCCCGCTCGATAAGCTGCATCGACCGCGTCGGAACGATGGTGTGATCGCAGCTTGCATGGTCGCCGACGGCCTGGGCGGGCCCCTCCTGCTTGGCCAAGCGCCGCCCGTCCGTGGCCACCCCCACCACCTGGTCGGCGGTGAATTCCAGAAGCACCCCTCCCAACGCAAACCGGCTGCTCTCGTTGTCGGTGGCGAAGATCGTCCTCCGGACCAACTCGCGGACGAACCGCGCCGGCAGCTTGTGATACCGCTGCTCCTCAAAGACGGCGACTTCCGGAAACTCGTCGGGGTTCTCCGTCGGCAAATGGAACTCGCTCCGCTCGCCCCATACCCGGGTCCGCGCCCCGTCACTCTCCAGGAAGATCTTCTCATCCACGCTCTCCCGAAGGATCGAGCCGAACCGCTGCACCGGGAGAAGGACGGTGCCCGGCGCATCGACCGAGAATCCGGCAACATCCATCCGGATTCCCACTTCCAGGTCGGTGGCGAACAGCGTCGTGCGCTCCTGGCTCGACTCGAGTTTCACGTTCTGGAGAATGGGCTTCGGGCTTCGGGCCGGGGCCACACTGGCCGCCATCTGAAAGGCGTGCAAAAGTCGATCGCGTTCGCAGGATACTTTCATGGTTCTTCCTTCACCTTCCTCGCGTGTGGAGACTTCCGGGTGGCCCGGTGCTCAGCCCAAATCCGTCCACAATACCGTGCCGGTCCCTGATCGTTGGGGTCTTAGACTAGATATTCTTGTACTCAGTGTTCTAAGTAAGGCCATGGCTGGGAGTGTTGGCGAATGTTCGGGGGGGACGCCGAAAATGTCTGTCGCACCTGGGTTTCGGCGGCTTCACTCCATCGTTTTCCTGGTGGAATAACTGTCGGCAGGGCGTGGATAGCGCGTTCGCAATCGGTCGACGGGGAGGTGAGAAAACAGGATCGCTCTCCGCGTGTCGGTAAACGCCCAGTGCTCGACAGGCCACAGACATATCACGAACGTCTTTTCCCCGGAGGATGGCCGTTCTTGGCGGGTGCGAAAGGCCTCCTCCACGAATGGTATTTGTCGGCACGATCAAGGTCCGCAACGGGCGTGCAGTTGACGCCGCAGTTGGTCGACGGCGCGTCGCACGGAGGCGTCGCTCTTGAGGAGTTCCGCAGTCTTCCAGCAGCCGTGGGACACCGTGCTATGATCACGTCCGTTGAAGTACCGTCCTATCTGCTCGAAGCTCCTGTCAGTAAGGTTGCGCGCCAAGTACATGGCCACGTCCCGAGCCACAACGACCAGATGGCGCCGCGAGGGACTTCGCAAATCGGCCAGGCGGAGCGAAAACTGGCGGGCGGTCGCGGCAGCGATATCGCGGAGCGAGGGCTCCGGTTTGCAGTGCTCCGCCAGGTAGTTGCGAACCGCGCCTTCGGAAATCGCCCCCGTACCGACGCGAGCAGACATCTCGAGATGCAGTACGGCAGCCCACAGGCCTGCGAGCGGGCCGGGCAGACCTTCGGCCAGGAGGATCGCGGCTTCCCTCGGCAAGTCGATGCCGCGTGTCCGGGCGAAGCGGATCACCGCGGCCAAACGCGTGTCGGGACCCGGCAAGGCCAAAGGTACCACCAACCCGCCCACCATACGGCTTTCCAGCGCTGGCAAGAGGCCGGCGACTTGTGCGGGAAATGTCGTGCACGTCAATACCATTCGGCCGCCGTTCGACTCCGTGGCGTCGATCGTGTGCAACAATTCTTGCTGGACCGCCTGCTTCGAGGCCAGAACATCGATATCGTCGATCACCAACAACCCGCAGTACCGATAACGCCTGTGGAACTCTTCGGTGGCCTGCGCTTCGATGGCGTCGGTCCACTCGTGCGCGAAGTCGACGGCTGGCACATAGACCGCGGACCGCGGGCCGGACCTCTGGCGCCAGATCCCAACCAAACCGGTGGCGAGGTGCGTCTTACCACTTCCAGGGGGACCACTAAAGACCACCGGACTGGAGAGTAGACAATCGCCTCCAAGAAGGGAATGAACCGCCACTCCGGCAAGTTGGTTCTCAGGCCCGGCAAGAAACAAGGACGGCGGAAGCCCTTCCGCAGTGCCTAGATCACCGCGGGGCCCGAATGTGAGTGACTGCCCCGATAGGGGGATCTCAACCACCGTGTCGACCACTGACCCTCGATCCCCTCGAATCGCGAGGAAGTACGAAATGGGCAACTCTCCGTAGCCGCCATTCTAACGGTTTCCGGCAGAGTTTACGAGGTGGTCGTGGCGGCACGTGGTACCCTCAGCCTGGAGAAGTCTTCCCCCCAACGGGTTCTTTTGGCAGTAGACCGGCAAGGGGTTCCAGGGACCATCGCCGTCAACTTCGTAGTTCGTTGACGACGAGGAGGATCCGTCGCACGGGATTCCACTTCAATATCATAGACGCCCTTGAGTGCCGGGTCGTACGTGATGTCGGGCGCCTCCGGGTTGCCGAGAAGCAGATGGTTGTCGCCCCAGGTCTTGCATCGCAGGTTCCAGAAGCCGCGCCGATTCTCATCGAACAAGACCTTGTCGTCTCTTGGCCATCGCTCGAAATCCTCCTTGACAATCGGCTCGCCGCGAACGGTGGCCAGTCTCCGGCCGAATCTTCTGATGGCCGCCTCCGGAGGACATTGTCGGCTGGCACAGAGATGATTGACAAGGCCGCTACCCCCGACAAGAATGGGTCGCGCTGGTCGGCCACCAACTCGCCGGACAAGCCCGTTGATCTTTGCCTCAAGGAGAACTACGCATGCCTCGACTTTCGCGTCGGACTTTCCTCAAGGGCACGGCCGGCGTTTCGGCCATGGCGATGACCGCACGGAGCTACGGCCGGGTGGTGGGCGCCAACGACAGGATCTTGCTGGGCCAGATCGGCTGCGGCGATCGGGGATGCCACGCCCACATGGCCGGCATCCACAAGCACGACGCCGCCCAGAATGTCCAGTACATCGCCGTGGCCGACCCCTGGCGGGTGAGCCGGGAAGAGGCGGCCGGGCTGATCAAGGAGTGGTACGGCCGCGACGCCAAGCAGATGGCCAGCTATCGCGACCTGCTGGCCATCAAGGAGATCGATGCCGTGATGATCGCCTCGCCCGACTACCATCATACGACGCATCTGGAGGCGGCGGCCCGGGCGGGCAAGCACGTCTACGTCGAAAAGCCCATGGCCAAGCGGCTCGACCGGCTCCTCTCGGCCTACGACGCGGTCAAGCAAGCCGGTGTGATCGTCCAGGTCGGCACGCAGAGCCGCAGCCAGCCCTCCTCGTTCGGGCTCCGCGCGCTGTGGCAGTCGGGCGTGTTGGGCAAGGCCTCGCGAATCGAGCAGGCCCGCAACGGCGAGAAGCCCTATTGGTACCATTACCTCAAGACGGACGTGCGCAAGGAAGACGTCGATTGGGATGAATTCCTCATGGACCTGCCCAAGCGCCCCTTCGACGCGAATCTGTTCTCCGGCTGGTACGGCTACCGCGAATTGAGCGACGGTCCCGTCCCCAACCTGGGCGCCCATTTCGTCGATCTGGTGCATTTCATTACCGGCGCCACATTCCCCACCAGTTGCGTCTGCATCGGCCGCACGTCCACCTGGAACGACGACTACCACTTCACCTGCCCGGACAATGTCGAAGCGCTGTGGACCTATCCGGAGGGGTTCGTCATGTCCTATTCGAGCAATCTCGGGAATGGGACGGGCAATCGGCTGGACTTCTCTTGTGACAAGGGGACGCTCAAGATGGAGGCCCTTTGGGGCAAGGCGACCTACAGCGCACTGGGCGGCCCCAAGCGTGACGGGAAGATCCGTGGGGAACACCACGTCGAGCCGATCGAGTGTCCCGACCACTTCCTCGACTGGCTCCAGTGCCTGCGCAGCGGCAAGACGCCGGTGGCCTCGATCGACGCCGGCCTGCACCACTCCATCGCCGTCCTGATGGCCATGCAATCGTTCGACTCCGGTCGCCGCACCACCTACGATCCGCAGAAACGCACGATTGTGGAAGGCTGACCTCGCCGCAGGCTTGCCAAGGACACTGCACTTTCTGAAGAGACGGCTTGGATTACACGGCCAAGGCTATAAGGCGTTT